>CALXHS010000104.1 GCA_944388165.1 uncultured Gemmiger sp. | reverse complement strand
CCAGGGGTTCCATCTTGACGAACCACTGCTTGGAGATCATGGGCTCGATGACGGTGTGGCAGCGGTAGCAGGTGCCCACCTCATGGGTCAGGGGCTCGGTCTCCTTCAGGTAGCCGCCTTCGGCCAGGTCGGCCAGGATGGCCTTGCGGGCTTCCATAGCGGTCATGCCGGCGTACTTGCCGCAGTCCAGGACTTCGGGCTCGTCGGCGCTGGCGCGGCCGCTTTCCCGCAGGGCGTCGGCCTCGGCCTTGTCGGCGGCGCCGGTCATGCGGCCGTCGTAGGTCAGCACACGGACCATGGGCAGGTTGTGGCGCTTGCCCACCTCAAAGTCGTTGGGGTCGTGGGCGGGGGTGATCTTCACGACACCGGTGCCCTTTTCCATGTCGGCGTGCTCGTCGCAGACGAGGGGAATTTCCTTATTCAGCAGGGGCAGGATGACGTGGCAGCCGTGCAGATGGGCATAGCGGGGGTCGGCGGTGTTGATGGCCACGGCGGTATCGCCCAACATGGTCTCGGGACGGGTGGTGGCCAGTTCCAGCATCTCGCCGGTCTCCTTGACCTTGTACAGCAGATGCCAGAAGCTGCCTTCCTTCTCCTCATATTCCACCTCGGCGTCGGAGATGGAGGTGTTGCAGTGGGGGCACCAGTTGACCATGCGGCTGCCGCGGTAGATCAGGCCCTGGTTGTACAGGTTGACAAAGACATCCAGCACGGCTTTGGAGCAGCCTTCATCCATGGTAAAGCGTTCACGCTCCCAGTCGCAGGAGCAGCCCAGCTTCTTCAGCTGGCTGACGATGCGGTTGCCGTAGGTGTTCTTCCAGGCCCAGGCGCGCTCCAGGAAACCGTCGCGGCCCAGCATCTCCTTGGTCAGGCCCTCTTCCTTCATCTGGGCCACCACCTTGGCCTCGGTGGCGATGGAGGCGTGGTCGGTGCCGGGCACCCACAGGGCGGCAAAGCCCTGCATACGCTTGTAGCGGATGAGGATATCCTGCCAGGTTTCGTCCATGGCGTGGCCCATGTGCAGCTGACCGGTGACGTTGGGCGGCGGCATCACGATGGTGAAGGGCCGCTTGCTGCGGTCGATGCGGGTGTGGAAATACCCCTTGTCGCACCAGTTCTGGTAGACCCGGTCCTCGGTGCCTTTGGGGTCATACTGTTTGGCCAGTGTCTTTTCGTTTTCTGCCATTCGTGTGTCCTCCTTACGTTGTGTGGGGGACGAAAAAATGACCGTCCGGTGAGATGATCTCATGGGACGGTCATGTAATATACAATAACCGCGGTACCACCCAAATTGCCTTTTTGCAAAGGCCCCTTGAACGCCCGGTAACGAGGGCGAAACGGAAAGCACTACTGCGCCGCAAAGGGCGGTTCGCACCTTCTGCTTGGGGGCGACAACCACCGGGCTCCTTTGCCGGGTTTCCACGCCCCCCGGCTTTCTATAAAAGGAAACTGCCCGCACGGAACTCCCCCGCACTGCATTTGATACCATCCAGTTTAGTGCAAGGGCGGGCGGTTGTCAAGGGCTTTTGCGGCGTTTGGGCGTGTTTTACTCCTGGACCCGGGCGGTGTCCATGGCACAGCCGTAGGCGTCCAGCCGGTGTCCGGCGGTCACCTGCACCCGGGAGGAGAAGTTCATGAAGAAGGTGCAGTTGCGCTTGCCGTCGGTGCGGCGGCGGAGCATCAGGTCCTGGGTGTAAGGAATCTCCGCCAGGCGGGGCACCCCGGCTTCTTTCAGGATATCGGCATACAGCTTGCGCAGGAATTTGGCGTCGCTGTGGCAGCCCAGATACCAGGCGCAGCCGAAGCCCAGGGGCCGTTTGGTCACAGCGGGCTGGCCGCGGTAGAAGTCCTTCTCATAGGCGGCCAGCATCCGGGCACCGGTACGGCGCAGGATATCGCAGCAGAACACCGCCGGGTAGGTCTGGTCATCGTAGGTGAAGCTGTTGGATTCACCAAGTCCCAGGGGGTCGCATTCCTCCGAGCCCACCCCGAACACATTGTTCAGGGCCACCGGGGGCCAGCCGGGCAGGGCGGCGCCGTTTTCGTCCGTCAGGCCGGAACCGAAGGTGAGCAGGAAATGCCCGCCTTTCTGGATGTATTCCTCAATGCGCCGGGGCATGCCGGGGGTAAACACCGCCAGCAGCGGCGCCGTGACCACCTTGTACCCGGACCAGTCGGCGGCAGGGTCAAGCACATCCACGTCGATGTAGTTTTCCAGCAGAGCAGCGTAGTGGTCCAGGATCACGTTCTGGGGGTCGCCGCAGCTGCGGGCCGCCGCCAGCGCAGCCAGCCCGGCAGAAGTGCGACCGTCGTACAACAAAGCCGCCTGTGCCTTGGTGGCCATGCCCGCCACAAAAGGCAGCTTCTGCAGCACCTGCCCGGCTTCGGCCGTCTCCCGGAAGATACGGGTCTCGGC
The DNA here is from genome assembly GCA_944388165.1 of uncultured Gemmiger sp. GTDB lineage: Bacteria > Bacillota > Clostridia > Oscillospirales > Ruminococcaceae > Gemmiger. The sequence continues at coordinate 27,328 of CALXHS010000104.1, read as the reverse complement.
GCTGCCGTTGCGGCTGATGACACCGGCCTCGTCCAGGCGGCCGGGCGGCTGGCGCCAGTGGGCATGCTCCACCCCGTCCGCCCCGCAGGCCACCGCCTGCAGCATGGAGAGCAAAGGCAGACCGGGGCGCAGGCTGCGCACGCCGGGCATCTGGCGGGCCAGGAAAGGCCGCCCTGCACACCGGGCGCGGTCGTAGGCAAAGGCGGTGCGCACCGCCCGCTTCCATTCGCTGGAAGGGTCGGGCCCGGTGCGCCACTCCGGCCGGGTAATAGCCAGGGTGCCCTCCGCCTCTTCCCCTCCCTCTTGAGGCAGGATATCGGTGAGGATGCGGGCATCCGGGCAGCCCTTGCGCACGGCTTCGGCCTCCATATGCAGCAGTTCCGCCCGCTGCTGGGCACAGAAGCCTTCCCAATCCAGGGCGGCACAGAGATTGCGGCCGTCCAGCTGAGGGGCGCTCAGTTCCTCCCAATCGGAGTAAGCGGTGCCCCCGGCTTCGTTCAAGGCACCCAGGGTGCCGTATTTTTTACGCATCCAGGCGCGGTAGGCTTTCTGGCAGGAAGGACAGTAGCAGGACTTGTCCATGCCGGTGACCATCCAGGCCAGCACCGCCGGGTGGGCGCCGTACCGCCGGGCCAGCTGTTCGTCGATTTCCCGCACCTTTTTGCGGCGGGCGGTGTGGTTGGGGCAAAGGCCGCCCATCTCCTGGGGCGCAGGGCGGGCGCCGCCGGCATCGGTGCGCAGGGCGCCGGGATAATGCCGCCCCAGCCAGGGCGGGCACACCTGCCCCTGGGTGCACAGAATGACCCGGATACCGGCTTCGTGCAGGGATGCCAGGGCGTTGTCCAGCCAGTCGAAGGCGTACTCCCCTTCCCTGGGTTCCAGCCAGGGCCAGGCCCCTGCCGCCAGGGTGACGGTGTTCAGCCCGGCCTTGCGCATAAGCTCCAGATCGCGGCGCAGGATCTCCGGCTGACCGGCCCAGCGCTGCGGGGCATAGACCGCACTGTGCAGCAGCCCCTTTCCGTTTTTATCCCACATGGGGTACACCTCCCGCCATAAACAGTGAGCGCCGCCCCCGGCCGGGGCGGCGCTCCTTCCTGTTTGCATTGTAGCGTGGATGGTCGGAATTTGTCAACGGTTTGTAATCACCGCATTGGCACGGTACAAAAGCAGCGTACCGACCACAGCCACCGCCAGCCCCACCAGGGGCAGGAAGACCGGCATCACCGCGGCCAGAACATTCATCATATCGGGGGAGGTAATTTCCAACAGCTGCGGGGTCTGGCACAGTACCATAAATGCCAGCCACAGCACCAGCCCCCCTGTCTTGCCGAAGCGGCGCAGGATTCCCATGGTGAAGGCGGACGCAGCTCCGGGCAGAAACACCAGGCAGAGCCAGCCCCAGGCGGGGATCAGGGAAACAACTTCCTCACCGGAGCCTCCGGCAAAGGCGTAGAGCCAAATTCCATCCTGCAAGGCCGCCAAGGCCATGGTAACCACACCGCAGCCCAGGGTGACGCCCCAGGCGGCCACCAGGGACTGGCGACGGGAGATGCCGAAGGTGATTTCTACCGCCAGGTTGGTGTTGAACTGGGACAGCCCTTCCAAAAAAGTGACAAGTACGCCTGCGACTACCGCAAAGAGCCCCGCCAGACCGATGCCCATGACCGGCGGCTCCTCCCGGACCACCAGGTCCACGATTGCCAGCACCGCCAGGCACAAGGCCCAGGCGCCCAGCTGAACCATCAGGCCGATGAGCAGAGTTTTGCTTTCCATTTGAACAGCACCACGCAGAGTGCGGGCAAAAGATTGGTTCCTCACAGCCGGATCACCGCCTTTCGGTAATAATGCCAGGTCAGAGCGACTCCACCCACCGCTGCCAGCGCACACACCGCCGTAAAGACACCCCAGCCGGGACGCAGAACGCTGACCGGGAACAGCGGGATGGGAAAGCCCACCGCTTTGATGACGCCCAAAGTGATGGAGGCGGCAAAGACGATCATGATCAGCACCAGCATGATGGAAGCGGTGCGTTGTTTGCCGCCGTTGGGCACATACTGGGCCAGCAACGCCAGTTCGGTCATAGCCAGGGAGGCCGCCAGAAGGACGGGAAGGCCTTCCGGACCCAGGTCCACGGAATAGTCGGTGGTCCACATCTTGATGCAGGCCATGCCCACCGCCGCCAGCGCCAGCGTACACAGGACCATGGCGACCGCCATGATCTGAATACCGATAAAGGTATTCCGGCGGCGCACCCCAAAGTAGATGGGCAGTGAGGTGGTGGCCCGGCAGCCCGCCATGGTCAGCGGCGCAAGCCAGAGCCCCAGGGACGGCATCATGTAACTGTAAGATTCAAACAGGGACAACGGCGTATACCGGGAGCCCAGGATAACCAGGGCCACAAACACCACAACAACAGCCATATATTGCAGAAAGTTGTTGGCATAGTATCGCAAAAGGTTGCGCATGCTTACCCCTCCTCGTCGCCGTGGCCGCAAAGGGCCACGAACACATTCTGAAGGTTCATTCCTTCCACTGTCAGGCCGTCCTCGGCCGCCAGTTCATCGAAGAGTTCCTCACTCCCCCGCACAGCCACCATTTTGTGGCCGCCCAGCACCTGGGTCTGCAGGGGCGTGACGCCCCGGTCGGCCAGGGCGCTGTCCAGCAAAGCGGCAGGGCCGCTGATGTAGCGGAACTGGCCCACCAGGTCCTCGGTGTCCTGATCGGCCACTACCTTGCCCTCGTCCAGAATGACCACCTTTTCAAAGACGGAAGCGGCTTCTTCAATAATGTGGGTAGAGATCACAAAAGTGCGGCCGGTGCGCTGGTACTCTTCCAGCAGGATACGGTAGAAGCGTTCCCGGGCCACCACATCCAGGCCGGCGGTGGGTTCATCCAACAGAGTGACCGGTGCCCGGGAGGCCAGCGCCGCTGTGATGGATACCATGCTCATCTGCCCCCGGGACAGACGGTTGATCATCTTTTTCATGGGAAGTTCAAACTTTTGGACCAGTTCCTCCGCAAAGGACTGATTCCAGCAGGGGCAGAACATCTTCCCCGCCTGCAGAAAACGCTTGACAGAGAGAGTTGCCAGCTCGCTGGAAGCGGACAGTTCCCGGGCAAAGTGCAGGTTGCTCAGCACGGCGCTGTTTTCCCACACAGGCTGGCCGCCATACAATGCCTGGCCGCCGGTGGCAAAGTTTTGGCCGGAAAGGATCCCCAGCAATGTAGTCTTGCCCGCACCGTTGCGGCCGATAAGCCCGTAGATGAGCCCCGGTTCAAAGGTCAGGTCCAGGTCCTTGAGGACCGTCTGCTTGCCATAGTTCTTGCAGAGTTTTGCCGCCTGCAGAGCCTGCGGGGCGGGCATAGAAATGTTGTTCGTCATGGCAGTTCTTCCTCCTGTGCCTGGGCTTGCACCAGGCTGTACAGTTCTTGTTGGGTCAATCCCAGGCGTTTGGCTTCCCGCACAAAGGCTTTGACCTGCGTTCGGGCAAAGTCTTCCCGCCGCCGTTTCCGCAGTTCTTCCGCTGCGCCGGGGGCTACAAACATGCCGATGCCCCGGCGCTTGTACAGAAGGCCTTCGTCCACCAGGCGGTTGATACCCTTGGCGGCGGTGGCCGGGTTGATGTTGAACGCCCGGGCCAGCTCATTGGTGCTGGGCACCTGGGTGTCGGCGGGGTATTCCCCCCGCAGGATGCCATCCTCCAGCAGTTGGGCGATCTGCCGGTAGATCAGGCTTTGGTCATTGAGCGTTCCTTTCAAAACAGCGCCCCCTTTCTGATACAGGCAGGAACCAAAGGCCGGACGCGCGCTCCGGTTTATCGGTTCATTACTTGTGTAATTAACCATATCACCTTTTGGCGCAAACGTCAATCCCCTGCGGCCCGGTTTTTGCAAAATCTGTAAAATAAAAGCCGGCGGGCAGCCCCACCGAAAAGGTGAAAGCCGCCCGCCGGGTTATCAGCGGTTTCTTTTGTTGACAAGAAGATACATCAGCCCAGGCTGATGCCCATGGAGCGGGCCACGTTGAGCATAGCGCAGTCATCGGGCACGCCGCGGGTCTTGCCCGCGATCTCCGCCAGCGGGTTGGCGGTGACATTGCGGTTGACCATGGCCACGGTCACGCCGTAATGCTCGTCCGCCACCAGACCGGCGGCATAGGCGCCGAACTGGGTGGCCAATACACGGTCATAGGCAGAGGGCGAGCCGCCACGCTGCATATGGCCGGGCACGCAGATGCGGGTCTCGGCACCGGTCAGCTGTTCTACCTGCCGGGCAATGCGGTTGGTGGCGGTGGTGTAGCCTTCCTCGGCGCGCTTGGCGGTCCATTCCTTGCGCTTCATCTTGGATTCTTCCACCGAGAGTGCCCCTTCGGCCACGGCCAGGATAGAGAAGTTCTTGCCGGCCTTGGCGCGGCGCTCCACAGCGTTGGCCACCTTCTTGATGTCGTAGGGATGCTCGGGGATGAGGATGATGTCCGCACCGCCCGCAATGCCGGAGTACAGGGTCAGCCAGCCCGCTTTGTTGCCCATGATCTCGATGCACATAACGCGGCTGTGGCTGCCGGCGGTGGTGTGGATACGATCGATGACGTCGGTGGCGATGTCCACAGCGGTGTGGAAGCCGAAGGTCACATCGGTGCCGTAGATATCATTGTCGATGGTCTTGGGCAGGCCGATGATGTTCAAGCCTTCCTGGCTGAGGAGGTTGGCGGTCTTGTGGGTGCCGTTGCCGCCCAGGCAGAGCAGGCAGTCCAGCTTGGCCGCCTTGTAGGTCTTCTTCATGGCGGCGACCTTGTCCACCTTGTCGTCCCCCACCACGCGCATCATCTTAAAGGGAGTGCGCTTGGTGCCCAGGATGGTGCCACCCACGGTCAGAATACCGGAAAATTCCGAAGGGTCCATGACGCGGTAGTTGCCGTTGATCAGGCCGTCGTAGCCGTTCATGATACCGATGATCTCCACATTTTCGCCCATACGCTGGTACAGCGCCTTGGCCACGCCGCGGATGGTGGCGTTCAGGCCGGGGCAGTCGCCGCCGGACGTAAGGATGCCGACACGCATTTTCATAGTATAACCCTCCCATTTGAGCGGCGGACACCCCCGTGCCCTGCCGCCGCAATCTTTCTTTCATGTAAAGAGTACGCCACAAAAGCCCTCTTTGTCAATGCCCCGGCATTTGTTGTGCACAAAAAAATTCTGATGAAGCATACTTTTTTGTTCTTTTTGGTATGCAAGGGAAACGGGGATTTTCCCCCTTGAAAAAGAGTGGAATTTTTTTGAAAAAAACTGTTGACAAACAGAGAGCGAGCCGCTATAATAAATAAACGTCGAGGGCAGGCATCCCAAGGGGGTAGCCCGAAAGAAACCCAAGACAACCTACTGGGGATTCGCATAATGGTAGTGCAGCGGACTCTGACTCCGCCCGTGGGAGTTCGATCCTCTCATCCCCAACCACCAAAACCGCAGCAGCGAAGTTGCTGCGGTTTTTTTCTCGGGGTGTAGCGCAGATGGTAGCGCGCTTGGTTCGGGACCAAGAGGCCGTGGGTTCGAATCCCGTCACTCCGACCAAAAGACCTTCCAGCTTTGGCTGGGAGGTCTTTTTTGTTTTTTGTCGTGTGCAACCAAAATCAAGCACCGGAAAAATTGATATAGTATAATAGCTCCAAAAGGAGGGAGTTATTATGCCGCAGTGGTACCAAACTATTCAGGACATGGTGGATGAGATCGATGCCTGTATCCGGGCGCGGAAAGACGAAAGCCTGACCCTGCAGCAGCTGGCCCGGCGGATGGGATATTCAGAATATTATATTTCCCGGAAATTCACCCAGACCGCCGGTATGCGCCTGCGGGATTATCTGCGTTACCGCAAGCTGGCTTTTGCACTGAAAGAATTGCGGGACACAAACCGGAGTATCCTTGATATTGCGGTGGAATTCGGATTTTCTTCCCACGAAAGTTTCACCCGGGCGTTCAAGGAAGCCTACGGCATCACCCCCAGCCAGTACCGCCAAAATCCCGTGCCGGTAATGCTGCGCACTCTTCTGCGTCCCATGGACTGTTATCTTTTGGAGACCGCCACACCGGGGAACCGGAATAAGGCAGGCGAAGTAAAGACCTATTTTGTGCGTATTCCCCCGCACAAGTTTCTCCACATCCGTAATTATGAAAGTATCGGCTACTGGGATTTCTGGCAAAAGCAAAGCAGCATTCCGGGCCAGGACTGCGAAACCATCTGCGGGCTTCTGGACAGCATCCCAAGCAAACTGGACGACCTGGGTGGCGGAGACCCCAACAGCGGCAGCGGACAAGTCATGGCCTTCATCAACCATCCGGAAGGTCGGATCTGCAGTTGGGGTATCCCTCTGGCGGAATGCTACGGTGTACGCCTGCCCATGGATTATAACGGGCCCGTTCCCCCGCAGATGCCGCTGACCGACATTCCGGAAGGCGAATACATCGTGTTTGAACACGGCCCCTTTGACTTTGCCACCGAAAACAGCGCCGTGGAAGCTGCCATCGAGCAAGCCATGAAAGATTTTGACTGGGAACAATCCGAGTACCGGCTGGATACGTCACCCGGACGAATTTTCTACTTCTACCATGACTGCAGCCGGTTCTGGAAATACATCCGTCCGGTCTGCCGGACGTGAGCGGGCCTCACTCCCCTTTTTTGTCCTGACCGGGATTTGCTTGGTTGCCAGACCAGCTTTATTCTAGCACAGGAGGTTCGTTCTCTTCACTAAAGTATTTTTTATCCACCCCCAGTTGAACTGGGGGTTTTATCATGCCTATTCGGCGCCAAAAAGCGGAGGTCATCCCCTTATCGGGGATGACCTCCGTTTTTACGTTTCACCTTACTGCCTGGGCATGATCCAGAACTTCATGGCCGGGTAGCTGAGCACCACCTGCACCACGATATTGAGCACATTGGCCAGAGTGGGTGCCACGGCAGCGGGCAGGCCCAGCCAGATAAAGAAACTCTGACTGTAAGCAGGCAGTGCGCTGGACACAACGACCAGTACCACCGCCAGCACCACATACCGGGGCACCGCCCGGGCGAAGGCTGCATTGGATTTGAACACCCAGTTTTTCTGCACAAAGAAGTTCACTGTCTGGGCGGCGGCAGTGGCCACCAGAAAGCTCAGAAAACCGCACAGCCCCAAATCGCTTTCCACATTGGTATAGCGGAAAATGAAGAAGGAAAAGGGCTGGTTGCGGAAGGCGGTGAACACAAAGCCGGTGCACAGCCACATGACCACAAAATTGGTCACCGTGGCACAGTTGGACAGCAGATTAAAGAGGATGAACTCCCAGGCGGTGGGATGCGCCTTGATCCAGGTTTTCACAGCGTTCACAGGCTATTCTCCTTTCCCGAGGCATTCAGGCGGCGTTCCATGGCGTTGTTGCGGGCACGGTTGATGCCGAACTCCGCCAGCAGGCGCACCAGCCCAATGATCCAGAAGCCTTTCAGCTCCATGACCAGAGCGTCCACCATCCCCATACTGACAATACCGCCGGTCATTTTGGCAATAGCACGCAGCGGCATGTTATAGTTGAACAGCAGGTTCAGGTCCGGGTTGCCGGAAGCCAGGCTTTTTTTCAGCAGATGCTTGTGGATCACATGCACCAGCCATCCCAGAGGGCTGCGGGCATGCCCGATCTCGCCCAGAGTCATGTTGCGGTCGATGGTGACCCGGGACACCGGGATGGCATGCCCCAGCAGAGCGGCAAATTCCTCGTCCGGCACATCCTGGGTCTGTCCGCTCACATAGTGCGGAAGGGCCACGCCGGTATAGGGGTCGGCATCGCCGGTCCCCTGTACCGCAACAGTGCCCGTCAGGCGGATGTCGGCGCTGGAAGCCCCCACACGGATCTCGTAGGTACCGCCCTCCACGGCCCACCGTCCGGCAGGGTCGTTCCAGTAACGGAAAGCCTTGTCATCCAGGGGAATCGTGACGGTGCAGCTCTCCCCCGCTTCCAGATGCACCCGGGCAAAGCCCTTGAGTTCCTGAGCAGGTCGGAAGATTTTGGCATCCGGCTTGGAGACATAGACCTGCACGATCTCGTCCCCGGCGCGGGAACCGGTGTTTTTCACCGTCAGGGTCACGCCATCCGGCGCGGCTTTCAGGTCGCTGTAAGCAAATTCGGTGTAGGACAATCCGTGCCCGAAGGGGAAAGACACCGGCACACCGGCGGTCTGGTAATAGCGGTAACCCACATACAGGCCTTCCCGGTATTCCACGTTACGGCCGCTGCCGCCAAAATTCTTGAAAGCAGGGGTATCTTCCAGATGCAGGGGCCAGGTCTCGGCCAGCTTGCCGCCGGGGTTGACCTTGCCGGTCAGCACATCCAGCAGCGCGCCGGCTCCCGCCTGCCCGCTCAATCCGGCCCAGACAAGGGCCTGACAGTGGCTTTGCCAGTTGGTTTCCACCGCACTGCCGCAGCTGAGAACCACGGCCACCCGCGGATTGACTCTGTGCACTGCCAGCAGCAGTTCCAGCTGATTTTGGGCCAGCTTCATGTCGCTGCGGTCCAGGCCTTCGCTTTCCTTGACTTCATCCAGCCCCAGGAAAAGCAGCACCACGTCTGCCTTGGCTGCCAGTTTCAGGGCCTGTGCCTGCAGAGAAGCATCCATCCTGCCCCGGCGGTCAAAGCCCTGGGCGTACCCCACAACGGTCAGGCTGCTGTCCCCCAGGACCTGCAGAAAGCTGTCCACCTTGGGAGCGTTGACCATACTGGAACCGGCCCCCTGGTAGCGGGGGGTATCGGCAAAATCACCGACGACAGCCACCTTGGCATGAGGGTCCAGGGGCAGCAGGCCGCCTTTGTTTTTCAGCAGGACGATGCTCTTTTTCGCCGCTCTGCGGGCCAGGGCATGGTGTGCCTCCCAGTCGATGGTCTTGGGAGCCTTCTTCAGCGCTGCGGAAGTACGGTCGATGAGGGTGAGCAGTTCCTCCAGCCGGGCATTGATGTCCACTTCGGAGATGCGCCCGTCCCGCACGGCCTTGCACAGCTCCCGGGCCGAATCCAGGCCGGGGGCAGGCATTTCCAGGGTGGAGCCGTTCTTCACCCCCAGCGCGTGATCGTTGGAACCGCCCCAGTCGGTGACCACGGCGCCGTCGAAGCCCCAGGCATCCCGCAGGATCTCCTGCAGAAGGTGGGCGTTTTCATTGGCATACGTGCCGTTGATGAGGTTGTAGCTGGTCATAATGGTCTGCGGGTGGCCTTCGGTAACCGCAATTTCAAAATTGGTCAGATACAGTTCCCGCAGGGTGCGCTCATCCACCACCGAGTCGCTGGCCATACGGCGCAGCTCCTGGTTGTTGGCGGCAAAATGCTTGGGGCAGGCAGCCACGCCGTTAGATTGGATGCCGCGGATGTAAGAGGCCGCCATTTTGCCGGCCAGGTAGGGATCTTCGGAGAAATACTCAAAGTTGCGCCCGCACAGAGGGCTGCGTTTGATGTTGAGCCCCGGTCCCAGCAGCACCGCCACATCCTGGGCGGCAGCCTCCTGGCCCAGCGCCATGCCGATCTCTTCCCCCAGATCCGGGTCCCAGCTGGAGGCCACGGCGGACGCCGTTGGGAAACAGGTAGCTGGCTCGCTGGGGTTGATGCCCAGGTGATCCGCCGGGCCGGCCTGCTTGCGCACACCATGGGGGCCATCCGAAAGCCAGATGGCGGGAATGTTGTGCTGGGGCAGCGCCCGGGTGCGGAAGGTATCCGCGCCGGAGAGCAGGGCACATTTTTGTTCAAGGCTCAGTGCCTTGATGGTTTCCTGTACATTCATAGCAGTTCATCCCATTCAGGACTTTTTGGCATTGGAATCGGCCTTTTCCTTGCGGTCCCTGCGCACGGCACGCAGCGCCAGCACAAACAGCAGGATCACGACCACATCAGCCGCAGCCAAGGCGACCTTCCACACCGGGAAGTTGGGCACCGTGGCAGGCTTGAGCATGGCTTCGTTGCCGGTCTCGGCGCAGTAGTCCTGGTTCACGGCACGGGCATTGAGATACATGTAGATGATGTTCTTGGAAGCACGGCGCAGTTCCTGCTGGAAGCTGTTGGAACTGGTCTCGCAGGCGTAGGTGCCGTCGCTGAGCCAGCCGTCCATCCACAGGCTGCCGCCTGCACGCAGAGACTGGTCGCCGTTCATAAAGGCATGGTGGTCGCTGTAGTCGGTGATGACGGCGCCGTTAAAGCCCCATTCGTCACGCAGCACACCGGTCAGCAGCGCTTCGCTGCCGCCGGCCCAAACAGCCCCTACACGGTTGTAAGAAGTCATCAGACCGGTGGCGCCGTAGTCTTCCACCATGATGCGGAAGGGTTCCAGGTAGGTTTCACGGATGGTCTGTTCGGTCATCCAGATATAGACACCGTCACGGAAGATACCGGCCTCGCCGTCATTGCACAGGAAGTGCTTGACGTAGCAGTAGATACCGGCTTGCTTGCAGCCTTCCACAGTGCGGCCGCACATAATGCCGGACAGGTAGCTGTCCTCAGAGTAGTATTCATAGTTACGGCCGTTGAAGGGGCTGCGGTGCATGTTGACAGCGGGTGCATACAGACCGCTGTATCCCAGGTGAGCCGCCTCCTGGCCCAGGCTGTGGCCGTATTCGGTTGCCAGGTCGGCGTTCCAGGTCTGCGCCATGGCCACCGAGCTGGGATAGCCGGTGCCGAAAGCGGGCTGGTTGAAGCTGCCCACCTGAGAGGGGCCGTCCACGGCGCGGCCGGTAGCCTTGCCGATGCTGGGCAGTTCGCTGTCCTTCACGTAGCCGTGCAGGGTCAGGTTCAGCATTTCGTCGGTGGTCAGCTGGTCCAGCAGTGCATCCCACTGGGGATCGTCATAGTTCTTGCCCAGCTGGTAGCCCAGCTCGGTCATGATGCCGTCTTTTTCCACCAGAAGACCGTTTTGGGCGCCGGTGGTGATGGGTTCGTCGCTCTCGTCAACCCATTCCTGAGCCATTTCGGGGGTGTAGAGGTTCAGCGCAGCCACATTCTCGGCCATGGGGCGGCTGTCCACGTTCTCTTTGGGGAAGGTGCCCGCAAAATCGGCACGGGTCAGGTAGACGATATCCTGGTCGGAATCGGTGCCGTCCAGGCTGACGCCATCCATAGCGTCGTCGCCGGTAAACTTGTTGCTCACCTCGGCACCGGTGGTGCTGTCGGTGGGATACTGGGTGTTGGCCGCCAGATTCAGGGTGATGGTGGCCGCCGGGTCGTCATCCACAGTATGGGCGTCGTGGCGCACCGTGACGATGTAATTGCCGGGGTCCAGCTCATAACCGGCAAAGCCGTTGTGGTTGGCGTCGCTGTAATCGTAAGAAGCCATGTCCTCCACGTCGAAGGTCAGGGTCAGTTCCTGGCTCTCGCCGGGTTCCAGGATCTCGGTCTTGGCAAAGGCAGCCAGTTCCACAGCAGACTTTTCGATCTCACCGGTGATGTAAGGCGCGGTGTAATACAGTTCCACCACATCCTTGCCCGCAACGCTGCCGGTGTTGGTGACCTGCACGGTAACTTCCACCTGGCCGTCCTTGGTCAGCGCGGTGCCGTTGGCGGGTGCCTGGGTCACTTTCCAGTCAAAGGTGGTGTAGGACAGGCCGTAGCCGAAGGGATACTGCACCACACCGTCATAACCGGTACCGTACTGGTTGCTCACTTCATCCCAGTAACCCTCGGCGTCGGCAGTCTCATACCATTTGTAACCCACGTAGATGCCTTCGGCATAGTCCACGTAAGAAACCTGATCATAGGCATAGTTGGCATCGGAGCCCAGGTTGCCGCAGACGGTGCCGTCCGCCGGGTACAGACCGTCGGCATTGGTGTAGGCACCCACGCCGTTGGCTCCGGCGTTGGCATAGCTGGCAGCCGTGGCAAAATCATAGGCCCAGGTGTCGGCGGTACGGCCGGAGGGGTTGATCTCGCCCCACAGGACCTTGGGGATGGCAGTGGCAGCATTGGTGCCGGTCAGACCCACGGTCAGGCAGGCATCCACACCGGGGATGGTTTCGATCTGGCCCACCGAAAGGATGTTGCCGCTGTTCAGCAGCACGATCACATTCTGGTAGTTCTGGCCAACATAGGTCAACAGGTTTTCTTCCTCGGTGGAAAGGTCCAGGTAGGTGCGGGTTTCATCGGTGATGATCTCGCCATCCTTGGTGACCTGCTTGTACTGTACCTGGGGGCAGTCGTTGCTCTCGCCAGAAAAACGGGTCAGCACCACAATGGCCGTGTCGGAATAGGCTTTCGCATTATCCAGCATCTGCTGGGTGTAGTAATTGGTATCGTTGATGTCCGGCTCATACAGACGGCAGCTCTGTTCCGGCCAGCTGTTCAGGGTGCCTACCATGTTGGAAGCATAGGGACGCTCAGGCTGGAAATCCGTGTACATCTGGGTGAGTTCGGTATTGTAGCTGATGCCGGCAGCTTCCAGCGCCTGCAGAAGGCCGGTGTCGGTGCTGACCACACGGCCGGAACCGGAACCGCCGCCCAGCCACTGGGTAGAGCCCCAGCCAAATACGTTGACTTGCTTGACATCCTGGGACAAAGGCAGGACGTTGTCTTTGTTCTGCAGCAGGACCATGCCCTCTGCTTCGATCTGTTCGGCCACTTCCTCGCCATGGGCCAGTACATCCGCCGTGGCCTCTTCGGTGGTATCCAGACGGGTGCCGGTGACATACTGGTCGATCGTCTTGGCAAAGATCGCGCAGGCGATGTTTGCCGCGAACAACACCACCAACAGGATACTGGTCAATACCAGCAGCACCCGGTGCAGCACCGGATGCTGCCTTTTTGCTTTTGCAGTGCTCATGCTGCTTCCTCCTTCTGAACGTTCGGCACACATTCCGGACTGCATGCCGCTGTCTTGGGGACTCCCTTTTGCTTTATCATTCTAGCATAGTCCGGTGATTTTACACGGAATTTGCACAAGTTGCACTTTTTGCAGCAAAGTCTGTATTTTTCCGGTTTTTCACTGTTTTTTCTTTGTGCATAGTGCGCAACTTGCAAAAATACAAGTTGTGCAGATTTACAAAAGTAAAAAGACCGCATCAGCGCGGGGCACTGCCCGGCCGATACGGTATGGATACGGGATATTGGCGGTTTCAGGCCGGGCTTGGCAGCAGCACCCGCAGGGTGAACCAGCTGTTGTCGCAGTGGACGGTGACGGTGCCGCCGTATTTCTGGGCTGTGGCCCGGATGCTCTTGATGCCGTACCCCCCATGCATGCCGGGGCGGGGCGTGCCGTCCCGGTCCAGGGCGGGCGGGGTCTCGCAGTAGTTTTCGAAGCGCAGCATCACAAAGCCGTTCTGGGCATACACCGCCGTACGGATCAGCCGTTTCTCGGTATCCGGGATGGTCTCCACGTTCTCGGTGGCGTTGTCCAGGGCGGTGCCCACGATGGTGCAGATATCCGCCGTGGTCAGGAAATCCAGCAGGTGACCGTCAGCCACACAGGTCAGGTTGATGTCATGCTGCTGGCAGTACAGGCTTTTGGCGGTGAGCAGGGTGTCCAGCACGGGGTTGCCGGTCTTGTTCTGGGCTTCGTACATGCGGATGCCGCTTTCCATCTCATCCAGGGCGGCGGCCTGCTTGCCCGGGTCCCGTTCCGCCCGGATGGCCGCGATCTGTAGCTTCAGATCGTGATAACGGCGGTTGAGCAGGCGGATGTTCTCCTTGCTCTGGCGATACTGCTCATACTGGCGGCGGAGCACGTTGTCCATGGCGGAAAGTTCCTCATGCAGGCGGGCTTCCCGCAGCTGCTCCTGCTGGATGGACAAAATCAGCACCCCGGCGAAATCCACCAGCGTGCGGATATAGAACACGCTCATGGTGTTGTTGTCTGCCTGGGCAAAGCTCAGGTTGCTGACCGCAAAGCCAGTGACCGCCATGACCGCCGCCGTCCCCAGGGAGCGGCCGTCCGCCCCGGGGTGGGCAGCACTCCCCCGTCCCCCGCGGCGGAAATCAAACCAGAAGGTAAAGCCGTATACCCCGGCATATACCGCCGCCATGAGCAACAGCGAAAAAGGATGAGCGCCGGGACGGTCCGGCCAGAGATAGCAGTGAAGCTGCCATTCCAGGCTGGCGGCAAACTCTGCCAGGATAAAAGCCCGGGCGCAGCAGTAACCCGCATCCAGGGCGGAAATATCGCACACCGAAAGGAGCATCAGGTACATGCCCCCCACCGCCGCAGCCATACAGGGGATCCACCATACCAGGGGCACATGGCCGGTGAGCTGCAAAAACGCCCCCATCACCAGCAGCCACCCGCCGCTGAGAAGAGCGGTGGCCGCCTTGCCGAAGCGTGGCCGCCAAGCCAGCACATACAAAAGGCAGGCCAGCCATTCCGCCAAAGCCGTGTACAGGCGGGGAATATCCGGCAGCATCATTCGCCCCCACCTCCGATATAGTCGGTGAGTGCTTCCATGAAGGCTTTCTTTTTGGGACGGCTGATCTGCAGTTCATACGGTCCCACCTGCACGGTGTTCTGCTGCACCCCCATGACCTGGGCCAGGTTCACCAGATACCCGCTGTTGCACCGGGCGAAGGGTTTGCCGGCCAGCTTTTCTTCAAAGCTCTTGAGGGTACCGGAAACGGTGAGTTCCCCCTCCTCCCCATACAGGCGGACCTTGTGGCCTTCGCTTTCCAGATAATAGAGGGATGCCACATCCACCCGGCGCAGACCCCCTTCCACCGGGACGGTGAGAAAGGTCTTTTGCCGCGCCCGCAGCCGGGCCACCGCCTTTTGCAGCTGCTGAGAAAAGGCAAAGTAGGGCACCGGCTTGAGCACATAATCCAGCGCATCCACCGCATAGCCCCGGATGGCGAACTGGGCCATGTTGGTGATGAAGATGAGCAGCACGTCCTTGTCCATCTGGCGGATGCGTTCGGCGGCGGCCATGCCGTCCATGCGGCGCATCTGTACATCCAGCAGGATGATGTCATAGACGGCACGGTAGTCGGAGACGATCTCGTCCCCGTCATCGAACAGGCTCAGCTCAACCATCCGCCCGAACTGGCGTTCATAGCGGCGGATATAACCGGCCAGCTGGGCCTGCACCTCTTTGTCGTCCTCCACAATGGCAATGCGGATCATGCCTGTGCCGCTCCTTTCCTGATGGGTATTCTGGTTTTATTGTATACGACAGAAGCTGCTTTTGTAAACGCCCTTCTCAGGCAAACTGGGCAAACACCGAAGCCCCCGCCACCGTGATGAGGCCGGAGAGGACGATGGCCAGGCTGCTGATGGCTCCTTCCACCTCGCCCAGTTCCATGGCCTTGGCAGTGCCGATGGCGTGGGCGGATGAGCCCAGGGCCAGCCCTTTGGCCACCGGGTTGGTCAGGCGGAACACCTTGCAGAACACATCCCCCAGCAGGTTGCCCAGGATACCGGTGACCACGATGACCGCCACCGTGATGGTGACCATGCCGCCCAGTTCTTCGGCCACGCCCATGCCGATGGCGGTGGTGATGCTTTTGGGCAGAAGGGTCACATACACCGAACGGTCCAGCGCCAGCAGGCGGCAGAGCAGCAGCACAGTCCCCATGCTGGTGACAGCCCCGGCGGTGACGGCACAGAGAATGGCCCCCGGGTACTTGCGCAGAAAATGCCACTGCCGGTACAGCGGCAGGGCCAGGCAGACAGTAGCGGGGGTGAGAAGCAGGCTCAGGGGTTCGGCACCTTCGGAAAAGGTTTCGTAAGGCATGCCGCTGATCTGCAGAAAAGCGATGCACAAAAGGATGGCCACCAGCAGCGGATTGACCAGCCCGCTGTGCAGGCGGCGGCGCAACACCATGCCCAGCAGGTAGAAGCCGATGCACAGCGCCAGGGGCAGGTAGGCGGACAGAGCGTAGAACTCACTCATGGCGGGACACCTTCTTTCGATCCAGCAGGTGCTGGGCCACCAAACCGGTGACCCCGAACACCGTCACGGTGGACACCAGGGTGATGAGCAGCACCGGCACCAGCACAGGACGCAGCTGCTCCCAGCTGGCTACCAGCCCCACCCCCGCCGGCACGAACAGCAGCGGCATGATCTCCACCAGGAAATCCGCCGTGCGTTCCACCTTGGCCGGGTGCAGCCACCCGGCCTTGAGGGCAGCCAGCAGCCCCAGCAGGCCGTAGATGCTGGCGGGCACCGGCAGAGGGATCAGGTGGTGAGCCAGTTCCCCCGCCAGCGAAAAGCCGAAGATCCAAAACAATTCCTTGATGCGGTCCATAAGGACACGTCCTTTCCCTTTTGTTCTATACTTTCCAAAGCCTCAAAGCGGCAAAACTCCCCCCGCCGGGCGGCGGAGGGAGAAAGCATCATTCCGCGCCGGTGCGCCGGAACACCACACCGATGGTTTTCACCAGGATACGGATATCCAGCCCCAGCGACCAGTTATCGATATACGCCACATCCAGCTTGACCACTTCCTCGAAGTTCTGGATGTTGCTGCGGCCGCTGACCTGCCAGAGCCCGGTCAGGCCCGGCTTCATGGACAGGCGGCGCTTGTGGTGGGAATCGTACTGCTCATACTCATCCAGCGTGGGCGGGCGGGTACCCACCAGGCTCATGTCCCCTTTCAGGATGTTCCAGAACTGGGGCAACTCGTCGATGGAGGTGCGGCGGATAAACTTGCCCACCTTTGTGATGCGGGGGTCGTCGTCCATCTTGAACATCAGGCCCTGCATCTTGTTCTGGGCCATCAGGTCCTTTTTGCGCTGCTCGGCATCCATATACATGCTGCGCAGCTTGCAGATATAGAAGGTACGGCCGTTGAGCCCCACCCGTTTCTGGCGGAAAAAGAGCGGCCCTGGGCTTTCCAGTTTGAGGGGGATCGCCGTCACGGCGATGATGGGCACCGAGATGACGAGCCCCACCAGCGCCCCCACAATGTCCATGAGCCGTTTCAGGATCATGGCGCCGAAGTCGTGCTCCCCTGTCGAGATGGTGACGAAAGGCACCCCGCCTGCCGTTTCCACGGTGGTCTGCAGCTTAGGGAACCACTCCCCGCTCTGCCGGGCGGCGGAGGTGTAGGGTTCCAGCACCGTCAGGTTCAGGTGCACGCACAGCCCCATGCTCTCCATCTCATTGAGGAGCGGGCGCAGAGAGTCCCCGCTCTGATAGGGCACATTCACATACACTTCGTCCAGCGGTTCGTGGCGGATCCATTCCAGGGCAGTGTCGTACACCGCCGCCACCGGAACGCCGTCCACCTTTCCGCCGGGCTTGGATTCATCCAGCAGCACCACACCCTGCAATTTCTTGTCCCAGTCATGCTTGAGGTCGTGGATCAGGGCCGGGGCGCGGTCGCTGGTGGTGATGATCCCCACCAGTGTGGCCAGGGAACCTTTATAAAAGTATTTGTTCAGATAGGTCTTCAGTGCCGTATGAGACAGATACAGGCAGACGGCGTTGGCCGTCAGGATGCCCACATACAGGTACCGGGATTCCAGCAGGGTGGCTTTGGTCATCAGCAGGCAGACCGCCAGCAGCGCCCCCAGCAGGATGGTGTTCTGCACACAGAGGAGCAGTTCGGATTTCCAGCCCCGCCGGGTGAGCCCCGACGAACCGTTGAAAAGTGCAAACACCACCACAAAGGACAACACCAGAATGAGAATGAACTGGTTCCAGTCCTGCAGGGTATAGTCCAGCAGAACATGCAGGACCTTGTCGGTGACCAGCCAGGCCGCCACCACGCTGACCAGCAGGCTGACGGCATCGACCAGCAGGTTCAGCAGATATTGAATTTTATCCTTGTTCGCCACAGGTGTTCCCCCTGGTCGTTTTTATTTCTTCTGTTTCGCGGCCCAGAGCAAAAAGCGCAGGTTGGTGGAAAAATACCGTCCGAACAGCCGGGCAGGGTCCTGCAGAAGCCGGTACAGCCATTCCAGGTTATGCCGCTGCATCCAGCCCGGGGCGCGCTGGATGTTGCCCGCTTCATAATCGAAAGCGGCGCCCACCCCCAGCATCAGGGCATGGACCCGGCCGGCATGGGCGGCCATCCAGCGTTCCTGTTTGGGAGCCCCCAGCCCCACCCAGACAAAATCCGGGGCGGCCGCATTGATGCGGGCCACGTCCTCCTCATCCTCCTGGGGTGTGAGAGCACGGAAAGGCGGGCTGTACATGCCCACAACCTTAGCGCCGGGATAGCGTTCGGCCAAAACCTTACCCAGCTTTTCCAGAGTCTCGGGGGTAGAACCGTAGAAATAGTGAGTCCAGCCGGTCTCGGCACTTTTGGCCAGCACTTCCCGCATAAGGTCGGGGCCGGTGACCCGCTGCGCCTGGGGGAAGCCGTGGGCCCGGCTGTATTTGGACAACGGACCGCCGTCCGGCAGGACCATCACCGAACCGTTCTGCACGGCGCGGTAGCTTTCGTCCTGATAGGCGGTCACGGTGGTGTGCACGTTGGCTACGCAGATGTAGCCGCCCCGCCATTGTTCCAGGTTGCCGCGCAGAAGTTCCAGGGCGGCGGACATATCGGTGACAGCCACATCCACCCCCATGATCCGGCAGGTGGGAAACTGCTTTTCGGGCATCGGGCCGTTCTCCTTCCCTGTTCCGGTTCGCGCCGGAACGAACTGTTTCCGATTTTGCCCCGCCGGCCGCCGGGGACGGCTGGGCATACTGTCCTTAGCATACCACAAAACCCCTGCCGGTGCAACGGCAGGGGTTTTGCGAAAAGAGAAAAGGACATCAGGGCAAAAATGCCCCGCTCATGGGCGTTTTACAGGCTGGAATAGCCGTAGCTGTTCACCAGGGCGTCGATCTTGGTTCCCTGCTTGCACCACGGGCAGTTGCGGGAATCATAGCTTTCGTAATCGCCCAGGGTGGAGGGATCGAAGATGGAGGTGACGGGATACCCGGCACACTCGGTCACCGTGGCAAAGATGGAGGTGATGCCCGCCACAACGCCGCCGTAGTAGTCCACCGCTTCCACCGCGGCCTGGGCGGTGTAGCCGGTGGTGACCGACGCCGCCAGGATCAGCACATGCTTGTTGGTGATCATGGGGGCGGTGTTCTCACGGAAAAGCAGCTGGCTGCCGCTGGTGTGTTCGGGGCTGACCACATAGATGGTCTGGTGGGCGTTCATGTTTACATAGCCGCCGCGGGTCAGTTCGGAGGCCAGGCAGGTGCCGATGACCTCGGTGCCGTCCAAACACAGGACTGTGTCCACGATGGTGGTGGCGGTGTAATGGCGCACCAGTTCCTGGGCAACGGCACGGGCTTCCGACAGACGGGTCTTCTGCATAGTGACGTCGATATAATAGTTGATATGACTGTGACTGGTGGCAAAATGTCCTTTTGCCACGCGGAGCAGAAGATCTTTCTTTTTAGTGGGCAGCTTGACCAGGCTGATGGCCATGGGAATCACTCCTTTTTTCCACTTTTTGTCTGCGCACAAAGCGCGGGAGTTATTACTTTTATTGTAAATTCTTTTAGCCGGCTTCGCAAGCGGAGACCGCAGGAAATACCCGCCAAGATTTCACTTTTGTTTTTGTCAGTTTTGACATAGCCCCCGGCACCTCGCTTTACACCCCGGGCCCGCAATGGTATAATATGGGGACATAAAATAGAGGTATGGAGGAAGTTTGGCATGGGGTATCGGCTGGCGGCACACAATGGAGATACGGTGGCGGTGCCCCGGCTGGTATGGCAGCATCTGCCCCGGGCGGACGGCGACGCGGTGCGGGTGGCGCTTTACCTGATCGGCGGCGGCGCCCCGGACCCCCGCACCATCGCCCATGACCTGGGGCTGAAGAGCATCGAGGCCGCCAAGCGGGCCCTGCAGTACTGGGCCGGGGCCGGATTGCTGGAAAGCGACCGCAACGCCCTGCCCCGGCCCGAAACTCCCAAGCCTCCCATGATCGACCTGACCACTTTGAACGACCCTTATGTGGCGGTGCTGTGCCAGGAAGCCCAGACTGCCCTGGGCCGGGCTCTGAGCCGCAGCGAGATGCAGCGGCTGGTTGGGTTGTATCTGCAGGACGGCTGGCTGCCCGATGTGATCCTGACCTGCTGCGCCGAGGTGGCCCGGCAGGGACGGTGCACGGTGGCGGCGGTGAGCCGGGAGCTGGCCCGCTGGCGGGAAGCCGGTGTGGAGACCGGTGCCGACGCCGAGCGCTTTTTGAAGCAGGAAGCCCTGCGGGCCGCCCGCTGGAGCGAAACTGCCGTACAGTTCGGCACCGAAGCTGCCCGCCTGACCGGGTGGGAGCGCAACGCCATCACCCGGTGGTATGAGGAATGGGGGTTTGGCCCCGAAATGATCGCAGAGGCCATTCTGCACGCCGAAGCCCACCGCACCGTGCGGTATGTGGACGGTATTCTGCGGTCCTGGCGTGCCCAGGGCCTGACCACCCTGCAGGCAGTGCGGGGCAAGGGGCAGCTTTCCGGCGCCAACATCCTGGCCACCAGCCAGAAACCCGCCGCCTCCGCCCCGGGCAAGAAAGATCTGTTCCACGCCAACTGGAACGCTGTATTTGAGGACGAAACGGAGGAATAAGCCATGCGCACCAAGGACGAACTGTTCCGCGAAGCCCAGCGCCACATTGCGGGGCGCCGCCAGCAGGCCGTGACCCGTGCCGAGCGCATGCGGGCCGCCGCCTTTGCGGCCCACCCCGAACTGGCCGCCGCCGAGGAAGCCCGGGTACAGGCGGGTCTGGCCCTGACCATGGCCGCCGCCCGGGGTGCCGACACCGCCCCTGCCGCCAAGAAGTTGGAGGAGGCCGGCCTGGCGCTGGAGGAAGCCCTGCGCAAAGCCGGGCGCTCCCCTGCCGACCTGGAACCCAAGTTCACCTGCCCGCTGTGCCACGACACCGGGCTGTATAAAGGTTCCCCCTGCCGCTGTGTGGCCCAGGTGGCCCGTACCCTGCGGCGGGAGGAGATCAATGCCGCCAGCCCCCTGGCTTTGTGCGGCTTCGACACTTTTGATGTGACCCGCTACCCGGCGGAGGTGGAACCCGAACTGGTCGGCCCGCCCCGGGAATACATGGCCAAGGTTCTGCAGTTCTGCCGTCGCTGGGCGGAGAACTTCGGTGCTCAAAGCCCCAACCTGCTGTTTATGGGCGGGGCGGGTCTGGGCAAGACCCACCTGGCCCTGGCCGTGGCTGACGCCGTGCTGGAAAAGGGATACGATGTGCTCTACACCAGCAGCGCCGCCCTGGCCGCCCAGCTGAGCCGGGAACATTTCGACCGGGACAGCGAGGACAGCTGGCTGGAAGCCTGCAAGGAAGCCGACCTGCTGATTCTGGACGACCTGGGCACCGAGCACATCACCGCCCTGACCATCAGCGTGCTGTATGAGCTGGTCAACACCCGCATGCTCTGCCACCGCCCCACCGTATACACCACCAACATCACCGACCAGGGCATCTTTGAAGCCCGCTATACCGAAAAGGTATCCAGCCGGATGCTGGGCAACTGCAAACGCTTTAAATTTTTTGGTGTTGACCAACGTCTAAAAAATGCCCGATAATCATTTCGCAGCACAAAGCCCCCGCGGCCTGAAAACACAGGCAGCGGGGGCTTTTCTTATACAGATTCGGCGGTATGGCGGCGTTTCCAGAAAGTATACACTGCGGTGACCGCTCTGGTCAGCGTTCGCAGGACATAAGGGGTAACGGCCCAGAAAATCACCAGCAGCAGGCATTCCTGGCGTTCCAGGGGCACCAGGTCCAGCACCGGGCCAAGAACAGCCACCCCTGCCGCGGCCAGCAGCAGCATGCCGGTCCACAAAGCCGCGTGCAGACGGGTGAACGGGCGGCAGACCCGCCACAACACGCCCAGCCCCACCCCCAGCATGACCAGGGTCGTCATGGTGGAGAGGGTGTCGTAGGACATTTCAAAGGCCGTGGCGGCGCCTTCCAGCGCCAGCACCAGCAACAGGTCGGTAAGGCCGCCGGGCAATGCCGCCCGCAGCACATTGGGCAGGAACTTGCCCCGCACCAGTTCGTGGTTGGGTTCCAGGGCCAGCACAAAGGACGGGATACCGATGGTCACCGCCGCGATGAGGGTGAGCTGGATGGGCTGCAAGGGATACGGCAGGGTGATGAACAGTGCGGCCAGGGTGAAGGTGAAAGAGAAGATATTTTTCACCAGATAAAGCGACGCGGAACGCTGGATGTTGTTGATGACCCGGCGGCCTTCCGCCACCACGGCGGGCAGGCCGGAGAAATCCGATTCCAGCAGCACCAGCTGGGCCACCTGGCTGGCTGCCTGGGCCCCGGAAGCCATAGCGATGCCGCAGTCTGCATCCTTGAGGGCCAGGACATCATTGACTCCATCTCCGGTCATGGCCACGGTATGCCCGGCGGCCTGCATGGCCCGCACCAGCTTGCGTTTCTGGTCCGGTGTCACCCGGCCGAACACCGAACACCGCTCGGCGGCTTCGGCCAGTTCGGCGTCGGTGTGCAGTGTGGAGGCATCCACAAAGTTTTCCGCCCCCGCAATGCCCGCCTGCCGGGCCACCCGGCTGACGGTGAGGGGGTTATCCCCCGAAATGACCTTGATGGCCACGCCCTGGTCGGCAAAATAGCGGAAGGTACGGGGGGCTTCGGCCCGCACCCGGTTGGTCACCGGCAGCAAGGCCAGAAACCGCAGTTTGTCCGGGTCCAATCCGGTCTTGGGGTCGGGGCGGCCGTCACAGGCAGCCAGCAGCAGAACCCGGCTGCCCCGTTCCAGATAAGGCACCAGTTCTGGTTTCAGTTCCCTGGTCCGGGGCCCGGCTACCACATCGGGCGCGCCCACCACAAAGGCGCCGTGGTCACGGAAAACCGCAGCGCTCCATTTCCAGGCAGAGCTGAAAGGTACCGAGGCGGTGCGCGGCCAGCGCTCTCCCTCATCGGCGCAGAACCGGCGGCAAAGAGCCCGGGCGGTGTCGTTGTCCGGTTCGGTATCGGCGTACAGGCTGCGCAGCACCGTTTCCACACCGGCGGCGGTCCAGCCTTCGTCCAGCACCTGGGGTTCCCCGGCTTCCATGCGAGTCTCGGTGATGGTGCCGGTTTTGTCCACGCAAAGCACATCCACCCGTGCCAGGGTCTCGATGCAGTTCATGTCCTGGGCCAGCACCTTGCGCCGGGCCAGACGGATCATGCTCACGGCCAGGGCCATGCTGGTAAGCAGATACAAGCCTTCGGGGATCATGCCCACCAGAGATGCCACGGTGGCTTCCACCGAATCCCGCAAGGGCATTTCCAGGGCGGAAAACTGGTTGAGGAACATCAGCACCCCCAGGGGCACCAAGGCAAGGCCGATGAAGCGAATGAGTTTATCCAGGGAGCGCATCATCTCCCCTTTGGGCACCGCATGCCCGGCGCGTGCTTCCTGGGCCAGGCGGTTGGCGTAGCTGTCCGCCCCCACATGGGTGAGCTGAGCCCGGCACCGCCCCGAAATGAGGAACGACCCGGACCGCAGAACATCCCCGGGGCCTTTCTCCACGGCGTCGGCCTCGCCGGTGATAAGGGCTTCGTTGGCCTGGGCGGTGCCGGTACGCACCACCGCGTCGGCACAGATCTGTTCCCCGGCGGTGAATTCCACAATGTCATCCCGCACCAGTTCTTCCGAGGACAGCAGGCGGATTTCGCCGTCCCGCACGCAGCGGACTTTGTGGGCGGCCAGCAGGGTCAGCTTGTCGATGGTATGTTTGGCCCGCAGCTGCTGTACGATGCCGATGACCGCGTTGCAGACCACCACGCCCAGAAATCCGGCGTTCAGATAAGAGCCCACCGCAAACAGACAGGCGGCCAACACCACGAACACCAGGTTGAAGAAGGTAAAGATGTTGTCCCGCAGGATCTGGGCAGTGGTCTTGCTGGTGCCCTGGGGCGCACGGTTGGTCAGCCCGGCAGCAGCGCGCGCGGCGGCCTGGGCTTCGGTCAGGCCTTTTTCCGGGGTAGGATGAAGCACCGGGCAGGCATCAGACGCCTGCTGCGGCGCATGGGGCGTTCGGGAACGGGGCAACGGGCTCAGCCTCCTTGTTTTCTGAACATGGTTCCAGATTGTTGTGGGCAGGAAAATATATCCAGCATTATATACGCGCCTTTGTGAACAAATAAAGCGAACCGGCAAAGAAACAGCAAAAAACAAAAAACTCCCGCCGGGGAGCGGGAGCTGAAGTTCGAAATCAGACTTCTTCCAGTTCGCCGCGGGAGGAAGCCTTCAGGTAGGCGTAGATGAAGCCGTCCAGGTCGCCGTCCATGACAGCCTGCACGTTGCCGCTTTCGTAGTTGGTGCGGTGGTCCTTGACAAGGGTGTAGGGCATGAAGACGTAGCTGCGGATCTGGTGGCCCCAGGCGATCTCATTCT
Organism: uncultured Gemmiger sp.; assembly: GCA_944388165.1. Classification (GTDB taxonomy): domain Bacteria; phylum Bacillota; class Clostridia; order Oscillospirales; family Ruminococcaceae; genus Gemmiger. The sequence goes on along the minus strand of CALXHS010000104.1, from coordinate 3,045 downwards.
GCACACCCTTGATGTCGTCGATCTTGTCCTTGTGCTGCTGCAGGGCGATCTGGTACAGCTTGGCCTTCATCATGTCCATGGCGTACTCACGGTTCTGCAGCTGGCTGCGCTGGGTCTGGCAGGAAGTGACGATGCCGGTGGGCTTGTGGATCAGGCGGACGGCAGAGGAGGTCTTGTTGATGTGCTGGCCGCCGGCGCCGGAAGAACGGAACACCTGCATTTCGATGTCGTTGGGGTTGATCTCGATCTGGATGTTGTCGTCCAGTTCGGGCATGACTTCCAGGCTGGCAAAGCTGGTCTGGCGGCGGGCGTTGGCGTCAAAGGGGCTGATGCGCACCAGGCGGTGGACGCCATTCTCACTCTTAAGCATGCCGTAGGCGTTGGCGCCCTTGATCATCATGGAAGCGCTCTTGATGCCCGCTTCGTCACCGTCCAGCACGTCCAGCACTTCCACCGAGTAGCCGTGGGCGTCGGCCCAGCGGGTGTACATACGGTAGAGCATCTCGGCCCAGTCCTGGGCTTCGGTGCCGCCAGTGCCGGCGTGGAAGGTCAGAATGGCATTGGAGTGGTCGTATTCACCATTGAGCATGGTCATCAGCTGCAGTTCGTCGATGGCCTTTTCCACCCCGTTGACGGCTTCCTCGCCCTCAGCCACCAGAGAAGGATCGTTTTCTTCCTCGATCATCTCCAGCAGGGTGCCCGCCTCCTCATACTGGGTGGACAGCTTGCGGTAACGCTCCAACTTGTTCTTCAGCTCGCTCATCTCGGAATAAACCTTCTGGCTGCGTTCCTGATCGTCAAAGAAGCCGGGCATGGTCATCTGGTGTTCCAGCTCGGCCAGGCGCTTTTCGCTGGCTTCAATGGACAGGGCATCCCGCAGGTCGTTGACGGCGGTCTGGAAGCTGCCCAGTTTGGATTTCAGTTCGTCAATGGTGATCATATATCTATACCCCTAGTTTTTATAATAGTCATACAGCATAAGTATACCCCAAAAGGGCAGCCTTGTAAAGAGCTGCACACCGCCCATTGTTCACGGAAAATTCTTTGCTTTCACCGTCAGCATGGTGTATAATGATTTCTGTTAACAGCCGCCATGGTGCGGCAGATGAATCACGGAGGATACCATGAGCAATTATACAGGCAGCACATGTCCTGTGTGCCATAAACCTTTTGCCCCCAACGACGATATCGTCGTCTGTCCCGAATGCGGCACGCCCTACCACCGGGCGTGCTGGCCCGCCGACGGTGTGTGCGTGAACGCCGCCCGCCACGGCGCCGGGTTTGAGTGGAAGCCGGACAGCGAAGGGGACGACGGCCAGCCCGCCTGCCCCAACTGCGGCGCCCACAACCCCGCCGGGACCCACTTCTGCAGCCATTGCGGAGTTCCCCTGCCGGACCATCCCCAAAGCCCGGAGAACCCCCGCAATGCCCAGCCCGGTCCCCAGAGCGGCGCCGGACGGCCCATTTACGACAATCCCGGCTACACCCCGCCCGAACCGGGCAGCCGCGGCGGCGACGGTCCCCGCATTGACGCCTACTCTGCCGGGCCGGAGGGCCTGTACCGCAAGGAAGTGGGCCCCAACGATCCCATTGACGGCATCAAGGCCAAGGACTGGGCCACTTTTGTGGGGCCGTCCAGCCTGTACTATCTGATGCAGTTCTTCCGCATGGAACAGACCCACCGCAAGCTGGGCATGTCTTTTGCGGCCTTCTTCTTTGGTCCCATCTACTTCTTCTACCGCAAGATGTGGAAGCTGGGCGCCCTTTTTGCGGCCCTGGACGTGGCGGTGACCCTGCCCACCTATCTGGTGCTGCTGGTGCTGTCCGACGCGCCCATCGTCAGCGGTATGAGCACCGGCTGGCTGATCCCTGCTTCCAATGTCTGCGCTGTGCTCAGCTGGCTCATCATGCTGGGCCGGGGCCTGTTTGCCACCTACTGGTACAAAAAGACCTGCATGGACCGCATCCATGCCATCTATGATCGCATTCCCGAAGGCCAGGACCGCCAGGATATGCTGACTTTGCGGGGCGGCGTGAGCATTCCCGCCGCGGTCATCTATCTGGTGGCCTGCGTGGCCCTGACCTGGCTGCTGGTGCTGCTGGGTGTGACCCCCACGGCGGCGGTCTCCATGTTCGGAATGTAACTTTTACCACGGAACACAGCCGGGGCCTCTTTGGTTCCGGCAGCGAATACACAGGAGGAATTTGTTATGAAAACCACCCTGGTCATTATGGCGGCGGGCATCGGCTCGCGTTACGGCGGCGGCATCAAGCAGCTGGCGGCCGTGGGCCCCAACGGCGAGATCATCATGGATTATTCCATCCATGACGCCATCGAAGCCGGTTTTGACAAGATCGTCTTTATCATCCGTCACGACATCGAACAGGCTTTCCGGGAAGCCATCGGCGACCGCATCGAAAGCATCTGCGCCGGGCTCGGCGTAGAGCTGGGCTATGCCTTCCAGGAGCTGGACGCTCTGCCCGAAGGCGTGACCCTGCCCGAGGGCCGCACCAAGCCCTGGGGCACCGGCCAGGCCGTGCTGTCCTGCAAGGATCAGCTGGACGGCCCCTTCGCCGTTATCAACGCCGACGACTACTATGGTAAGCAGGCCTTTGTGATCCTGCATGATTTCCTGCAGAATTATACCCCCGAAAAGCCGGGCGACCTGTGCATGGCCGGTTTTGTGCTGAAAAACACCCTGAGCGACAACGGCGCCGTGACCCGCGGCATCTGCCGCATGAACGAGGAAGGCTACCTCACCGGCGTGGATGAGACTTCCGGCATCGAGAAGACCCCCGAGGGTGCCCAGGCCGGCGGCAAGATCATCGACGCGGAGAGCCTGGTCTCCATGAACATGTGGGGCCTGACCCCCGAATTCGTGGACATGCTGGAGAAGGGCTTTGTGGAGTTCTTCGGCGGCATTGCCGGCAACGAGCTGAAGGCCGAGTACCTGCTGCCCATCTTCATCGACAGCCTGCTCAAGCAGGGCAAGGTCAGCGTCAAGGTGCTGCCCACGCAGGACCGCTGGTTCGGCGTGACCTATC
>CALXHS010000103.1 GCA_944388165.1 uncultured Gemmiger sp. | reverse complement strand
ACCGTCTTGATCCGGTTGAACTTGTCCAGGTGACGATAATACAGGTTCAGGTATACCGGCGTCAGTGCGGTCTGCCAGTCGTTGCAGTTGATGATATCGGGCTCGAAATCCGTATAGAACAGCATTTCCAGAATGGCGCGGGCAAAGAAGGCAAAGCGCTCGCCATCATCATAGAAGCCATACAATCCGCTGCGCTTGAAGTAATATTCGTTGTCGATGAAGTAGAAGGTGACGCCGTCACGCTCGGCCTTGAACAGACCGCAGTACTGACTGCGCCAGCCCACGGGCACACTGAAATTGGTGACGTAGGTCAGGGTATCCTTGAACTTCAGATCGTTATACAGGGGCAGGACCACGCGGCAGTCGATGCCGTCACGGACAAGGGCCTTGGGCAGAGCGCCGGCCACGTCGGCCAGACCACCGGATTTGGCAAACGGGGCTGCTTCGCTGGCTGCATACAAAATTCTCATGGTAGCCTCCTTGCGGATATATCACGCGCAGTGCGCGGATGGATAAAAGAAAGGGCGGGAGACTCCCCCGCCCTCTCAATCAGGCGCGGCCGCCGGGGAGATGTGGCGGCCCGCCTTTTTGAGCAATCAAACCGTGTGGTTCTTGGCGACGAACACCGGGAACGAATCGGTGCCGCACAGCTGCTTGCCGGTGGTGATGTGGACATTCTTGTCGGTGACCACATATTCCACGGAGCAGTTTTCTTCCACGATGGTATCCTGCATGAGCACGCAGTTCTTGACCACGGCGCCCTTCTTGACGACGCAGCCGCGGAACAGCACGCTGTTCTCCACTTCGCCTTCGATGACGCAGCCATCAGCCAGCAGGCTGTTCTTGACCTTGCTGCCTTCGATATAGCGGGTGGGGTTGTCGTCACGGATCTTGGTGTAGATGGGGTTGGCAGCATCGAACAGCTGATCCACGTTGCCGGCCTGCAGCAGGCGCATGTTCTCGTCGAAATAGCTCTTCATGTCGGCCAGACGGGCGGCATAACCGGTGAACTCGTAAGCCTGGACGTTCAGCAGGCTGAGGTTGCGGGCCAGGATATCCCGCTCAAAGTAGACCAGACCACGGACAGCGGCGTCACGGACCAGCTGGATCAGGCTTTCGCGCTCGATGACATACAGGTTCATGGACAGATTCTGCATGCCGGGACGATAATCGTTGGACAGCAGTTCGGTCACGCGGCCGTTGGCGTCCATACGGATGGTGTAGTTATCGTTGCGGGCGCCATCGGGGATCTCGGTGCGGTTGTAGACCATAGTCACATCGGCACCGCTGGCCATATGGGCTTCCAGCAGCTTGTTGAAGTTGAAGTTCATGGCGATGTTGGAGTCGGCCAGGATGACATAGCGCTCTTTCTGCGCAGTCAGCCAGGACAGCACGCTGGCCAGAGCATCCACGCGGCCGGAATACAGCTTGATGCTGCGTTCCGCAAAGGGCGGGATGATGTTCAGACCGCCGCGCTTGCGGGTCAGGTCCCATTCACGGCCTGCGCCGAGATGGTCCATCAGGGAGTGATAGTTCTTGCGCACGATGATCGAAACGTTGTCCACGCCGGAATTGGCCATGTTGGACAGGGTAAAGTCGATCATGCGGTAACGGCCCGCAAACGGGATGGAGGCCATCGTGCGCTCCGCCACCAGTTCGGGGACAAGGTTATCATAAGAGTTGGCGAAAATAACGCCCAGAGCGTTCGCGTTGCTGCTTACCATTGTTCCTCACCATCCTTTACATCATTGGAAACCATCGCCTTGGGGCCGACAGTGGCACCCTTGCCAACCTTGACACCGGCGCCCAGGGTAGCCACATCGCCGGGTTCGGCAATGTTCAGGCCGCCTTCGGGCATCTTGCCCACGGTAGCGCCTTCTTCAATGGTGCAGTTCTCGGCCACGATGCAGTGTGCCACGGTAGCGCCGGCCTTGATGACCGTGCCACCCATGACCACAGCGGCTTCGACCGTTGCGCCCTTTTCGACCACAACGCCCGGGAAGAGGATGGAGTTCTTGACAGTACCGTTGACCTTGCAGCCTTCGGTGACCATGGAGTTGACGATGTCGGCATCCGGGCCGATCTGCTGGCAGGGACGACCGGAGTTGCGGGAGTAGATCTTCCAGTTTTCGTCAAACAGGTTGATGCCGGAATGAGAGGGGTCCAGCACTTCCATGTTGGCCTGCCACAGGGAAGAAATGGTTCCCACGTCCTTCCAGTAGCCGCTGAAGCGATAGGCGTACATACGACGGCCATCCTTGAGCAGGGCCGGAATGACGTTCTTGCCGAAGTCGTTTTCAGAATTGGGGTCGGCCTCGTCGGCGATCAGGTAAGCCTTGAGCACATCCCAGTTGAAGATGTAGATGCCCATGGAAGCCAGATTGGACTTGGGATCCTTCGGCTTTTCCTGGAACTCATTGATACGGTCGTCATTGTCGGTGACCATCAGGCCGAAGCGGGAAGCCTCGCTCCATGGCACTTCCATAACGGCAACGCTGAACTCGGCGTTCTTTTCCTTGTGGAAGCGCAGGAAGTCGCTGTAATCCTGCTTGCAGATCTGGTCGCCGGACAGGATGATGACATACTGCGGATCATACCGATCGATGAAGGAAATATTCTGGTAGATGGCGTTGGCCGTGCCCTTGTACCAGTCGGAACCGCTGGCTTGCTGATACGGAGGCAGGACATGCACGCCGCCGTGCAGACGGTCCAGGTCCCAGGGCTGGCCGTTGCCGATGTACTCATTCAGAACCAGCGGCTGATACTGGGTGAGGATGCCCACCGTGTCAATGTCAGAGTTGACACAGTTGGACAGCGGGAAGTCGATGATACGGTACTTTCCGCCAAAGGGCACAGCCGGCTTGGCCAGCTTCTGGGTCAGCGCATACAGGCGTGAGCCTTGTCCGCCGGCCAGGATCATTGCGATCATTTCTTTTGCCATAATGTTTCTCCCCTTAAATATGGTATTTGCATTGGATTAAATATTTCCTTCCATCTTTTCAGACGGTTTGGACTTGGTTTTGCGGGTACGGGCCGCCGAAGTGGTTTTGCGGGCGGTGGGCTTGGCCGGCTTTTCGGCCTTGGCGGTCTTGGTGCTCTTGGTTGCCTTGGCAGCCTTGACCGGTTCGTCCCCTTCCTTCTTGACAACCTTCTTGCGCGGTGCGGGCACGCTGAAATACAGGGTGGACAGCGGAGGCAGGGTCAGGGTGATGTGCTGCTCAAAGCCGTGCATAGCGCCCCTCTTGCTGCGCACCGTACCGTTGGTGACGCCGGAGCCGCCGTATTTCACGTCATCGGAGTTGAGCACCTCTTTATAGCCGCCCGCATTGGGCACGCCCATAGCGTAACCTTCCCGCAGGACGGGGTTGAAGTTGCAGACGATGAGCACCATCTTGCCCTTGGCATCCCGGCGCAGGAAAGCGATGACGCTCTGCTGGTTGTCGTCCGGGACGATCCACTGGAAGCCTTCCCAGCTGTAATCCACTTCCCACATGGCCGGGGTCTCGCGGTAGAAATGGTTCAGGTCCCGCACATAACTCTGCAGCTGATGGTGCTTGTCATAGCCCAGCAGCATCCAGTCCAGGGGTTTGTTTTCGTCCCATTCGATGAACTGGCCGAATTCCTGGCCCATGAAGAGCAGTTTCTTACCGGGATGGGCGGCCATGTAGCCATAGAAGGTGCGCAGGTTGGCGAACTTCTGTTCGTAGTCGCCGGGCATCTTGTTGATCAGGCTGCACTTGCCGTGGACCACTTCGTCGTGGCTGATGGGCAGGACAAAGTTCTCACTGAAAGCATAGAAGAAACTGAAGGTGACCTTGCCGTGGTTGCCGGCCCGGAACAGCGGATCGGTCTTCATGTAGCTGAGCATATCGTTCATCCAGCCCATGTTCCACTTGAAGTTGAAGCCCAGGCCGCCATCCGCAGCCGGTTTGGTGACCAGCGGCCAGGCGGTGGATTCCTCAGCGCTCATCAACTTGTGGGGATAACGGCCCAGGATGGTGCTGTTGCACTTCTGCAGGAAGGCGATGGCCTCCAGGTTTTCCTTGCCGCCGTTGACGTTCTGTTCCCATTCGCCGTCCCGGCGGTTGTAGTCCAGATACAGCATGCTGGCCACCGCGTCCACGCGCAGGCCGTCAACATGATACTGTTCGATCCAGAACAAAGCGCTGGAGATCAGGAAGCTCTGTACTTCGGGCATACCATAGTTGAACACCATGGTGCCCCATTCCTTATGCTCGCCGCGGCGGGGATTGGGGTCCTCGTAGCAGGGCGCGCCGTCGAACATATACAGGCCGTAGGCATCCTTGGGGAAATGGGCGGGCACCCAGTCCAGGATCACGCCGATGCCGGCCTTGTGCATCTTATCCACAAAGGCCATGAAGTCATGAGGCGTGCCGTAGCGGCTGGTGGGAGCGTAGTATCCGCTGACCTGATAGCCCCAGCTGCCGTCAAAGGGATATTCGGTGATGGGCAGAAGTTCCACGTGGGTGTAGCCCATATCCAGTATGTACGGGATGAGTTCATCCGCCAGTTCGGAATAGTTGTAGGGCACACCGTCCGCCTTCATCTTCCAGCTGCCGGCATGCAGCTCATAGATGAGCATGGGTCCGTTGATCACATCGCGCTTTTTCTGTTCCTCTTCCCAAGCAGAATCGCTCCAGGAGAAGCCGCTCAGATCATAGACCTTGCTGCCGTTGGAAGGACGGGTCTCGGCGTGGAAGGCATACGGATCGGCCTTGTATGCCAGTTCATCCGCCGGGGTGGTGACGCAGTATTTGTACACATCAAACTGCTTCATTCCCGGAATAAAGAGTTCCCAGATGCCTTCTTCCACCTTCTGCATGGGATTGGCGGTGGGTACCCAGTCGTTGAAATCACCTACCACGGAGACAGCCTTTGCATGAGGCGCCCACAGACGGAACACAACGCCCGCCTGGCCGTCCTGCTCACAAAGGTGTGCGCCGAAATAGCGGTAAGCCTCCATGTTGTTGCCCTGCCGGAACAGATAGATCGGCAGGTCGGAAGCCTTTGGCACCTTTTCTTGCTGTTTCAATTTGATCTCCCCTTATAAAACCATAGGTGTGCGGGTCATTTTTGAACAGACTCGCCATATGTGTGGTTTCTATTGATTCTATATTACCTGTTTCAGGCGCGAATTTCAAGACTTTTCTGTAATAAAGCGCCAAAATTTTGTCAAGCCCGCTTGTCGATTTGTGCAAAATAGTCATTTTTTGTGTCAAACTCTTGGTTTTTGGTACGAAAAAAGCGCTTATAGCGTACTTTTTGCTAAAAAGTACGCCATAAGCGCTTATTGCTATCAGGAACCCAAAATATAGTAGGGGCTGGTACCTTCGTACTGATTGCGGCGGTCCCAAGCCGTGTGGGTAGCCAGATAATCAGCCCAGGCCGCATAACCGGCAGGTCCCATGTGTATGCCGTCGCTGGTCTGGTACTCGTCAATCTGGCTGCCGTCCGGATAGGTCAGGGCTTCCTGAATATTGACAAAGTAGCAGCCACGGGTCAGGGCAATGTTGGCCAGCATGTTGTTGATGGTCTGGATGCGGGCGTTATCCAGGCCGGGTTTGGTCTGGACGACCGTTTCCTGCACGCCAGGGATTGCCTGGATATAGATGGCCACGCCAGGCAGGTTCTGCTGCAGGATCTCGATCATCTTGTCATAATAGGCAATAAAGGAATCCTCGCTTCCCTGATTCACCAGCGCATTGGTGCCGAACAGCACATACAGGAAATCCGGCTGGGAAGCGACAACCGCATCCAGTGCAGCTTCGTCCACATTGCGGGCATAATCATGCACCACCGCGTTATTCACGATGATCTGAGGACCGGCACTGCGGTAGCCGCGGACCTGGGCATTTTTGTAGCCGGTATCATAAATGGCCATGCCCTCGGTAATGCTGTCCCCCAGGAAGGTTGCGGTATTGAAATGTTCACGGGTCACACGACCGGACTGCGGCAGCGCCACCATGCGGGCATCGGTATTCAGATACTCGAAGTCGATGGTTTGTTCCACCGGCTGGCAGGTATCCCAGGAAGCGGTCTCCACCTCCGGCAGCAGCCGCTGTGGCGAATAAGGCACCGCACTTTCGGTGGTAGCCTGATCTGCCACCGGGGTTGCAGCGGCTTCTGGGGCAGGTGCCGCAGTCTCTTCGGCAGCGCTCTCAGGTGTGGCCGCAGACTGTTCCGGCTGATGCCCCTGGAACCAGAAGAACCCGGCCACTGCGCAAAGCAGGGCCACAACAATCAGCAGCGCAATCACCGCCTTGCGGCGGCGGCGCTGGTTTTCCACCTTTTTTCTGTAGTAATAGTAATCGGCCATAATACGGAATTCTCCCACCACAAAATGCGCTCCGGGCGCATGGTACATCGAACATGGAAATATTATACCTCTTTTTCCGTACCGTGCGCAAGAGCAAAAGCCTTGCCCTTTCACCTTTTACAAAAATGTAACGACGAGACGAATGCTTGACGGTTTCACCGCACCCCCGTATAATAAAAGGATAGAAACCAACACTTGGTATAAAGCGCGCCTGTGTTCTGCACCGGTGCCGGGAGGTTTTGCCATGGCATGGATGATCGTATCGGACACTTCTTGTGATATCCGGGAATTGACGCCCCTTTCCGCCGGGGTGCAGTTTGCACTGGTCCCCTTCAAGATCCGCATTGGCGAGCGGGAATACGTGGACCTGCCCACACTGAATGTGCCGCAGATGATCCAGGCAATGACCGATTACAACGGTGCTTCCACCTCCGCCTGTCCCAGCCCCGAAGAATGGGCCGAGCGTTTTCTGCAGGCGGACCAGGTCATCGCCCTGACCATCAGCAGCAACCTTTCCGGCAGTTACAATGCCGCGGTGGCTGCACGGGAAATGGTTCTGGAGGAACATCCGGAAAAAGAGATCTTCATCCTGGACACCCTGAGCTGTTCCGGTGCGCTGGCTTCCGCTGCCGCCCTGGCCAACCGCATGATCGGGGAAGGCGCCGGGTTTGAAGAAATCTGCCATGCGCTGACCGAATACAGTGCCCAGGGCCACATCATGTTTGCCCTGGCCAGCTTCGATAACCTGGCCAAGAACGGCCGGGTCTCCAAGGTCGTGGGCTTTATCGCCGGACGCCTGAACATGCGGGTGCTGGGCAAGCGCACTGCCGACGGCAAGATCGACTTCTTCTTCAAGACCCGCGGCGAGCCCCGGGTACTGGCCCGCATTCTGGAGCAGATGGATCACGACGGATACGACGGCAGCCGCCCCATCCTGATCAGCCACTGCTTCAACGACAACGCCGCCTCCCTGCTGGTCCACGGCATCCATGCCAAGTGGCCTGAAGCCCCGGTGCAGGTAGTGCCCTGCAGCGGCCTGTGCAGCTTCTATGCCCAGGAACAGGGGATTATCATTACCTACTGAGCAACCAAAAACGGCTCCAGACGGAAACATCCGCCGGAGCCGTTTTTTGTTTGCCTGTACCTTTTAGCCCATAGAGGAAAACGCCTTCCGGCATCGTTCCACCCAGAGCTTTTCGTACTGAACCTCTGACAAGACGCGCCCGCAAAGATCCCCCACTGTATACACGCCCGCGTCCCGACACCATCCAATTGCCATACGATAGGCTTTCAAGCCGGACACACCCACGACCTCCTCGTCATTATCATATCGTACAGGACAAGACAATCCTTGCTGCAGCAGTGCCAGTGCCCGCGTGTGCCCATCCGTCAAGGTCAGGTTTCCATCTCCAAAATCATGTACCGGAAGTGGCTCACATCGCTCCAGGTTGTCGGATGTGAGCCAGGACCGAACCGACAGAAGCTTTGCTTCATTCACATATAGCTGACTGACGTATAGCCGCTCCGGCGATATGTGGAGAATCCCCTCAAACACCAGCGCCATATCCATCCCCCTTTGGATTTGCAGAAACAAAAGAAAAACCCGAACGCTTAAGCGTTCGGGCTTTTGGTGGGAGCTGGTGGATTCGAACGGCCGAAAATCATGTTTCAGAAAATGACTGCATTGTTTTGGCCGCACCATTCCTGCAATTTGCCGGAATGATTCCGCTTGTTCCGCTGAGTTTTTGACACGTTTTAGGTGAACGGGGTCCCGAAAACGGGGTCCCCATGCCCGCCATAAGTAACCCGATAGGAGAGTGTTTTATGTCTGTTTTTCGTGTGCCTAAGCGCAGCAACTTTACTGTGATGAGCAACGTCCATCTGCGGGATGCCAGTTTGTCTCTGAAAGCAAAAGGACTGCTGTCCTATATGCTTTCCAATCCGGACAACTGGGATTATAGCTTGCGCGGTCTGGCCCGTTTCAGCAGTGACGGTATCGACAGTATCCGTAGCGGCCTGAATGAATTGATGCGGCACGGGTATCTGGTCCGTGTAAAGGTTCGAGATGCCAAAGGACGAATCGTCGACTGTGATTACCAAATCTTTGAGGTGCCACAGAAAGAGGTTTCTCCAAAACCGGAAAACCCATGATTGGATTTTCCGATTCTGGAGAATCCAACGCAACTAAATATGGGAGATTAGTAAGTATAGAGATAAGCAAAATATCTACTGGCTGAAAAGGAAGATGTGAATGCCCATTTTGGACTTCTGGTTTGCCAGTGTTTTCTCTGCAGAGGCGCTCTCTTTTTCAGCTGGTAATAGAGTGAGATAGGAATTGGCAAGCACGGCATTATGCTGGCATACGCCGGCAAAATGCCACTTGTCAGGGGAATCTTCCCCTGAAACCCTCGATGGTCCAAGGTGAAAATTTTGAGATTGCAAATGGCTCACCCACTTGCACTTGTATATTGTTTTAGCGCTTCTCTCCAAACCAACCGCTGTATGACAAATACAATGATAGGTGCTATAATCCCCCACACTGCCAGTCCAACAGATAATTTTTGTGCCACAAAAAGTGTCGGAAAATTAGTTATGATAAACACTGGAATAATAAAAATCCCCAGGCGCTGAATCCATTTTGGATAGACGTTCAT
>CALXHS010000102.1 GCA_944388165.1 uncultured Gemmiger sp. | reverse complement strand
GGCCTCGATCACGGTAACCGGGACGACCTTGCCGTTCTCGTCGAACAGCTGGGTCATACCCAGCTTCTTGCCGATGATACCTTTTTGCATTGTTTTTTCCTCCTAAAAAGGTTATTGGTTGGTGGGGGTTAACGTTGCCTCCATCAACATGACCTCTCCGCGGTCATTCATCTTGGTCTTGCTGCTTTCCTTGACGCCGCGCTTTGCCGGCGGTCAACGTTCACGGCCGTTCGGACCGGCGTGAGAGCAGCGTATAAATAAGGTTTACAGCTTGATTTCGATGTCGACGCCCGCGGGGAGCTGCAGGCTCGTGAGAGCCTCGACCGTCTTGTTGGACGGCTTCAGAATGTCGATCAGACGCTTGTGGGTGCGGGTCTCGAACTGCTCACGGCTGTCCTTGTACTTGTGGACAGCGCGCAGGATCGTGACGACTTCCTTGTCGGTGGGCAGGGGGATCGGGCCGGACACGCGGGCGCCGGTGCGCTTCGCGGTTTCCACAATCTTGGCCGCAGCCGCATCGATCAGGGATGCATCGTAGCTCTTCAAACGAATTCTGATTTTCTCTTTGACTGCCATTACTTTCGCCTCCTAATTTAATGTTGCCTTAGGCGAGCCGATAAATCACACACGCTTCCGGGTGTTCAATCTCTTCGCATGACAAAATCCGGTGAACCGCCAGGCAGTTCTCCCGGAAAGAATCCTCGCAAAGAATGATGGACATTGGTCCGTGCCGCAGAATGCAGCGCCGTACGTATCCCTTCGCATCCGTAATTCTTTCGCCCGGTTCTAAGATCGGACATACTCCGCGGAAAAACCCGCTTCTCTCTGTTGGGCACAGAAAGGGCGGCAACCTCCCGCATCAACGCATATCGCCGGCTGTGATGAACGGATGTTCATCACACACCGTTCGCAGCCGTAGAGTAGTATAGCACACTGTGCCGTGTGTTGCAAGTGTTTTTTCGGCTATTTTCCAAATTTTTTTAAAAAAAATCTGCGTTTTGCCGAAAGAAGACGCCTTCCTGCTCAGAAGGGCACCTCCGCCCGGTCCACACGCCAGCCATCGGCCGTTTGCACAAGGTGTACAGGAGCATAATACAGCCTTCCCTGCCCTTCGTCAAGAGGTTTTCCCTCATCATCCGTCACACAGACGCAGACGGCGGCAAACCGCAGGCTGCCATTCTTCTGTTCCTGGGGTTCGGTGCAGGTCAGCCCGGACTGAGGGATGATGTGGTCGAAGGCATAGCCCTGTATCCACAGTTCGTCCGCCGAGCCTTCCTTATAATAAGGGTCTGTTCCCTGCCCGTCCAGCATGCCGGAGATCGCTTCCGAGGTATAGACACTTTCCAGCCAGGCTTTCAGCTGGGAGTAGGTATCATACCGGACGCCGGACGTCACCTTCACATAGTCGGTGGTATCCGGCAGGGCTTCGGTAGTGAATCCCGCACCGGTGGTTTCCATCTCATAATAGGCAAGCGCCAGCACGCGGGCGGCATCATCCGTCATGGTGTTGGGCAGCTGGTAAGTCCCGCTGTCGTAAGGTTCCGGCATACCGGGCATGGTCACCGTGACCCGGCTGACCTCCGTCTGCGGGATGGACCAGGCTTCAGACAGGCAGATCTCCCCAACAATCCCTTGCACACAGCCGTCTGCGTCCTCGGTGACGTTCGGGTTCAGTATGCGCAGGTCATCGGCGGAAAATCCCGTGATCTCTGCGATTTCCTCCCAGGTCATGCCGTCCCGGGCGCCGCGGTAGTAGAGGGGCAGCGTCTGTTGAGGCATGGGACTGCCGTCGTACAGCACGGCAGCCTGGTCCCGTTCAATGGTCACCTGCTCCTTCACGGCACCCAGAGTGGCTGTTTCGGATGTAGCGGCCTCCTGTGTGCGGGCCGTGGGTGCAGGGGACGGGGATACGGCAGGCGGTGTATGCTCTCCGCAGGCGGCAAGCAGCATCGCAGCCAGACAGACAACCAAAAACTTTTTCATGGCTATTCTCCTTGTTATGCAGCGGGAAGTTCAGCCTTATGCCAGCCGTCCTCCGTCTTGACCCACAGGACTGTGCCCTCCCAGGCCGTGCCGGCATATTCACAGGGAAGGACCTCGGTGCCGGTGGAATCCAGCAAGCCCCATTTCCCATCCCGGCAGACAGCGGCATAGCCATTCTGCAGGCTGGCGGCATATGTGGGAGGATTTTCTTCTCCCCAGCTATGCCAGACGGGTTCATAGACTGCTTCGGTGACCAGGTTCCCTGAACGGTCGATATAGGCCCAGTTTCCGCCAAAGCCCACCGGGGCCAGAGCTTCCTCAAAGAACCAGCCCGCCGCGTCGGGTTCCGCCCCGGCAGCATTTTGGGGGTGCAGCTGCTCTCCGGCAGCATTGATGTATCTCCAACCGCCTTCCGCCGGGCCCAGATCGTATTCATCCTTCATCCGGGCGGGATAAACAGCCAGCCAGTCACCGAAGGTATCCCAAACAGCTTCGTCGCTCACCGGTTGGTTAAAGGAAGATCCGTCCAAAACGCTGTATTCCCGGACCTGCTGCATGTCCAGGTCGTAGTAATACCACATGCTGCTCACACCATGGCCGAGGCAGAGCCTTTTACCGGTGGCTTCCTGCAAAGCGACAGCATCGGGATGCTCTTCCTCGGTATAGGTGTTGAGTTCATTACAGATCCATTCCCCCATATCGCAGAGATCCAGGGGCCGCTCGCCGACGCAGTCCAGCAGCCGCTGCCCGTCAGCGGTGATGAGCCCCCACAGGCCATCCCGGCAAACGGTGTAGTAGCCCGGCTTGGAACGCATGGGGGCTGTTCCCCAGACACCCACCGGCTGCATCTCATCCCAGGTATAAACCTCATCCGACAGGCGCAAGGCCGGTTCCGCCGATGGTTCGGCAGAGGCAGGCGCAGTTTCTTCCGTTTCTACCTGGGATACAGGTGCAGGCGAGGGCGGTGCGGTAAGGTTCGTGGAGCCTGTTCCCGTGCAGCCGGACAAAAGCGCGGCAGACAGCAGCAGGCAAAGGATTTTGTGTTTCACGAAGGCTCACTCCTTTCCTTATATATAATAGGAAAGCTCAGGCCGGAAGCTCAGTTTTATGCCAGCCGTCCTCGGATTTGATCCACAGGGTCGTGCCTTCCCAGGCGACGCCGAGATGCTCGCAGGGGATAACCTCAGTGCCTTTGGAATCCAGCAGCCCCCACTGACCACCCCGGCAGACGGCGGCATAGCCGTTTTGCAGGCAGGCAGCGTATTTGGGCGCAGCGGGGTCTTCCGGGTTGGCATATTCTCCCATAGAGCCCCAGGTGGCTTCATACTTCACTTCGGTGGTCTGATTGCCGCTGCGGTCCACATAGCCCCATTTATCTCCGATCTGCACCGGAGCCAGTTCCTCATAAAAGAACCAGCACACCTGCTGGGCGCCCGGCACATAGAAAGCGGAACCATCTTTACAGATATACCAATACAAAGCCCCCGTATCATCCGGGACCGGGTCACCGGGGAACTTGGGGTCCCCCTCCTCCCCTTCTTCATAGGCGGAGTAAACGGGCAGGATATCGCCATACTCCCCCCACAGAGTGTCATCCATCTCCATCACATCGCCGGGGGTTCCCATACGGTACCAGCGCAGAGCACTCAGGTCCACGGCAGTGGTGTCCCGGCCCGGAGAATCCAGATCATAGAAGAACATATCCCCCAATCCGCCGTGACCGGGGCACAAGGAACCATCCCCCGCTTCGGTAAGTTCGGCAGAAAGGGCGTCAAACTCCTCCCATTCCATTCGTTCTTCCGGGAACCAGATCCAGTGATCCTCCGCACCGCAGCGGGAAACCGGCGCGGCGGAGCGGCAAGGCAGTACTTCGGTGCCATCGGCGCGCATAAGGCCCCACAGGCCGTTTTGCGACATGGTGAAATAGCCCTCGCTGGGTGTGGAAGGCGTCGCGTCATATTCTTCGATGGTGCGGATCTCGTCATAAGGAAGGCCGGGTTCCGCTTGGGGCGTGGCTGCCGGGGCAGCGGTGGTCTGGGGTTCGGAGGAAGGTTCCGCGGAAGTGCTGGGTTCTGGGGCCGCGGTGGGTTCCCCTTCTCCAAAGGATAGCGGCATCGTGCAGGCAGAAAGCAGCAGAGCGGCAGCAACGGTCAGACAAAACAGAGTACGGCGCATACAGGGGTCACGCTCCTTTTCCTTATATAGCAGAGGTTCAGGAAGGCAGGCTCAGCTCATCCACCCGCCAGCCGGTCTCGGTGGGAATCAGACACACCGGCCTGATATAGGCTGTGTCGGGAATATATTCCATGTCCTGGCCCCAACCCATAAAATCCTCACTTTCAATGTGCAGGCACAACTGCCAGAATTGAATGCTGCCGTCCGGCTGCAGTTCCGGCTGGGTGTAGACGGTACCGCAGTGGGTGATATCGCTGCCACGGTCCCCCACGCCGAACACAATGGAGTCATCCGCGCCTTGGTAGTACTTCCCGAACTCCCATTCCTCCGGCAAAGGTCCACCCAGCATCCCGGCGCAATACTCCTGTGAGAAAACGCTGCCCAGATATTGTTCCAGATCGGTGTAACGGGTGTACAGGGCGCCGTCGGTGGAGATGTAATATCCTTCTTCCTCCTGGTATTCGCTGGGATCAGTGCCGATGTGCATTCCGTAATGCTCGTACATGAAATCATAAGCTGCCGCCATAGCCGCGGCCGCCTGTTCATCCAGAGCGGCGGGTACCGTGTAGATATCCATCGCCTCGGTGCGAGTAAAGGCCACCCAGGGCGTTTCGATGGTCACGTCCTGCATCTCGATTTGCGGCAGAACATAGGCATCATCCAGGCAGAGGTTATAATAACCGCCGCTGTAATCGCTGATTTCCGGGTCCGGGTTCATGGCCTGGAACCGCTCCCATGGGATATTGTAGGTTTCGGCGGCTTCCTCCAGGGTGCCGGGCCAATACCAGATTTTCAGCCGAACCTTTTCCGGCCAGCTCACGTCCTCATCCACGTCCAACTCCCCCGATGCATAGGAAAAACTCGGGGCATTTTCCGGCATGACCGCCAGCCAGGTATCCAGAGATACCGGCGTATAGGAAGGCGCCGGGGTGGCCGTCGGGTCCGGCGTTCGGCTGGGCGTGGGCGTGACGATGGGTACCGGTTCCGGAGTGGCAGTCGGTTCCGGCTGAGAGGCAGGACCGGCACAGGCGGACAACACCAGCCCGGCGGCAAGGGTCAGGGACAGGCAGGCAAGGCGGGCACGCATGGGGCATTCCTCTTTTCCCGGCTGCCCCGGTCAGGGGTAAGCGGGACAGCCCTTATTCTTAGTTTCAGTATAGCACAAAGCGCGCCCCCTGCCCATCAAAATCGGGCAGGAAACGCGCTTTTTTACAGTTGTATCCCAGATGTATCTGCGCAATCACTTCTGCCGCAGCTGGTCTTCCAGACCCGGGCGCGGGGTGACATACACCGTGGTGTAGACCTCATACAGAACCATGCCGGGCTTGGCGCCGTTGGCTTTCCAGATGTTTTTCACCTCGGTGGTATCCACCGGCACCTTGGCCCCGCCGTTCTGGCTGGAATGGAGCACCGCCAGCTCGGCGGCTTCCTGTTTTGTGGTGTCGGGGATATCCTCGCCCCGGCTCATGACCACCGTATGGCTGCCGGGGGCTTTCTGCACATGGAACCACAGGTCCTTGCCACGGGCGGTGTGCAGGGTGAGCTTGTCGTTCTGGGCGTTGTTGCGGCCCACCAGAATCTCGAAGCCGTCGCTGGAACGGTAGCGCAGGAAATCGGCGGGTTTCTGGCGCTTGTCCCGCTGCTTGAAGTATTTCAGGTATCCCTGGCTCTTCAGCTCGGCGCGGATCTCGTTGAGGGCCTGTTCCCCGGGGGCGGCGTCCACCTCGTACAGGACAGTGGACAGATACTCGATCTCGGTCTCCCCTTCCGCCAGCAGCTTTTTCAGCATCTCGCCGGCGGTCTGCTTCTTCTTGTAGTCCTTGAAGTACTTCTGGGCGTTCTCGTTGGGGCCCAGCCGAGGGTCCAGCCGGATGGTCATGGGTTCACCGGTATAGTAGTTTTCCACCGTTACTTCCCGGTCGCCCTTGTGGAAAGCCCACAAATTCGCCTGGAGCAGTTCGCCGCACAGACGCAAGATGTCGGCCTTCTGGCTTTGGGCCTGTTCCTCCCGCCGGGCGGCCTGCTTGCGCACGGCGCGCTCGTACATATTATGGACAGCCTTGTACAGTTCCCGGCTCTTCTGGCGCAGGCGTTCCGCCCGGTCCTTGGTGGCGTAGTAGTCCTCCAGCATGATGCTGTAAGAAGGATACTCCGTCAGGCGAGCGTTGACGCCGTACTGCCGGGGGGCAAAGAAGCTGAACTCCACCGGTTTGAGGGAACCGTCCGCCTGAGGCAGGCGCACTGCCGTGGGGTGGCCCCCGGCGGCGTGTTCGGCCTTGAGTTCCTCCAGGGCAGCACACAGGGCCTGCCGCTGCTCCTCGTTCAGATCGCAGGCAGCCAGGGCGGTCTCGCCGCCGAAGGCACGCCAGGCGGCTTCCCGCAGGACCACCGGCCCCACGCCGCCCACAGCCTTGCCCAGAGCCTGGGCCACGGGCAGGTCGGTGCGGCAGGCGGCTTCCACAATGGCGGCACCGCTCACATCCAGAAAATCCGGCTTGGCAGGTTTGGGCGGCAAGGTATAGGGCAGGCCGGGCAGCAGCTGGCGGATCTCGCTGTCCTCAAAGTCCACCCGCTTGAGGGCATCCACGATCTTGCCGTCCCGGAAAAGCACCAGGTTGGAATAGCGGCCCATGAGTTCGGCGGCCAGGGTGTTCACCACCAGGTCGCCCATCTCATTGGTGCAGCGGAAATCAAAGAAGACGATGCGGTCCCCCTGTTCCCGGCGCAGGTCGATGAGCCGTCCGCCGGTGAGGTGCTTGCGCAGCAGCATGCAGAACCCCGGCGGAGTAAGCGGATTTTCAAAAGATTCGGCGGTCAGGCAGACCCGGGCCGAACCGCTGCGGGCGGACAGAAGCAGACGGTGGGTCTCGGTGCGGGTGCGCAGGGTGATGAGCACCTCGTCCTGGGTGGGCTCAAAAATCTTGTCGATCTTGGCATCCAGCAGCTTTTCCCGCAGTTCGGTGGCCACCAGGTCCAGTGTCGCGGCGTCCAGTGCCATAGGTTCTCCCCTCTTTCGGTGTGGCGTCCCCAGCGTACCGGGGCATACAAATCAAAGGTAGGTAAACGGGTCCTTGTCGGCCAGGGACAGGGTGATGCGCACCTCGTCCGGCAGGGCGGCAGCCAGGTGTTCGGCCAGCACCCGGGTGACGGGATACTCCGTAGCCCAGTGCCCGGCCACCACCAGCCCCACACCCATCTGATGGGCCAGCAGGGCGATGTGGTGGGCGGCTTCGCCGGTGACGAAGCAGTCCGCCCCCAGGTCGATGGCTTCCTGCAGGTAGCTGCCGCCGCCACCGCTGACTTCCGCCAGGCGGGTGACGGGCCGGTTCGCTTCCACAAACTGGGGATGAGCTCCCAGGCGCTCGGCGCACAGCTTGGCCAGGTCTGCGGCGGTGGTGGGCTGCACATTGCCGATACGGCCGCAGCCTTCGGCAAAAGATTCGGTGTCGGTCATGCCCAGGATGGCCGCCAGGGTGTCGTTGACACCGCCGGGGGCCGCGTCCAGGTTGGTGTGCATGCAGATGGCGGAGATGCCGTTCTTGATGAGCAAGGCAGGCACGTCCTCGGCGCCGATGCGCTTGAGGGGGTGGAAGATCACCGGGTGGTGGGACACGATGAGGTCGCAGCCGCTGTTGGCGGCGTCCCGCACCACGTCGGCGGTGATATCCAGCGCCACCGCCACGGCGTTCACCGGGCGGCCGGCATCCACCAGCAGGCCCACATTATCCCAGCTGCAGGCCAGTTCCGGCGGGGCGAATTCCTTGAGGATCTGCAAAACTTGCTGTACGGTCACGGCCATTTTCCTGCCTCCACTTCTGCGATCAGGGCATCCACCGCTTCGGCTTCCGGGCCGGCGGTGAGTCCCCTGCGGTATTTTTT
>CALXHS010000101.1 GCA_944388165.1 uncultured Gemmiger sp. | reverse complement strand
AGCTTTTACGCGCTTCACGTTGGGGCTCCAGGTACGATTGCTCCGACGGTGGGAGTGGGATACCTTGATGCCGAACGCAACACCCTTGCCACAGCATGCACATTTGGCCATAGCTTGCACCTCCTTTAACATAGCTGTATTATCATAGCAAATCCCACGGCAAAATGCAAGGGTTTTTTCAAAATATTGTAAAAATAATGCTCCAGACTGTTGCCGGGGCCGTTTCCCGGGGCCGCAAAATCCGCTTCGCCCTTGTTTTAACAGGTCGGATACAGTATAATATCAAAGATAAGTCTGTGTTTTATAAAGGAGAAGTGTCCATGGGCGGCCTGCTGGGCATCGGTGTTTTATATGATTATGCGGTCCGGGCGCTGGCCGTTCTCATTGTCATTCCCTTTCATGAGGCGGCCCATGCCCTGGTCAGCTGGTGGCTGGGAGACCCCACCGCCAAGAATGCGGGGCGTCTGTCCCTGAACCCTATGCGTCACTTCGACCCGCTGGGCACTCTGTGCATGGTGCTGGGGGGCGTGGGCTGGGCCAGACCGGTGGGCATCGACCCCCGGCGGTTCCGCAACCCCAAGATCGGTATGGCGGTGTCCGCCGCGGCGGGGCCGCTTTCCAACTTTCTGCTGGGCTTTGTCTCTACCATTATATATAAGGTGGTGTGGTATGCCAGTGCCGGGCAGGCCCCGGACCTGGTCATGGACTTTCTGTGGTACATGATCAGCATGAACATCAGCCTGGGTGTGTTCAACCTCATTCCGGTGCCGCCCTTTGACGGCAGCCGCATCGCGCTGCTCTTCCTGCCCCGGAATTTGTATTTCCGGGTGATGCGGTACGAGCGCTATATCATGGCGGCGGTGCTGATCCTGGTGCTCATCGGGGCGCTGAACGGACCGCTGAGCTTTTTTGTCAACGCCGTGTACCGGGCGTTTTTTAACGCGACTGAATTTGTGGAAGCCGCGTTTGGTTTGCTGTAAGGGGAATACTGTATTTCATGGAGACCTTGACCTTTCATATTGAAGATTTTGAAGGCCCGCTGGATCTGCTTCTGCATTTGGTGGGCAAGAATAAAATGAACCTCTATGATATCAACATCATGGAGCTGATCGAACAATACACCGCCGCCATCGCCACCATGCAGCAGGACCGCATGGAAGTTTCCAGCGAGTTCATCGACATGGCGGCTCACCTGGTGCAGATGAAGAGTGCGCTGCTTCTGCCCCGCAGCCCCGAAGCGGAGCGGATGAAGGCGGAACTCACCGGACGCCTGATCGAATACAGCGTCTGCAAGCAGGTGGCGGCGACCCTGGGCAGCCGTGCACGGGATCTGTACACCGCCGTGCGTGCGCCCATGCCGCTGGAAGGTGCGGCGGAGTATTCCCGCCGCCAGGACCCGGACAAGCTGGTGCAGGCCTGGTTCAACCTGATGGGCCGCAGCCTGCGCCGCAAGAAACCCCAGCAGGAGCGCTTTGAACCCTTGGTCACCGCGCCTTTCGTATCGGTGGCCAGCCGCGTGGCTCATGTGCTGCGCGGGCTTTTGCGGGGCAGCCTGCGGCGGATGGGCCAGCTGTTCAGCGGGGAAGAGAGCCGCGGCACCAACGTGGCCACCTTCCTGGCGCTGCTGGAACTGATCCGCGCCGGACGCATCAAGGTGGACGATTCCGGCACCTTGCAGATGGACCGGACCCGCCGCCCGCGGCAGAGAAAACAAACAGCAGGGGAGGCAACCACCCATGAATGAACGCCAGAAACTCGGCATGATGGAAGCCATGCTCTTTGCCAACGGGGAACCGGTGGAAGCCGCCCGCCTGGCTGAGGCCATGCGCATCGACGCCGACCAGGCCCGGGAACTGCTGGGCAAACTGCAGAACGAATACGACGAGCGGGAGAGCGGCATGGTGCTGCTCCACTTTGACGGTGACCGCTGGCAGCTTTCCACCCGTCCTTATTACGGCGAAGTGGTCAAGCGTATCCTGGATACCCGCCGCAACGCACCCTTGTCCCCGGCGGCGCTGGAAGTCCTGGCCGTCATAGCCTACAACCAGCCGGTTTCCCGCAGCTTTATCGAGCAGGTGCGCGGGGTGGATTCCTCCTCCACCGTCACCAAGCTGCAGGAACGCGGTTTGATCGAAGAAGCAGGCCGCCTGGACCTGCCGGGCAAGCCGGTGGCCTTCCGGGTCACCGATACCTTCCTGCGGGTGTTCGGCCTGGGCAGTCTGGCCGACCTGCCGCCGCTGCATGAGGATGATCCCCAGGTCCAGCCCGGAGAAAACGAACCGCAGCAGATGGAAATGGAGAATCTGGTATGACCGTGCTGTTGGGCGCTCTGGTGTTTTTGGGACGTGCGCTGCTGATCCTGCTGGCGGTGGTACTGGTCGCCGCTGCGCTGCTGCTGGTGGTGCCGGTTGGCATTTCCTTCCGCTGGACCCCGGCTGTGGGGGCGGTGGTGCAGGCCTGCATCGGCCCGGTGCGTCACATGCTGTATCCCCGCCGCAAAAAGAAGAAGAAAAAGCCGTCCAAGCCTGCCCCGCCGAAATCCGGGGCGGGGGAGAGCAAATCAGCGGAACCTGCCGCACCGGCACCGGCTGATGCATCCACCACAGAACAGCCCGCCACGCCCGGCCCCTCCGCAGGACCAAAAGCCGGGCCGACACCGGGACCCGCCCCGGCGGCAGGGGAACCGGACCCGGAACCCCCGCTGCCGCCGCTGACGGACATTCCACAGGACGAACTGGCCCCCGATGAACGGGACGCCCTGCTGGGGGCGGGCAAGGTCTTTTTCCAGACAATGGCGCCTCACCGGGCCCGGCTGCTGCGGGGTGTGCAGGTGCGGCATCTGACCGTGTTCTGGACTGTCACCGGCGAGGATGCCGCCGACACCGCCGTGGCCTACGGACGGCGGATGGCCCTGGCCAACAATCTGCTGGGGGTGGCAAAACAGTTTTTGTCCATCCGGGCGGATTCGCTGCGCATGGAGCCGGATTTTACCGGGCAGATGGCGGAAAAACGGATTTTTTCTTGCCAAATCCAGACCCGTCCGTATATAATATTGTTGATCCTGTTCTACCTGATGCGTCGGGATGAGCAGGGCAAGACCCCATTGAATTTGATACTCGATCAGCTGGGGGCGCTGGCCTGAGGGCCGTGCCCGTGGATATACAGGAGGTAGTTTACTATGGCAGATCACCCGCTTCAGGGCATGATGGGCATTACGATGGATAAGGTTCGGGATATGGTGGATTCCTCCACCATCATCGGCGATCCCATCAAGGTGGATGAAGAGACCACCATCATCCCGGTGTCCCGGGTCACTTTCGGCTTTGCGTCCGGCGGTTCGGACGTGGGGGCCAACGCCAGCAAGCAGATGTTCGGCGGCGGTTCCGGCGCCGGGGTGTCCATCACGCCGGTGGCGTTCCTGGTCATCAATCCGTCCGGTGTGCGCACCGTGCAGCTGATGGAGCATGCCACCACCATCGACAACGCCATTGCCGCTTTGCCGGAACTGGTGGACAAGCTGGCTTCCATGCTGGGCAAAGGAAAGCCCAGCAAAGAGACCGCCACCGAAGCCGCCAAGGAGGCTTTTGCCCAGGCGGACGCAACCCAGAACTGACCCGCGCCCGGCCCTTGCGCCGGGGCCCGCGGCAGGATATACCAAAACACACGGCGCAAGGCGGCTTCGGGCCACTTTGCGCTTTTTTGAAAGGAATTCATCATTATGGCAGAACAGCGTATTCAGAAAGTCCTCTCCGACCAGGGCATCTGTTCCCGCCGCGCGGCGGAACGGATGATCGACGAAGGCCGGGTCAAGGTCAACGGCCACCCCGTCACTCTGGGGGACAAGATGGACCCCGATTTTGACAAGGTCTCCATCGACGACAAGACGGTTCGCATCGTGCGCAAGCGCAAATACATCTATATCATGCTCCACAAACCCCGCGGCTACATCACTACCGCTTCGGACGAGCTGGGCCGCAAGACGGTCATGGATCTGGTCAAGGGGGTGGGACGCCGGGTGTATCCCATCGGCCGCCTGGACAAGGACAGCGAAGGTCTTCTGCTCATGACCGACGACGGTGCCTTTGCCAACCTGCTGACTCATCCGTCCGGTGGTGTGGGCAAGCTGTACCGGGTGACCGTGCGTCCCCGGGCCACTGAGGAGCAGATCGTCAAGATGTCCAGCGGCGTTGTGCTGGACGACGGCGTCAAGACCGCCCCGGCGGTGATCCATGTGGTCACCGATGAACCCAACCGTACCGTGCTGGAGATCACCCTGCACGAGGGCCGCAACCGTCAGATCCGCCGCATGTGCGAGAGCGTGGGCCTGGAAGTTATCCGCCTGAAACGCAGCGCCGAAGGCCCCGTGAAGCTGGGCATGCTGGCCCCCGGGGAATGGCGGGAACTGAAGCGTTCGGAGGTCACGGCCCTGCGCAACGCCGCCACCAAGTCCGGTGCGGGCCAAAAGAAAGACTGACCCCTGCCCAAATGCAAAAAATACGAAAAAACTCGCGCAATTTGAACAAAATCCACTTGTCCCACTGAAAATAAAGTAGTATAATCATTGCATATGGCATTGTGCAAACCATACTGCTAGCAATACAGGAGGTCACTAAATGGCTGCAAAGAAACCTGGCAAGGCGGAACTCCTTGCCGCATTTTTTGACGATGGGAATTATACCGCGCTGTTTGCGGACGGCCCGGTCAGCGCCGCATACGGTTGTGCGGGCGGCCAGAGCGTGTACGCGGTGGTGCAGGACGGTCGTCCCGTCGATGTGGAAGACATCGAAAAGAACATCCGCGTGCTGAATATGGCTGCGGAGACCGGCGCGCCGGTCGTTACTTTCTACGATTCCAAGGGCGCCTGCCTGGAAAGCGGCCTGGGCCTGCTGAACGCAAACTCCCGCCTGATGGCACAGATCGCCCGGGTCTCCGGCGTTGTGCCCCAGATCGCGGTGGTCACCGGCACCTGCGCCGGTTCTTCCGCTGTGCAGGCGGCGGCTGCCGACCTGTGCGTTATGAGCAAGGACGCTGAGCTCTTCCTCAACGCACCCTTCAACAGCGAGGACAAGGTCTCCATCGCCGGCACCGCCGAATTCGCGGCCCGCGCCGGTGTGGCCGCCGTCGTTGCCGACGACGACCTGCAGGCCGCCGCCAAGGCTGCCGCCATCGTGGCCCTGATGCCCTCCAACAACCTGGCCGGTCCGGCGGTGTTCGATTTCGCCGCGCCCGCCAAGGCTCTGGACCTGAACAAATACGAGCCTGCCGCCGCGGCTGCCGCTCTGGCTGACGAAGGCAGCCTGGTGGAACTGTACGCCGGTTACGGCAAGGCCGTTTACACCGCTCTGGGCACTGTGGGCGGTACCGCCGTGGGTATTGTTGCCACTGCCAAGAGCGCCATCAACCACCATTGCACTGCCAAGGCGGCCCGTTTCGTCCGCCTGTGCGATGCCTACAGCATCCCCGTTGTGACCGTGGTCAACACCGACGGCTTCGTCCGCAGTGAAGGCGACGACATGGCCGGCGGCATCCGTCAGGCTGCCCGTATGGCCGGTGTCTACGCTGAAGCCACCACCGTCAAGGTGGCCGTTCTGGCTGGTGAGGCCGTTGGCCCCATCTACACCGTCTTTGCCGCTTCCGCCGACTGGCGTATCGCTGTGGAAGGCTGCACCGTTGCCCCGCTGGCTCCGGAAGCTGCCGTCAGCGTTCTGTACAAGGACGAGATTTTTGCTGCCGATAACCTGCAGCAGGCCACCAAGGCCAAGGCCGATGAATACAAGGCCAAGGTCTGCAGCGCGGCTGCCGCTGTTGCGGGCGGTTCCGCCGACGCCGCCGTGGCTCCCGCCGGTGTGCGCAGCGCCGTGGCTCAGGCTCTGGATATGATGGCCAGCAAGCGCGCTGTCCGTCTGGCCAAGAAGCACGGCAACATCACTCTGTAACATCATTACCTGATCGATATACAAGGAGGACTTTGTCATGAAACATCTCACCGTTACCGTCAACGGCGTTGCTTATGATGTGACTGTTGAAGAAACTGCCGGCGGTCCCGTTGCCGCCAAGCCCGCTGCTCCGGCTGCCCCCGCTCCGGCCCCGGCGCCCGCTGCTGCTCCCGCTCCCGCCGCTGCCCCGGCTCCTGCTGGTGCCGCCGGTGCCGTGACTGTCTCCGCTCCCATGCCCGGCAACATGCTGGACGTGCGTGTGCAGCCCGGCGCTTCCGTCAAGGCCGGCGACACCTTGATGATCCTGGAAGCCATGAAGATGGAAAACGAGATCTCGGCCCCGCAGGACGGCACCATCGCCAGCGTCAACGTGCGCAAGGGCGACACGGTCAGCTCCGGCGACGTGCTGTGCACCATGAACTGAGCCACGCGGCAGTTTGAAAAAGAGGTGAATCAGATTGGCTAAGAAACCCATTCAGATCACGGAAGTTGTGCTGCGCGACGCCCATCAGTCGCTGCTGGCCACCCGTATGACCATGGACGAAATGCTCCCGATCCTCAAGACGATGGACGAAGTGGGTTACTTCTCGGTGGAATGCTGGGGCGGCGCTACCTTCGACTCCTGCATCCGTTTCCTGGACGAAGACCCGTGGGAGCGCCTGCGCACCCTGCGCCGGGAAATGCCCAAGACCAAGCTGCAGATGCTGTTCCGCGGCCAGAACATGCTGGGCTACCGTCATTATGCCGACGATGCCGTCGAGTACTTCGTGCAGAAGTCTGTGGCCAACGGCATCGACATCCTGCGTATCTTCGACGCTCTGAACGACCCCCGCAACCTGCAGACCGCCATCAAGGCTGCCCGCAAGGAAAAAGCCCACGTTCAGGCTTGCATCAGCTACACCCTGAGCCCGGTGCACACCAACGAATATTTCGTTGAGTATGCCAAGCAGCTGGAAGAGATGGGCGCCGACTCCATCTGCATCAAGGATATGGCCGGCCTGCTCAAGCCTTACACCTGCTATGACCTGGTCAAGGCTCTGAAGGAAGCTGTCAGCATTCCCATCGATATCCACAGCCATTACACCGCCGGTCTGGCTTCCATGTCCATTCTGAAGGGCATCGAAGCTGGCGCCGACATCATCGATACCGCCATGAGCCCCCTGGCTCTGGGTACTTCTCATATGCCCACCGAGAGCCTGGTCGCTGCCCTGCAGGGCACCGACTACGACACCGGTCTGGACCTGGCCAAGCTGAACGTGGTGCGTGAGCACTTCGCCAAGCTGCGCGAAAAGTACATCGCCAACGGCCAGATCAGCCCGAAGGTTCTGGGCGTCGACGCCAACACCCTGCTGTATCAGGTTCCGGGCGGCATGCTGTCCAACATGATCAAGCAGCTGAAGGACGCCGGCAAGGAAGATCAGCTGGACGAAGTGCTCAAGGAGATCCCCCGCGTTCGTGAGGACGCCGGTTATCCGCCTCTGGTCACTCCCACCAGCCAGATCGTGGGCACCCAGGCCGTGTTCAACGTCATCATGGGCGAACGCTACAAGATGGTCACCAAGGAGTTCAAGGGTCTGGTCCATGGCGATTACGGCAAGACTCCCGCTCCCATCAAGCCCGAGTTCACCAAGATGATCCTCAAGGGCGAAGAACCCATCACCTGCCGTCCGGCAGACCTGCTGGAGCCCGAAGTGGAGAAGATGAAGGCCGAAGCCGCCAAGTACGTCATCCAGGAAGAGGACGTGCTGACCTACGCCATGTTCCCCCAGGTTGCGCCCAAGTTCTTCGAAAAGCGCAACGCCCGCCTGCACGGTGTGGACGCCCAGCATGCCGACTACGAAAGCAAATCCCATCCCGTCTGATCGGCCTCTGACATAACCCCAAACAGCCCCTGCGCTTTGGCGCGGGGGCTGTTTTTTGCTGCGGGGGGAAAGGGAAGGGAACGGGCTTTCTGTAGGTTTGTCAAACATCTTGTACAGCGAGAGATTCAAAGAAAGCAGCAAGTTTTTCTTTCGGAGAGAGCCAGGCAAGAGGGCGCATAGGTAAGTCGTTGGAACGATTTTGGTGTGCAGCGAGCTG
>CALXHS010000100.1 GCA_944388165.1 uncultured Gemmiger sp. | reverse complement strand
GTAAGGATGGAAAGGCGAGGTAAGAGCTCACCAGCGCACTGGCGACTTTGCGGCTATGTAAACCCTGTCAGAAGCAACATCCGTATGGGACATATGTGGAAGCCTCGCACGTCCCGGAGATGGCATGACGCCTGCGACCACGTGCCACAGGCGCGGAGCCTTGCGGTGACGCAAGGTCAAGATAGATCGTCGTTTGATACAGAACCCGGCTTACGGTCCAGTCGTTACAAAAACCGCGCCCGCCAGGAAGGGAAACCTTCCGGCGGGCGCGGTTTTCTTTTGTTCAAATCAATGGGATGAGCAGCAGCAGAATGACCCCGGGCAGCCCCAGCACGGCAGCCACAAACCCGGTAAAGGCGTTGAGAGGCAGGCTGACGCCGGTACAGGGCGCCAGCAGCGCCACCGCCGCCAGCCCAGCCACACCGCATACCGCCCCGGCCAGCAGACTGCGCACCGGACGGCGCGACGCTGCCCCGGCCCGGGCCACCGCCAGCAGGCAGAACGCTCCCAGAACCAGCATCAGCGGCGGCAAGGTGTCTCACCTCCCCGCAGTTCCCGCAAAAGGGCCCGGCAGCGGCATTCCAGGGCGGCGTGCTCATAGATGAGCTGTTCCACCACAAACCGGTCCTGGGCCTGCTGGAAAGCCGCTTCATTGGCCCGCAGGTCCTGATAGGTCTGCCGCAAAGCGGCGGCAGCCGCCGCCCTGGCCTTGCGGGCGGAACGTTCCCGGCGGGTCCCCGGCAGCAGCAACTTCATAGGCAGCCTCCTTCCCCGCTCAGAGCAGGATGCAGATCAGCCCGTCGCAGCCTTCGTTGATGATGCGTTCCAGGGTGGTCTGCAAACGTGAACGGGCGGCCTGGGGCATATGCAGAAGTTTGGCCTGCAGGCCCTCGTTCACCAGCTCGTTCAGGCTCTTGCCGAAGATGTTGGTGCTCCACAGCTTGCCGGGGTCGCTCTCGAAGTCCTTGAGCAGGTTGCGGATGAGTTCCTCCCCCTGTTCCTCGCTGCCCACGGTGGGAGAAAGTTCGGTGTGGATCACCGCACGCATGATGTGCAGGGAAGGCGCACTGGCCGACAGCCGTACCCCGTACTGCCCGCCCTGACGGACGATCTCGGGCTCTTCCAGCTTGAGTTCTTCCAACCCCGGCATGACGATGCCGTAGCCGGTGGCTTCCACCTGCGCCAGGGCACCTTTGAGTTTTTCGTAAGCGCGCTTGGCCCGGGCCAGATCCACGATACAGGGCAGCAGGCTGGCTTCGTCCACGATGTCCAGGCCCGTCTGCTCCCCCAGGATCTTATAGAAGATATCCTGGGCAATGTTCAGCCGCAGCCGCACCGTACCGGTGGCCAGGTCCATGCCGGTGAGGGTGGTATCGGTGACATATTCGCAGGTCAGCTGCAGGTTGCGGCGGCTCACGTCCCCCATCTTGTGGGCGTTGGAGGCCATTTCCAGCAGCGCGCCGTAGACCGAACTCTGCAGCCAGTGGCCGGGTTCCAGCATGGTGACCCAGGGCGGCATGGTCACGGCGATCTCCCGGATGGGAAATTCATACAGCAGCTTCTGCAGCACTTCGTCCAGCTTTTCGGCGGTGACTTCCAGGCAGTTGATGGGCACCACCGTACGGCCATACTGTTCCTGCAGTTCTTCCGCCAGGGCGCGGCTGGCTTCGCTGTCCGGGTCGGTACAGTTGAGCAAAATCAAATACGGTCGGCCGCTCTCCTCCAGCTCCTGCATGATGCGGCGTTCTGCGTCCACGTAGGCTTCCCGGGGCAGATCGGCGATGGAACCGTCGGTGGTAACGGCCAGGCCGATGGTGGAATGTTCCCGGATGACCCGCCGGGTGCCGGTTTCGGCGGCCAGGTCAAAGGGCACGGCGGAATCGAACCAGGGGCTTTTCACCAGCCGGGGTTCGCCGTCCTCCTCATGCCCCAAGGCGCCATCGACCATGTACCCCACACAGTCGATGAGCCGGGCCCGGAAACTGCCCCCGCCGGAAAGTTCCACTTCCACGGCCTGTTCCGGGATGAATTTGGGTTCGGTGGTCATGATGGTGCGCCCGGCGGCGGACTGGGGCAGTTCGTCGGTGGCACGGGCACGCTGGGCATCCTGCCTGATATGAGGCAGCAGCATCAGTTCCGCAAAGCGCTTGATGAAGCTGCTTTTGCCGCTGCGCACCGGTCCCACGACGCCGATGTAGATATCGCCGCCGGTGCGCCGGGCCATGTTCTGGTAGATCTGTTCCTGGGTCACAGGGTGTTTCCCCCTTTCATGGTTACAGAGCCGCCGGGATGAGAAGGCAGGCGGCCTGGGTGGTGGTTTCCTGTCCGGCATCGGTCAGGCCGTTGGCGGCGGCCAGATCTTTGGCACGGGCATGGTAGCGCTTGGCGATATCGAACATCCGCTCCCCGGCCTGGGCGTAGTAGAGATAGAGGGCGGGGCCTTCGGCCTTGTCGGGGTATTCCTCCCCCAGTTCCACCGTTTCCACCACCTCCCGGTTCTGCACATACAGCAGCTGCCCGTGGATGGTCAGTTCTGCTTCCACCCGCATGCGGTCGCCGCTGCGGCTGCTGGACACCCGCGCCGTGCTGACCCCCGCATGCACCACGAAATCGGCAGCCTGCCCCGGCCAGGTGTCCGGCAGCTGCCAGGTGAAGGGCTTGTCGTAGCAGGTCATCTCCCCCCGGGCGTCGGCACACAGCACATGGGCCACGCCCCGGCCGGTGAGCCGCACGGCGCCGGGGTTGGCTTCTTCTTCCAGGACCTGAACGCCGCCCAGGGTGACGAAGCACCCTCGCACCACCGCTTCGGGGTCGGGCAAAGCGTCCTCCACGCTCACCGGAATGGTGGTGTCCAGATCGGCAGCCTTTTGCAGCAGACGGCAGGGGCCCGCGGTGACCTGGGTCTGGCAGAGGGTGGAATAGGCATCCGCCACGGCGGTGTGTTCCACCGCCCGCCAGACTTCGGCGTGCAGCTTCCAGGTCACGGTGAGCAGGGGCTCCTCATTGGTATCCTCGGCAGCAGAGAGGGTGGCGGCCAGGACCTCGGCCCAGCAGCAGCACATGTCCCCTTCCACGGCGCCGTCCATCTCCACCGCCTGACGTACCGGCAGTTCCTTCTGCCGCATGCTCAGTTCCTCGGCCCCCTCGGGGCGGTAGACCGCTTCCAGCCGCAGGATTCCCTGACAGCTGATCTGGCCGGTCTGCACGGTGCAGCCTTGGGGCAGATAGCAGCCGCCGATATCCAGGATGGCCTCCCCCGCTCCGGGCAGCGGGAAGGTGGTTTCAGCGGTGCAGGCCTTCTCCACGGCAGCCACGGGGGTAACGCCGCACAAAGTCTGGGTGCGCTGTTCGATGCCGCAGTCCGCCAGGGAGGTGAGCAGTTCCTGCTCCTCCAGCTGCAGCGCCGCCACACAGAGAGTATAGGCCCCCCGCAGGTCGATGCGGTGCTCGCTGACGGCACGGCAGTTGCAGTACTCCACCTCGCCCCACAGGCGGGCGGGGCCGGGAGCGTAACGCCCGGCAGGCAGTTCCACCGACTTTTCAAAGGAGAATTTCTGCTCGGTGCGCCACAGCCGTGCGCCGTTTTCGTCCGACTGGTAGTATACGGTGCAGCGCAGATACCCGTCCCCCTGCCAGCAGGCGCCCACCAGTTCATTGTGCATGACCACCGGTTCGATCAGGCACTTGACGATCTTGAACACGGCAGGCAGGTAGTCCGGGATGAGGATCTCGGTCTCCACCGGCAGTTCCAGCCGCGTTTCCCATCGCCCGCCATAGGCGGTGATGGTGTTGTTGAACACCTTCAGTTCCATCATGTATGTCCTCCCTTGTGTTGCTTTGGGCTTTCTTGTGCATCTATATGCACCGGACAAGGGAAATAGGCATAACGGCGGGACAAGTTTTGCCGGGAACTTGCGGACAAAGAAAAAAGCCCCGCCCGAAGGCGGAGCTGCTTGTGAACTTTCGGGCCGGGCGGCGGGTTCAGACCTTGAACACCGCACGCAAAATCCAGCGGAAAGCAGGCGGACATTTGACGATGACGATTTGCATGGCGCACCTCCAACCTCGTTTTTGCCTGGGGTGAGCCATACTATGCCCGCAGCGCGGCAGGTGTTACCCGTCGGCCCGGGAAAGAACCACCAGCCCATAGCCCTTTTGGCAGGCCAGGGTGGCCCGGGGGGCGGTGAATTCGTTGCTGACCCCCAGGGGGTAATCGGGGGTCAGGGTGGCATCTTCCAGCGGGTAGAAAACGCCTTCTTCCCGCACCCCTTCCAGGGGGCCGTCCAGCGGGAAGAGGGAGAGGTACATCCAGTCCCCCTTTTCCAGCACCAGGGGCGTACCGGGGCACAGAATGTGCAGTTCGCTGCGCTCGTTGGCAAGGGTGACTTTCACCCCCGCCTTGGCCATGAACAGAGCGGTGTTCAGGTTGGCCAGGGTGTGTTCCAGCCGGGCACCGCCCAAAGCCCCCAGGAACACCACTTCCTGGCAGCCGTGTTCCACCAGCCAGCGGGCGGCATAGTGGGTATCGGTATCGTCCTTCACATGGGGCAGGATGATGGTACCGGGAGGCACCGGGTCAGGCCGGGGGGCAGAATCAAAGTCCCCCAGAAGCAGGTCCGGCTGCACGCCCAGGGCGGCGGCGTTGCGGTAGCCCGCATCGCAGGCAATGACAAAGGTGCCGGGGGTGATGTAGCGGCCCATGGCAGCGGACACCGGCACGGCAGAAAGCACCGCCGCGCGGGTGCAGAGCGCGGCGGGCTTGGATGCGTATTCGGATGGCGGGGCGGCGTGATTCACCGTTCCCACTCCTTTCGTTGGCTGGCTTCTTCATACATGGCCAGATAGCTTTCGTACCGGCTGGGAGCGATGAGGCCCTGGTCCAGGGCTTGGCGCACAGCGCAGCCTTTTTCGCTGCGGTGGGAGCAGCCGGTAAAGCGGCACTGGCCGAAGTAGGGTTCAAATTCCGGGAAAGCGTGCTGCAGTTCCTCTTTGGGGATGCGGCAGAGCTTCTGGGCTTCCAGACTGGCAAAACCGGGAGTATCCGCAATGCGGCCGCCGCAGCTTTCAAAGATCTCCACCTCGCGGGTGGTGTGACGGCCGCGGCCCAGCTTCTGGCTGATATCCCCGGTGGCCCGGCGCAGGTCCGGGTCCAGGGCATTGAGCAAGGTAGACTTGCCCACGCCGGAGTTGCCGCAGAAGGCACACAGGTTTCCCTTAATGTAACCCCGCAGTTCGTCCAGACCTTCCCCGGTTTCATAGTGCAGCTGCACCACCGGGATGGTGCTCTTTTCGTAGGCAGCCACCAGTTTGTCGGCAGCGGCCAGGTCCGCCTTGGTGATGACCAGCACCGGGCGCACATCCTGGTACACCGCCGCGGCGGTGAGTTCGTCCAAAATGCGGGTACTTGGGACCGGCTGGGTGGTGCTGGCCACGATAAACAGTACATCCAGGTTGGCCACCGGCGGGCGGATGAACACGTTCTTGCGGGGCAGAATTTCTTCGATGGCGGCACGGTCGGCGCTGAGGGTCACATTGTCCCCCGCCACCGGCGTGATGCCCCGTTTGCGGAACACGCCCCGGGCACGGCATTCCACGATGCCGTCCTCGGTGCGCACGTAATAGAAGCCGCCGATTCCTTTTGTGATATAGTCCATTTAACCTTCCTTATACAGGAAGCCGCTGCTGGCACTGTACACACTGCCGTCGCCGGTCTGCCAGCGGTGATCCCAGTTGCCGTCGCCCAGGTCTTCGTCCCATTCCTTCACAATGGTGTTGGGATCGCCGTTCAGCACATCCCCCTGCTCAGGCTCAACCACCACTTCCGGCACACCGGTGGACACATACAGAACGACCACGCCGTTGATGCTGGTCTGGGTACCGGCACTGGGGTTCTGGGACAGAACGGTGCCTTCGGGCTGATCGCTGGCCTGATCCACCACCTTGGTGACCAGGTTCAGAGAACGCAGCTCACTGCGGGCCTTGCCTTCATCCATGCCTTCCACAGCAGGAACGATGACGCTGGTATCCACAGAGGGCTTTGCCACGTACAGGATGACGGTGGAACCGCCTTCCACCTGGTTGCCGGCGGCGGGTTCGGTACGGATAACGGTGCCCTCGCCCACGCTGTCGTTGGTTTCGCGCTTGGTCACCACCGAAACGCCCAGATCGGTCAGGGTCTGTTTGGCGGTGGCTTTGTCATTGCCGGACACATCCGGCAGGGTGACATATTCGGTACCCAGGCTGACCTTCAGGGTGATCTTCTGCTGTTCCTTCACAGTACGGCCGGCGGCCGGGGACTGCTGAAAGATGGTGCCTGCGGGGTAGCTGGAGTTGTATTCCTGGATGATGTCGGGGTCCAGGAGGGAGAAGTACTCGGAGTTGCGAAATTCGTCCTCCGTCATGCCCACAAAGTCGATGAGCTGCACGTTGGCACGGTTGGAGAACAGCGGGTTGGTGGAGTTGGTGAAGATCAGATACACCAGGATGGACGCGCCGATGACAAAAGCCACCGCCATGCCGAAGAAGATCGGCAGCAGGGATAAGCTCTTTGTCTTGGCGGCAGATTTTGCTTTTGTGCTGCGCACGCCTTTGCCTTTGCCCTTTCCGCCCGCAGACGGAGCGCCTGCGCGCCGGGCCTGCTGAGTGCTGATGCCGGACTTGGTGCCGCCCACCACCTTATTGATGGTCTTGCTGGGCGAGTCCTGGGTGTTGTATTCGTATTCAAACCGGATGCTGGGGTTCTGCTTGAACGCCTTGATGGCATCCAGCATTTCCGCCGCGCTCTGGTACCGGGCGGCAGGATCCTTTTCCATAGCCTTCTCGGTGATCTGGCGCAGGCCTTCGGGCACGTTGGGCGCCACTTCGGCCAGGGGTTTCGGCTTTTCCGAAATCTGCATGATAGCGATGGACACAGTGCCGGTGCCGTCGAAAGGCAGCTTGCCGGA
Source organism: uncultured Gemmiger sp. (assembly GCA_944388165.1). GTDB lineage: Bacteria > Bacillota > Clostridia > Oscillospirales > Ruminococcaceae > Gemmiger. The sequence continues at coordinate 9,634 of CALXHS010000100.1, read as the reverse complement.
GAGCATCTCGTACAGCATCACGCCCACCGAGTAGATATCGGTGCGGGCATCGGTGCGGTCGCCCTTGGCCTGTTCGGGGCTGATATAATGCACAGAACCGATGGCCTTATCGCTGATGGTCTGGCTCTGGGCGCGGGAGAAGCGGGCGATGCCGAAGTCCATCATTTTGATGGAGCCGTCTGCCTGCAGCATGATGTTCTGGGGCTTGACGTCACGATGGACGATGCCTTTGGAATGGGCGTGATCCAGTGCAGACAGCACCTGGGTGGCGAAATGCACGACCTCTTTCCAGGTCAGGGCGCCGCCCCGCTGCTTGAGGTATTCTTTCAGGGTGATGCCGTCGATATACTCCATCACGATATACTGCAGCTGGTCAGTGACCGAAACATCGTATACCTTGACGATGTTGGGATGGTCCAGGATGGAGATGGCTTTGCTTTCGTTCTTGAAGCGGCGGACCAGTTCTTCGTTGCCCAGGAACTCTTCCTTCAGGACCTTGACGGCGATGCCGTTGCCGGTGCGGATATCCCGCCCTTTATAGACGTTGGCCATACCGCCCACGCCGATCAGGCTCTCGATCAGATACCGGCCGTCCAATTTTTTACCAATCAGGTTATCCATTTGTATCCTCCCTTGATTGATCCGTACTTTCCACACCCAACAGCAGAACAGTGATATTGTCCTGCCCGCCGCCGCGCAGTGCGCGGTCGATCAGCAGCCGGGGCGCATCAAAAAAAGCTGATTCCTGCAAAATCAGGGCGATCTCCTCGTCCGGGACCATATTGGTCAGACCGTCGGTGCACAACAGCAGGATATCCCCTGCCGCAACTTCGCAGCGGTTGTACTCCGGCACGATGCTGGCCGAAACGCCCAGGGCGCGGGTAATGAGGTTTTTCTGGGGATGCAGAGCCGCCTGCTCCCGGGTGATCTGGCCGCTGTCCACCAGCTGCTGCACCATGGAGTGGTCCCGGGTGATCTGGCGGATGATTCCGCCATGCCACAGGTAGGCGCGGGAGTCCCCCGCGTGGACCACGTGGGCCATATTGCCGAACACATAAGTGCAGACACCTGTGGTGCCCATGCCCAGCATTTCAGGGTCGGAGGTGGCTTTGTCGTATACGGCGCGGTTGGTCAGATCAAACCCGTGCAGGATGAACTGCTTTTCCTCGCCGTGACGCAGACAGCGCAGCTGACGGTCAAAGTATTGCAGCATGGAGGCGGTGGCGATGGCCGAAGCCACCCGGCCGCCCTTGACGCCGCCCATGCCGTCGCACACGACGCCCCAGCCGGAGCCGTCGGTCAGCTGCCGGGCACAGAAGCTGTCCTGGTTTTCCTGCCGACAGCTGCCGATGTCGGTTAGCCCTGCGATCTTCATGCAGTCAGGTCCTTCCTTTCACAGTATGGTACGCTCAGGCCTGCCCGTTTTGGGCGGCTTCTTTCGCGTCCTCCCGCCGGAGCTGCCCGCAGGCGGCGGAGATATCGGCGCCGAGACGGCGGCGCACCGTGGCGTTGACGCCCAGATCTTCCAGCATCTGGCGGAAGCGGCGGACGTTTTCTTCGTCGGTGGCGGAATAGGGACTGCCGTCCACCGGGTTGATGGGGATCAGGTTCACATGGGCTCCCATCCCCCGAATGAGTTCCGCCAGTTTGCGGGCCATGGCCGGGGAATCGTTGACGCCCCGCACCATGGAATACTCGAAGCTGATGCGGCGGCCGGTGATCTTCTGGTACCGGCGGCAGGCGGGAATGAGCTGCTCCAGAGGATAAGCGTCATTCACCGGCATCATGCTGCTGCGCACGGCGTTGTCCGGCGCATGCAGAGAGATGGACAAGGTCAGCTGCAGCTTGCGCTGGGCCAGCTCGTCGATCTTGGGAACCAGGCCGCAGGTGGACAGGCTGATGTTGCGCATGCCGATGTTGACCCCTTCCGGGCAGGAGATGATCTCCAGAAAGTCCATCACGTTATCAAAGTTGTGCAGCGGTTCCCCGATGCCCATGAGCACGATGTGGGAAACACGCTCGCCGGTATCTTTCTGGGCGGTGTAGATCTCCGACGCGATCTCGCCGGGGGTCAGGTCACGCACCCGTCCCGCCTGGGTAGAGGCGCAGAACCGGCAGCCCATGGCGCAGCCCACCTGGGTGGACACGCATACGGTGTTGCCGTAATGGTAGCGCATAAGCACTGTTTCGATGCAGTTGCCGTCCGCCAGCTGCAAAAGATACTTGACCGTGCCATCCTTGGACTGCTGACGCCGCCGGATGGTGGGCGCCGCCAGGGTGCAGTTCTGTTCCAGGGTCTGGATCAGGGCCTTGGGCTGGTCGGTCATGGCGGAAAAATCGGTGACAAGCTTCTGGTGCACCCACTTGAAGATCTGTTTGGCACGGAAGGCAGGCTGGCCCAGCCCCTTGACGTATTCGGTCAGTCGGGGCAGGGTCAAATCGGTCAGGCACACAGAGCGCTTGTCATTCAATTGATCCACCTCTTTTTATCATACCATGTTCTGGTCATTTTGGGGTCACGAAAGGATGTAAAATTTACGAAAACTTTCACATACGGCGTTCCAGCACCGCCACAAAGAAGCCGTCAAACCCGGCCTGCCCCGGCAGGAACAAGGTTCCGAATCCGGTGTCTTTGGCCTGGGATGGCAGAGTTTTGGGCGGAACAACGGCGAAATCAGGATTTTCTTTGAGAAATCCCTCTACAACCTTCTCATTCTCGTTTTGGTTCACCGTACAGGTAGAATACACCAAACGGCCCTTTTCGGCAAGATATTTGGAACCATTTTGTAATATCTTTTTTTGCAGGACACAGAGTTCGTCCAGCCCCGCCAGGTCCTTGTAGCGGATATCCGGCTTTTTGCCGATGACCCCCAGACCGGAACAGGGCACATCGCACAGAACCCGGTCAAAAGGAGTTTTGGACAGTTGGGCGTCAGGCCGGGAAGCATCCCCCTGGAAGGGCCGGGCGCAGGTCACGCCGCAGCGGGTGAATGCCTTTTCCAGCAGAGGAACCCGGGCCGCCACGGCTTCGCCGCTGAACAGCTCTCCCCTGTTTTCCATGGCCTGGGCCATGGTCAGGCTCTTGCCGCCGGGGGCGGCGCACAAATCCAGCACCCGCATACCGGGGGCTGCCTGCACACTGTCCGCCGCGTACTGGCTGGCCAGGCCCTGCACATGGAAGAGCCCCTGCCGGAACGCCTTGGTTGCGGCAGGGCTGCCGGGGAACTGTACCCGCAGGCAGTCGGCCCAGGGGCCTGGTTCCACGGTGCAGCCTTCCCCGGTGAGGGTTTCCGTCAGGGCGGCGGTATCGGTTTTCAGGATATTCACCCGCACCCAGGTGGGCGCGGGCAGATAGAAGGCTGCGGCAATGGACTCCGCTTCGGCGCCGTACTGCTTTTGCAGGAGTTCGGCCACCGGGGCGGAAAGGCTGTAATAGGTCTGCAGCCGCGGGTTCAGGCCGGGGAAATCCTCCGGTTTGGGGGTGCAGGCGGCAGCACGGCGCAGCACCGCGTTGACCATGCCCGCCGCGCTGGTCTTGCCGAAAGCCCGGGCCAGCTTCACCGATTCGTTGACGGCGGCGGGCAGAGGCACTTCCATATAGGAAGCCTGGGCCAACCCGGCCCGCAGGATGGCCCGCACGGGGGCGTCCAGCTTGCGCACCGGCTTTTTCAGAAAGCGGTCCAGGGTCCAGTCCAGCAGATTCCGCCGTTCCAGCACCGTATAGAAGATGCGGGCCGCAAAGGCGGCGTCCCGGCCTTCCAGCGGAGGTTTGCAGCGGCTGAGTTCGGCGTCCAGCACCAGGTTGGCGTAGCCGTCCTGTTCCTGACGCACCAGAGCCTTGACGGCCAGATAGCGCGGGGTCACAGGCTGTCCCCCGCTTTGAGGCGGCGGCCTGCCGCCCAGGCGGTACCGGCCATGGGCTTACCGCCTTCCGGCGTAACGGTGAGCAGCTGCAGAGCGCCCTCGCCACAGGCAATGGTCAGGGGTTTGAGGGCCAGCACCGTACCCGCCGGGGCGGATTTTGCATCGGGAGCCACGCGGCTTTCCAGCACCTTGACCTTTTTGCCGTCCAGTTCAAAGAAGGCGGCGGGCCAGGGATTCATGCCCCGCACCCAGTTGTGGATGTGGGCGGCAGACTGAGTAAAGTCGAAGCGGGCCATCTCCTTGGTCAGGGGCGGGGCCTGGGTGGCTTCGGCGTCGTTCTGGGGCTGGGGGGTCAGTTCCCCGGCGGCCAGCTTTTCGATGGCGGTGACCAGAGTCTTGGCGCCGGTGGCGCTGACCTGGTCGAAGAGTTCCCCGCTGGTGGTCTCGGGGCCGATGGCCACCCGTTCCACCATGAGGATATCGCCGGTATCACAGCCTTCGTCCAACTGCATGATGGGGACGCCGGTCTCGGCATCGCCGTTGAGCACCGCCCACTGGATGGGCGCCGAGCCCCGGTATTTGGGCAGCAGGGACACATGCAGATTGATGCAGCCCAGGGGGGCGATGTGCAGCAGTTCCGGCGGCAGGATGCGGCCATAAGCCACCACCACCACCAGGTCGGGGGCCAGTTCCCGGAAGATGGGTTTCGCCTTGCCGTCCCGCAGGGTGGCGGGCTGCCACACCGGGATGTTGTGCTGCTGCGCCAGCTGCTTCACCGGCGGTGCGGTCATGATCTGTTTGCGGCCCACCGGCTTGTCCGCCCGGGTGAACACACCCACGATCTCATGCCCTGCCGCGATCAGCGCGGCCAGGCTTTCGGCGGCGATGTCCGGGGTGCCCATGAACAGGATACGCATTATTCTTCGTCCTCGTCTTCGGGATAGTCATCCTCATAGAAATGGGTGGCCAGGTCCATGATGGTGATGCCGTCCAGGTGGTTGGTCTCGTGCTGGATGCAGCGGGCGAACATGTCGTCGGCTTCCAGCTCAAACCATTCACCGTTGCGGTCCTGGGCGCGCACCTTCACGTGCTTGGAGCGCTGGATGGCGCCGTTATGGCCGGGGAAGGACAGGCAGCCTTCGTACAGTTCCACCTTTTCATCGCTGAGTTCCAGGATCTCGGGGTTGATGAACTCCATGATGGGCAGGCGGGCATCTTCAGGCAGGTCCTCGGGAGCGTTGCGGTCGTCCAGAGAGATGAAGATGCGGCGCATAACGCCCACCTGGGGACCGGCCAGGCCCCAGCCGTTGGCGTCGTACAGGGTCTCTTTCATGTCGTCCAGCAGGGTGGCCAGACGGTCGTCGAACTTGGTAACGGGGCGGCAGACTTTCTTCAGGATGGGATCGCCGTCCTGGACAATGGTGCGAAGTGCCATAGTGGTAACCTCCAAAATCAATCTAGTGTATCAGGGATGGGCGGCGGGCCTTTACAGGTCGCCGTCGGAATTGAAATCAACGACCACACTGGTCTTGGCGGGCAGCTTTTCAGATGCGTAGGCATCCAGGGCCGCCCGCAGCAAGGCGCGGAATTTGGCGTCGTTGCGGCATTTCAGGGTCAGTTTGTATCGGTAGCGCCCGCCCAGCATGGCAATGTTCATGGGCACGGGACCCAGCATGCGCAGGGGCAGGTCCGGGTGTTTGGCCGCCAGTTCGGCCAGCAGCTGGCCGAAACGGTGGGCGGCGGTGAACACCGCGCCTTCCTGTGCGCCGGAAAAGACCACGACGCACAGGGCACAGAAAGGCGGATACAGGCTCAGGCGGCGGAAGGAAACTTCCTCCTCATAAAAGGCGGGGTAATCCTGCCGGGCCGCCAATTGCAGCACCGGGTGGTCCGGCACCGCCGTCTGGATAAGGGCACGGCCGGGCAATTCGGCGCGGCCGCCCCGGCCCACCACCTGGGTGATGAGACTGAACACGCTCTCGTAGGCCCGGAACCCCTGGCCGAAGAGCATGGAATCGATGCCCAGCACCCCCACCAGGGTGACCTTTTCAAAGTCCAGGCCCTTGGCCACCATCTGGGTGCCCAGCAGGATGTCGTATTCCTGCCGCCCGAACTTGGTGAGCATGGTCTCGTGGGCGTTTTTCTGACCGGTGGAGTCCTGGTCCATGCGCAGGATGCGGGCGGTGGGCAGCAGCTGGCGGAGTTCCTCCTCCACCCGCTGGGTGCCGAAACCGCTGTACAACAGTTTGCCGCCGCATTCGGGGCATTTTGCAGGAGCCGGGTACACCGTGTGCCCGCAGTGGTGGCACAGCAGGCACTGCCGGTTTTTGTGGTAGACCATCGGCACACTGCAGTTGGGACACTTGACCACCTGGCCGCAGTCGGCGCACATGGCCACCGTATGGTAGCCGCGGCGGTTGAGGAGCAGAATGCTCTGTTCCCCCCGGCGCAGGTTGTCGGCCAGTTCCCCAGCCAGGCGTGCACTGACTTCCCGGGGGTTTCCGGCGGTCATCTCCGCCCGCATATCCGCAAATTCCACCGTGGGCAGCGGGCGGCCGCCGTAGCGTTCCCGCAGAGTGACCAGGCCCATCCGCCCGGCTTTGGCGGCGTAGGTGGTTTCGATGCGGGGGGTGGCAGAAGCAAACACCAGCAGGGCGTTTTCCGCCACCGCCCGCTTCTTGGCCACCTCGTGGGCGGAGTAACGGGGGGAGGATTCGCTCTGGTAGGTGTGTTCCTGTTCCTCGTCCAGAATGATGAGGCCGATGTCTTTCAAGGGGGCGAAAACCGCGCTGCGGGTGCCCACCACGATATCGGCGTTGCCTTGCTGGATCATCCGCCATTGCAGCAGGCGCTCGGTGTTGTTCAGGGCGCTGTGCTGCACAGCCAGGCGGCTGCCGAACATGGCTTTCAGGCGGCGGATCATCTGGGGCGTAAGGCCGATCTCCGGCACCAGCACCAGCGCCCGGCGGTCCTGGGCCAGGGTGCGTTCAATGAGTTTGAGGAACACCGCCGTTTTGCCGCTGCCGGTGACGCCGTACAAAAGAGAAGCCCGGGGCTGGCGGGCATCCAGGTCCCCGGCCAGCCGGTCAAAGGCGGCCTGCTGTTCGGGGGAAAGTTCCACCGGTTGGGGATCAAAGGGGATGTCGGCAAACAGATCCAGGGATTTGAACCGTTCCTCCCATTGCAGCACGCCCTTTTTGCACAGGGCATCCAGGGTGGTGCGTCCCACCCCCTCATCCTCCAGCTGGCGGCGGGTCATGGGACCGTTTTTCAGCAGTTCCACCGCGGCCAGCTGCCGGGGGCCAGGTTTGGGCTTGGCAGGCAGTTCCCCCGCCAGGGTGTAGACAGTCTCGGTGGGGCGGGTCAGGCGGCCGCGCACCACCGGGCGGCCGTTTTCCACCCCGGGGCAGTACTGGGCACCATAGGGAATGATAGCCTTGACGGCCTCATACCAGGTGCAGAAATACCGGTCCTTGAGAAAACGGACCAGTTCCAGCAGGTCGGGGGGCAGGCGGGCATCCTCCGGCGCGGCGGCCAGCAAGGTCTTGAGCCGGGGGGCCGGCGCAGGGTCTTCTTCCAGCCCGAGCACCACGGCCATGCGGGGCTTGTCGCCCCGTCCGAAAGGCACCAGTACGATGCCGCCGAGCCACAGCTGCCCGCACAGGTCCGCCGGGACCAGATAGGAATACAGCTTGTCAAAATGGATGGTGGCGTCGTTCACCGCCACCTTTGCGATCGTGGGCAAACGCGCCCTCCCCTCCCCCTGTTGCGGGTGGATCAGTCTTCCTGCATCATGCGATGCTGGATGATGTCATAGATGCGGTTGGAGCAATCCTCCACCACGTCGTTGATAACGTGTTCGTCATAGTCTGCCGACCGGGCGATCTCGGTTTCGGCGCGCTTCAGGCGCTTCTGGATGACCTCTTCGCTCTCGGTGCCGCGGCAGCGCAGGCGGCGTTCCAGTTCCTGCATGTCGGGGGGCAGCACAAAGATGGTGGTGGCTCCGGGATACAGTTTTTTGATGTTGCCGGCACCTTCCACCTCGATGACCAGGATCACCGGCTGTTCAGCCTTCATGTGGCGTTCGATCTCAGAGCGCAGGGTGCCGTAGTAGTTCTCGCAGTAGCAGGTATACTCCACAATGCCGTCGGCGTCCAGGGCTTCCTTGAAATGCTCCTTGCTGAGGAAATGGTAGTTGACGCCGTCCACTTCCCCTTCCCGCATGGGGCGGGTGGTGGCGGAAACGGTCTTTTTCACATCAGGATGATCACCCAGCAGCTTGGCCACCACGGTGTCTTTTCCGGTGCCGGAAGGCCCGGATACAACAAACAGGTACTTTTCGCCTTTCATACTTTAGCATCCCCCATTATTTTTCTTTCCTATTACACCATCTATAAGCACACCGGTTCACGGTGCGGCTTCCTCCTGGGTACGGCCGAGAATGGTTTCCGGCGGAAACGCCGAAAGCACCACATGGTCGGAGTCCATGATGAGCACCGACTGGGTGCGGCGGCCGTAGGTGGCATCAATGACAGCGCCCTTGTCCCGGGCGTCCTGCACGATACGCTTGATGGGTGCGGATTCCGGGCTGACCGCGGCGATCAGCCGGTCGGCATTGACCAGATTGCCGAATCCGATGTTGATGAGTTTCATACAGGGAACCTCATTCGATGTTCTGGATCTGTTCGCGGATCTTTTCGATTTCCGACTTCAGGGCCACCACCAGACGGGTGAGGGCGGCATCCTGGCACTTGGAGCCGATGGTGTTGGCTTCCCGGTTCAGTTCCTGGGTCAGGAAGTCCAGCTTGCGGCCAATGGGCTCGTCCAGGGTCAGGATCTCCCGGTACTGGGCCACATGGCTGTGCAGGCGCACGGTCTCCTCGTCAATGGCAGTCTTGTCCGCGAAAAGAGCCGCTTCGGTGAGGATACGGCTTTCGTCAATATTGCGGTCGACCAGCAGTTCCTGCAGGCGGGCATACAGGCGCTCGGTGTATGCCTGCACCCGGCCGGCGCTGCCCTGCTCGATCTGGCCTACCAGCTCTTCCACCACCTGCAGGCGGTTTTCGATGTCGGCCTTCAGCTTGGCGCCCTCGGCGGCACGCATGCCCAGGAAGGCTTCCACAGCCTGACGGGCCACCGCAGCCACATCGGCCCACAGGGCATCGGGGTCAGCGGGAGCGGCAGTCTGGGTGAGCACGTCGGGGAAACGGGACAGCGCGGTGACGGTAAGGTCATTCTTCACATCCAGACGCTCGGCCATAGCACACAGGGCCTGGCGGTAGCTTTCGGCCAGAGGCCAGTTGACCTGCACCACCGTGTCGGCGGCGGCCACACTCTGGATGCTGAGGTTCAGTTCCACCTTGCCGCGGTGGACGCTCTCCCCCACCAGCGCCTTGAGCTTATCGTCCAGAAAGGCGCAGGTGCGGGGCATGCGGGAGGAATACTCGAAGAAGCGGGCGTTGACGCTGCGCAGCTCCACAGTGATGTTGCGGCCGTTGAGCGTCTGCTCGGCCCGGCCATAGCCTGTCATGCTCAGAACCATACCTGAACTCCTCACATCTTGAAAGCAAATTTTTCCTGATAGGTATTCAATTTATTATACTACCGGCACCGCTGTTTGGCAAGCGGGAAAGCCTGTTCCCTTGTAGAGCTACAATACATGTTGAACAGAAGAGCAAGTAAAAGCAAATAAAAAAGTAGAAGGACAGAGCCTTCATAGGGTATAGTTAAGTCGCGACACCAACAAACCCAAAAAGGAGCTCTGTCCCTC
>CALXHS010000099.1 GCA_944388165.1 uncultured Gemmiger sp. | reverse complement strand
GAAACCGCCCCCCGCCGAGATCTCGGGGCTCTGGGTCTCTTCCAGCAGATCGGGGTCGATCTCGCCCAGAAAGTAGGAAGGAGGATTGCGGCGGGTCTGGCCGAAGATCATCCGGCTGCGGGAAGAGGAAAGATACAGTTCCTTCTTGGCGCGGGTGATGCCCACGTAGCACAGGCGGCGTTCCTCTTCCATATCCTCTTCATTGTAGCGGGCCAGGTCGCCGGGGAACACCCCGTCCTCCATGCCGATGATGAAGACATAGGGAAATTCCAGGCCCTTGGCGCTGTGCAGGGTCATCAGGGTAACCGAATCGGCATCCTCGTCATAGGAGTCGATGTCCGCAATGAGGGCCACTTCTTCCAAAAAGCCGGAGAGAGTGGCGTCCTCGCCGTTCTGATCGGCGTAGGTCTTGACCGAGTTGACCAGCTGGCCCAGGTTCTCCAGACGGGTCTCCCCTTCCTCCTTCTGGGCCTTGAGCATGGCTTCATAGCCGGTCTTGCGAATGACTTCGCCCACGAATTCATCCAGGGGCAGGGTCACTACCAGATCGCACAGGGTGCGGTACATCTCGTAAAAGGCGTTCAGCGCCGAAGCCGCCCGGGCCAGGGCCGGGTAGGTGGAGGCTTCGGAGATGATCTCCAGCATGGGCACCCCGCGGGAAGCCGCCAGTTCGGCGATCTTGTCCACGGTGGTAGCACCAATCTTGCGGGCGGGTTCATTGATGATGCGGCGCAGGCGCACATCGTCCCTGGGATTGACCACAATAGCCAGGTAGGAGTTGATATCCTTTACTTCCTTGCGGTCAAAGAAGCGCTGACCGCCCACGATGCGGTACGGGATGCCCGCACGGGCGAAGTAGGCTTCCACAGGGCTGGACTGGGCGTTCATGCGGTAGAGCACCGCGTGGTCCCGCAGGCTGGCCCCCGCCCGCAGATTCTGGCCGATGATGTCGGCGATATGGCTGGCTTCGTCCTGTTCGCTGGCCGCCGTATAATGCTGCACCTTGGCGCCGGTGCCGTTTTCGGTCCACAGGGTCTTGCCCTTGCGGCCGTTGTTGTTCTTGATAACACTGTTTGCGGCGTTCAGGATGTTGGAGGTGGAGCGGTAGTTCTGTTCCAGGCGGATGGTCTTGGCACCGGTGAACACCTGCTCGAAATTGAGGATATTCTCGATGGTGGCGCCGCGGAACTTATAGATGGACTGGTCGTCGTCGCCCACCACGCAGACGTTGTTGGTGCCGCCTGCCAGCAGCCGCACCAGATGGAACTGGGCCACACTGGTATCCTGGTATTCGTCCACCACGATGTAGCGGAATTTGTTCTGGTAGTATTCCCGGGCTTCGGCGTCCTTCTTCAGCATCTGGACGGTGTGGAAGATCAGATCGTCGAAGTCCATGGCGCCGGCGGTCTTGAGGCGTTCGGCGTAGGCAGTGTAGATCTTGCTGACCAACATAGCCTTGGTGTCCTTGGGCGGTTCGGAAGCCACATCCTTGGCCGAAAGCAGCTTATCCTTGAAGGAACTGATGCGGGAAATGGCCTGCTTGGAGGGCAGGAACTTGTCGTCGATCATCATTTCCTTGTAGATCTGCTTGATGACTCTCTGCTGGTCGTCGGAATCGTAGATGGTGAAGCTGGTGGGGAATCCGATGCGCTCGGCGTCCCGGCGCAAAATGCGCACACAGGCCGAGTGGAAGGTGGAGGCAAACACATCGCTGCCCACCGTTTCCCCCAGCATGGCCTTCAGACGGTCTTTCAGTTCCCCCGCCGCCTTGTTGGTGAAGGTAATGGCCAGCACGTTCCAGGGACGGGCCGGTTCCACCGCCAGCAGCTTGGCCTGATCAGCGGAAGGATTGCGGCCGCTTTCCATGGTGGCTTTCAGGTAATCGACATCCTGCTGGGTGACGGGGCGGCAGACCTCCTTGCTGCCGTGGGCCCGGCCGAAGCGGATGATGTTGGCGATGCGGTTGACCAGCACGGTGGTCTTGCCGGAACCGGCGCCCGCCAGGATCAGCAGCGGACCTTCGGTGGTAAACACAGCCTGGCGCTGCACCGGGTTCAGGCGGGTAAAGCAGGATTCGATGTACCGATCCCGCAGTTGAAGGTATTCGTTCAAAATAGCGTCAGGCATACTCTGTTTCTTCCTTTAGCTCCTGCAATTCTCTGATAAAAGACAAAATTCCGATTGCTTAGTATACCACAAATCCTTATTCATGGAAAGGGTCACGGGGTCCCATCAGGCGACTTCTCCACACCTTGGGAGTGGCGTCCCGGAACCCGGCGGTCAGGTATTTGCCCATGGACAGGCTGGCCGCGGTGCCCCGGGCCACACAATTCAGCGGGTCGGGCGCAATGGCAACATCCACATGCAGTTCCCCGGCCAGATACCCCGCCAGGCCCCGCAGCATGGAACCGCCGCCGGTCAGCAGGATGCCGGTCTTGCCCACGTCCCCGGCCAGTTCCGGCGGGGTGCTCTGCAGCACGTTGTGGGCTGCGGCGGCAATGCGGCCTGCCAGTTCCCGCACCGGAGCATACAGGTCCCGGGTATAGATCAGGCGGCGGGCGGGAAGGTTAGTCTCCCAGGAATGGCCCCGCACCTCCATTACGCCCTCAAACTCGCTTTGGGAGCAGCAGGCCACCTGCTTTTTCAGCGCTTCGGCAGTGAGGGGGCCGATGGCAATGCTGTATTTTTCCTGGATATACTGAGCGATGCAGTTGTCAAAGGCATTGCCCGCCACCGGCAGGCTGGCGGCACGCACCCGCCCCCCCATGCTGATGACGGCGATATCGGTGGAGCCACCGCCGATATCAATGACCATGCAGCCCCGGGGAGTGCGGATATCCAGCCCGGCGCCCAGAGCGGCGGCCACAGGCTCGTCTACTAAATAGACCTGTTTGGCCCCGGCCGCCATGACCGATTCCACCACGGCGTCGGCTTCGATGCCGGTAATGGCCGCCGGCACACACACCGCCACCCGGGGACGGATGATCCGCGAGGGGCAGACCTGGTTGATGAACCGCACGATCAGTTCGTTGGTCATGCGGTGATCCTGGATAACACCGTCCCGCAAGGGGCGCACAATGTCAATATACCTGGGGGCGCGCCCCACCATGCGCAAGGCGTCCTCCCCCACCGCGATCACCGTGTTGGAGCGGGTATCCACCGCGCCGATGCTGGGCTGGCGGAACACCACCCCCTGCTGTTCGGTGGCGATGATGATGGAACTGGTGCCAAGGTCGATACCAATATCGTATTGCTTCATTTGCTTTGTTTCTCCTGCGCCCGCCCTTTTTTGGGCAGGCGTTTGTCCGGGGGTAGTTCTTCATTGGCGGCCACACTGACCGCAAACACCGAGACCGCGCCGCCCTGCAAAAGAGCCAGTGCACAGGCCGAGACCGTGGCCCCGGTGGTGATGATGTCGTCCACCAGCAGCACCCGCTGCCCCGAAAGGTCGGTGCCGGGCCGGCAGGCGTAGGCGTCTTTGGTGTTTCGCAGCCGCTCGGCCAGATCCAGATCTTTCTGGGGCTGCATCTTCCGGGTGGTGCGCAGCGGGCTGGCCGTGGGGATACCCAGCACCCGGGACAGGCGTTTGGCCAGCAATCCCGGCAAGGTCCCCGTCCCGGGGCGACGGGGCGGCACCGGTACGATCAAGGTATACGGCCGCAGACCGCCGGGAGCGGTATAATCAGGGCGCCTGCCGGGGCGGGAAGCTGCTTCGGCGCCGAACACCCGCACCGCCACCAGATCGGCCAGTTCCCGGGCGTACCAGGGATGGCCGTGGCCTTTGCAGAGCAGGATGGCATGGCGCACCGTATCGGCATAATAAAAGGCACTGGCCGCCCCGCTCAGGGCATAAAAATCATGTTCCGTTTCCGGCAGGCGGGGCGGGTCGTGGGACAGACGTTTGGCTTCCGGCACGCAGGCCGGGCACAGACAGCCTTCCGGGGCGTTGGGCGGCAGCAACGCACCGCAGAAAGGGCACCGCCGGGGCCAGAGCAGCGCGGCCAGACGTTCGGGCAGGGCCTTCATGACTTGTGGCTGACGGTGGCCGCCAGCAGATAGCGCAGACAACTGTACCGCAGGTTCTGCCGCACATTTTCGGTCATAGTCTGCACCGTGCGCCCCATACCGGTGATGATGCACAGTTTGCGGGCGCGGGTGACGCCGGTATACAGAAGGTTGCGGTAGCACAGCCGGGCAGGCACGTCCGCCGCCGGGATGATCACCGCCGGGAACTCCGAACCCTGGCTTTTGTGGATGGTCACCGCATAGGCGGGTTCCAATTCCGCCAGCTGATCGGCGCCGTAGATATATTTGCGATCGTCCATCATTACGGTAACGCTGCGGGAGGACGGGTCCACCTCGGTGATGATGCCCAGGTCCCCGTTGTATGCCCCTACACCCGCCTCGGCACCGGAACGCTCAAAGGGAATGTCATAGTCATTTTTGATCTGCATGACCTTGTCCCCTTTGCGCAGCACCCGTCCGCTTTGTTCCCAGGCGATCTGGGGTTTGTCCGGGGCGGGGGGATTGAGCACCGCCTGCAGCCGCCGGTTCAGCTCGATACTGCCGGTTGGCCCCACCTTGGTGGGACACAGGACCTGTATATCCCGCACCGGATCAAAACCGTAGGTGCGTGGCAGCCGGGTGGATACCAAATCACACACCAGCTGCTGGCAGGCCGGGCCGAAGGATTCGATCATGAAGAAGTCGGCTTTTTTGCCGCCGGTACGGGGCGCTTCCCCTTTCACGATGCGGTGGGCGTTCTGTACGATGAGGCTTTTCTGAGCCTGGCGAAAAATCTCGGTCAGACACACGGTGGGCAGGATGTCCGCCCTCAGGATCTCACCGAGAATGTTACCCGGCCCCACGCTGGGCAGCTGATCGGCGTCCCCCACCATAATAATGCGGCAGTGAGGCCGTGCTGCCGCCAGCAAAGCCTGGAACAACTTCACGTCCACCATGCTCATCTCGTCCAGAATGATGACGTCAAATGGCAACAGATTCTTTTCATTGTGGATGAACCGCACCGTGCCGGTGGAATAGTCCACCTCCAGCAGACGGTGGATGGTGGAAGCGCTATGCCCTGTCAGTTCGCTCAGCCGCTTGGCCGCCCGGCCGGTGGGGGCACACAGGGCCACCCGGTCATACAATCCCTCGTACAAGGTCAGGATGGCGTTGACGGTGGTGGTCTTGCCGGTGCCGGGACCGCCGGTCAGCACCATGACCCGGCTGGAAAGCGCCATGCGGATGGCTTCTTTCTGCAAAGGTGCATAGGAAAACCCCTGGGCCAGTTCCAGCACCCGGATGTCGTTTTCCAGGGTGGAAGGCACTTCGGTGGGAAAGGTGGATATCTCCCCCAGACGGGCAGCGATATCCTCCTCCGCGCTGAGCAGGCCGGGCCGATAGATGTATTCCACGCCATCAAAGGTGCGGGAGCGCATCTCTTCCGTCCTGAGCAGCTCTTCCAGGGCCTGTTCCACCCGCTGAATACCATCCTCGAGAAGAAGAAACCGTGCAGCGGCATCCGTCAGCTTGGCCCGTGGCAGACAGGTATGGCCGTTGCCTGCATTGTGGCGCAGGGTGTACAAAAGCCCTGCCGCCAACCGCAGACTGCTATCCTTGCCCACCTGCAACGCTTTGGCGATCACATCCACCTGGCTGAATTTCAGATTCAGCGGTTCCCCGCAGAGCATATAAGGATTGTTGTTCAGCGCTTCCACCGTGTGGGGACCGAAAGCCCGATAGGCTGTAACGGCAACTTGGGCCGAAAGCCCGAACTGTGCCATCCAGGCAATGACTTCCCGCACACCGTACAGGCGACGGAACTCGTTGGAAATAGCAGCGGCTTTCTGGGGCGTGATGCCCTTGATCTCGCACAGTCGGTCGGGTTCTTCCGCGATAACGGTCAGGGCATCGGCCCCGAATTTGGCCACGATTTTTTTTGCTGTGGAGGAACCGATATAAGGCAGCACACCACTGGCCAGATAGCTCTGGATGGCAGCGGCGTCCTCGGGCAGGGCTGCTTCGCAGGTTTCAGCCCGGAACTGCTCGCCGTAGGTCGGATGGTTGGTCATCCGGCCATATACCACCACCGTCATGCCGTTGTCAATGCTGCCTACATCGCCGGAAACGACCACGTCGGTACCGCCGGCATTGACTTCAAACACCGCATAGCCGGTCTCCTGGTTTTCAAATATCACATGCTCCACAACGCCTTCCAGCTTGAGCAATTCTCCTTGCACGGCCGTTTCCTCCTCTCTTTTCGAGTTTTGGGCAGAATCACCCAATATACTTTTATATTATAGCCAATCCGCCCATATTTGGCAATGCGGAAATGGCCCGGCTCGACACCATCAATGCCCGTCGGTTCCTTTTATCATCGGCAAAAACTGCCCTCAAAATAAAATTAGCCTCCACCGCCCGGTAATGAGCGACAGAGGCCGGTACTTGTTACGTTGTTACAGAATGATTTCCATGCCGGTTTTCTGGGTACGGAACCCGCAGGCTTCATAAAAGCGCTGGGCCTTCTCGTTGCCGTACCAGACATTCAGCGTCACGTTATAGCAGCCGTGTTCTTTTGCATAGGCCAGGACAGCCTCATACAGACTGAGGCCGATGTGCTGGCCGCGGCAGGTTTCGTCCACGCACAGGTCGTCGATGTACAGGGTCTTGATATCGGTCATAATAGTGTCGTCCACATGCTGCTGGAAGATGCAGAACGCATACCCCAGCAGTACATTGTTCTCGTCCACAGCCACCAGAACGGGCCGTGTATCATCCGCAATGATGGCAGCCAGCTGGTCGTTGGTGTACTTGCGCCCGCCATTGCGGAACAGGTCCGGGCGTATGTTGTGATGGACCAATTCCACCTGCATCAACAGTTCGTTGATGCGGGGCATGTCACAGGTTTCGGCTCGACGGATTTTCATAGGTGATGCCCTTCCCTTCTCTGTCAGCATTTATCAATCATATATGTATAATTATACGCAAAATTCATTGTTTTGCAAGACATCCATCTCACAGGAAACCTGCAGGCCCCGGCCCGCCGGGCTCCTTTTTGGGGAGTTTCCGGCAGGCCGGGGCCTGTTGATTTATGCAGATTTTCTGTTTACAGGGACGCAACAGCCGCTTTCAGTTCATCCACGCGATCGGTACTCTCCCACTTGACGCCCAGGTCTTCCCGACCCATGTGGCCATAGGCGGCCAGAGGACGATAGATGGGCTTGCGCAGGTCCAGATCACGGATGATGGCTGCGGGGCGCAGGTCAAAGACCTTCTCCACAGCCGCTTCCAGCTTGGCGTCTTCCACCACGCCGGTGCCGAAGGTATCCACAAAGATGGAAACCGGTTCCGCCACGCCGATGG
This sequence comes from uncultured Gemmiger sp., assembly GCA_944388165.1. Lineage (GTDB taxonomy): Bacteria > Bacillota > Clostridia > Oscillospirales > Ruminococcaceae > Gemmiger. The sequence goes on along the minus strand of CALXHS010000099.1, from coordinate 16,247 downwards.
CGTAGGCCAGCTGAACTTCGCACTTGTCGGCCAGACCGGCAGCCACCAGGTTCTTGGCGACCCAGCGGGCGGCGTAAGCTGCGGAACGGTCCACCTTGGAGGGGTCCTTGCCGCTGAACGCGCCGCCGCCGTGACGGGCATAGCCGCCGTAGGTATCCACGATGATCTTGCGGCCGGTCAGACCGCTGTCACCCTGAGGACCACCCACCACAAAACGGCCGGTGGGGTTGATGAAATACTTGGTATTTTCGTCCAGCAGATCGGCCGGGATGGTGGCCTTGATGACCTGTTCCATGATGTCGGCGCGCAGCTGCTCCTGCTCCACTTCGGGGCTGTGCTGGCTGGAGATGACCACCGTGTCCACGCGGGCGGGCTTGCCGTCCACATACTCGATGGTGACCTGGCTCTTGCCGTCCGGGCGCAGATAACCCAGAGTACCGTTCTTGCGCACTTCAGTCAGCCGCTTGGCCAGCTTATGGGCCAGAGAGATGGGCAGGGGCATCAGTTCGGGGGTCTCGTTGCAGGCATAGCCGAACATCATACCCTGGTCTCCGGCACCGGCCACCTCGTCGTTGGTGCCCAGGGCGATATCCGGGCTCTGGCCGTCGATGCTGGTGAGGACGCCGCAGGTATCGCAGTCGAAACCATACTTGGCGCGGTCGTAGCCGATCTCCTTGATGACCTCACGGGCAATGCCGGGGATGTCCACATAGCAGCTGGTGGTGATCTCGCCCATGATATGGACGAGGCCGGTGGTGCAGGTGGTTTCACAGGCGACGCGGGCGTCGGGGTCCTGCTCCAGAATGGCGTCGAGCACGGCGTCGGAGATCTGGTCGCAGATCTTGTCGGGATGCCCTTCGGTAACGGATTCGGACGTGAACAGGAATTTGGACATAGGTAAGCTGCCTCCTTAGGATAAAAAGAAATTTGCGGGTCAGAAAGGCAACTTGACGAAAACCATGCTGCGCTCCCCGCCGGGGCAAATGCAAAACAAAAGCGCGTTTCCCACACACGGCGGGAAACGCGCGCAAACGCTTATCTTCCGGTTTCCCGCAGGAATTGGCACCTTACGCCATGCGCAGGTTGCCGGGCTTCACAGGGCCTGTTCCCTCAGCCGCTCTTGATAAGTCACCTTATTCTGATGTCGAGATGTATCATAGCATACCGCTTGGAATTTGTCAACGCATATCCGACAAATTTGCCCGGGGGTCACCCGCGCCTCAGCGGCGGCCGTGCAGGATGGGAGAAAGAGGTTTATAGATCAGGAAGCAGATCACCGCATCCAGAACGCCCTTGACGAAGGTAAAAGGCATATTGAACATCACCAGACAGAACATCAGGCTGGTGGCGTTGGGGTTCAGTTCCTGATAGGCACCCAGGATCAGATCCATGCCGCCGAACATCTGGGCGTATACCGGATAGGTGATGAAGTAGTTCACCGGCACGCTGACCAGCGCCATGATCGCCGCGCCCACCAGCGCGCCGATGGCCGCGGTCTTGCGGCTCTTGCGGTATTTGTAGATCAGACCGGCAGAGGCGGTGAAGGCCGCCCCCAGCAGGAAATTGCACACTTCCCCGATGCCGCCGGTGGAGCCGTGGAAGATGGCAGCGAGGATATTTTTGACCAGGCAGACCGCCACGCCGTACACAGGGCCCAGGCTGAAGGACGCCAGCAGGGCGGGCAGCTCGGAAATGTCCATTTTGACAAAGAACGGGATGAACATGGGCAGGCTGAAATCGATCATCATCAGCACAAAGCCCACCGCCGAAAGCATGGCGGTGACAGTGAGTTCGCGGATATGGTTCTTGGTTTTCATAACAGTACCTCCCGGCCGTTGCGGCCTTTGAATAGATTGGAAAGTCGGTTGCCACAGCTGTTGGGAGGCTTCTTTATCCCATCTGCCAAACAAAAACGCCCTGCCGCACAATTGCAGCAGGGCGCAGGAAAGCAATGCAAATAAAGCGAGCTTCCGTTTCTTCCATCCGGACTATACCGTCGGCTTCGGAATTTCACCGAATCAGCGGCTGCCGAAGCAGCCGGTCGCGGGCTGTACCGCCGGTGGGGAATTTCACCCCGCCCTGAAACAGACTTTCTGATACACAGTATAGCACAACATGACAAGAATGCAAGCTGTTTTTTGTGCACAGCGCCCCTGCCTTGACACCGGGGCCGTTTCACGGTATCTTTACTACATACCTGTTTATACGTACGCAGGCACAAATCCGCCTGCCTTTTCTTCATTCAACCATCAAGTATCAGGAGTATATACATATGGCATTTCAGGAATTTTGGGGCATTTTCATGGGCTTCATCAACACACACAATGTGATTTTGCGCGTGATCCTTACCGTGCTGCTGGCATTGGCCGCGGTGTTCGGTTCCCGGCTGTACCGGGCGCTGATCTTCAAGCTGCGAAGCAAGCTGCTGCGCTTTATGCCGGAATGGCTTCGCATTCTGTTCGACGGTTTTTCGGGGTCGCTGGTATTGCTTCTGCGCACCTTCCTCATCTATCTGGCGGTACTGGCCTTTCCCCTGCCTCTGACACCCCAGCAGACCGCTTTGCTGGCCGGACCGGTGTTCAGCGCCATCTCCATCGCCCTGCTGGGCCTTGGGTTCTGGCGCAGCGAGGCCCTTTGCGGATTGCTTCTGCGCAGTGCTCAGAACCGGCTGGATCTGGAAAGCAACAAGACCATGACCCGCTTTTTTGAAAAGATCTACCGGGTGCTGGTCATTGCGGTGACCGTTCTGGCCACCCTGGAACTGTTCGGCGTGCCTGTGGCCGGTCTGATGGCAGGTGCCGGTGTCGCCGGCCTTGCAGTTTCCCTGGCAGCACAGTCCACCCTGTCCAACCTGATTGCCGGCATCACCCTGGTTATGGAACGCCCCTTTGGCATCGGAGATTACATCGTACTGGGCAGCTTTGAAGGTACGGTGGAAGAGATTTCCTTCCGCTCCACCAAGCTGCGCACGCCGGACAACTGCCAGATCACGGTAGAAAACTCCAAGGTCAGTGCCGAGTACATCCAGAACGTGACCGACCGCAACAGCCGCCTTTGGAACTTTGTGATCGGCGTGACCTACGACACTTCCCGGGAGAAGATCGAAGCCCTCTGCGCCGCTTTGACCGACCTGTGCAAGGCGGAACCCACCGCCCAGCCGGAAACGGTGCAGGTCAGCCTGACCACCTTCAACGCATCCAGCATCGACATTGATGTGCGCATGTATGTGACGGCCCTGGCACTGGCAGATTTCCGTGCCATGAAAAACCGGGTGAACTTGCAGATCATGGATCTGATGGAAAAAGAAGGCTGTTCTTTTGCCTTCCCTTCCACCAGCGTGTACGTGGAAAAGACCCCAGAAAAATAAATACCTATGCAAAAAGCCCGGCCGGACGGCCGGGCTTTTTGCTGTGCGTTTTTTATATGTCGCGGCGACAGTCCAGCACAAACTGGTCTGTGCCCTGCTCGGTGGTCACGGTAATCAGGAAGCTGTATGCGGTATCAAACCGATAACACAGGCTTCCCTCTTCCGCGTCCAACGGAACATAGTCCACCTTCTCGATGGGTTCGGATGTACGGTAATCCTTATAAGCCTCATCCCAGGCGTAGGCGAAGCCAACCGTGACATTTTCCGCCTGTACCCCCTCCCATGTTAGGGTCGCCACTGCAGGCACGCTCAGCAGACATACTTCTTCGGGCGGAGCCGAACCGTCCACCGGCGGGTACAGCAGTGTGGTGGATTCCGTAACATCACCGCCCGCAACAGACAGCGTTACCCCTGTGTTGGGCAGAGTGGTCTGCCATGTCGGTTCTGTTTCCCGCTGCGTACAGGCACACAGAAAAGCCAGTACCAACAGGACAGATGTCACCATGCACACCGTGCGTTTCATTGCGTAACGTCCTTTCTCATTCGTAGGGATCATAGGGCCCCAGCGGGATCTCGGTCCCCAGGTCCAGCACCCGGGGGCTCAGGCCGGTGGCCGCCTGCACAAAGCCCATGAGCATGCCAAGATGCAGATGCAGATGCCGGTATTGGGCCAGGATCAGGGTCATACGGGTCCACTCACAGCCTTCGGGCCGCTGCAGCAGGTCCTCATCATGCAGCGCAGGCAGGTAAAGGGACAGCTTGGCCTTGATGGTGTGGAAATAATCGTTGATCTGTCGGCGGCTCAAACGGGTGGCGGGATAGATGGCCAGGTCCTGCAGCAGCGGCGTGTGGATGGGCGGTTCCACAAAATCCCGGTCCCGGGGATTGATGAACCACTGGTCCAGCCCGTGCAGGGTATGGTAGATATGCTGCCACAGCGGCGCGCCGCCATAGGGTTTATCCCACAGCTCGTCGGGAATGCAGTCAATGATGTTCTGCGTTTCCCACAACGCACGCACCGTCATTTCGGTCAGAATGGCATGGTAGGATGATTCCCGCATGAACTGCGCCCCTTTCCCGATGATGTTCGGTCTTTCGGCTAGTATCCGCAGAAACGGGGTCTGTCATTCATCAATCCGCCACCAGAAGGGTGGGCAATGTTTTTTCGCTGTACTGGGAGGAGATGATGGGCGTAAGAGATACCCGGGAATACACGCCCTGGGCCACACCGTCGTAGGTGTAGATGCCGGTCAGATTATAATACCGGTTCAGGCCGAATTCTTCCCCGTTGAGCCCGTAGTTTTCGGTGACATAGGGGGTGTGGAATGCCTGTACAAGATACCCCGCATGGGGCAGTTCCCGCACGATCTGTTCCCAGCGCGTTTCGTCGTACTCCACACCGGCATACACCCCTCGGGAACCGTAGGAATCGGTGGGTTTTAGTATCCAGCGGTCCTTGTTCTCCAGAAGCATGGGCAGATGTTCGGGACCGAACTCCGCCGTGTAGGGCACGTGGGCTTTCACATACGCCTGCTGTTCTTCGTTCAGCATGGCTATGGTGCGGGGCAGGTGCAGCACACGGAACAGTTCCTTGTTGTGCACGATCTGGGTGTGGAAGTCCCCCACCAGCAGCACCGCGTTGTCCCGGGCAGCCTGCAGCAAAGCAGTGCTCTCCTCATAATGAGCCATCACGTCGCTGGTAACGGCCCGGCGATAGATCATATCGATCTTTTCCCCTGCGGGTCCGGTCAGGGCATGGCCATCGTACCGCAGGTCCCGCACATCGCAGACTTCCGCCGGGATACCTGCTTTTTCAAAATGCTGCCGGAAGATCTCGAACTCATTCACGGTCCCGCATTCCATGTAATCCACGATGGCCACCCGGGGGGTATCATGGCCGCCGGCGCGGTGCCAGATGCGTTCCATGGTCTGCACCCAGCTGTCGAACAGTTCGCAGCGGCGGGTCTTATGGGCAGCCGTAAAGTCACGGTATACCTGTGAAAGCTGCTGTGCGTTGTGCAGTTCCCGGTCCTCGTTCATGGCGCTGGCGCCGTCGGTGTTGAATTCACAGAAGGTGTACTCCCCTGTTTCTTCATTATAGAAGAAATCGATCCGGGCCATCGGCAGCAGAGAAGGCGCCCGGTTGGCCCGCAGGATCAGTTCTTCCACCCGGGGATCAAAGCCGAAAAGCTCCCGGTAATCGGGGTCTTTTTCATATTCATCCATGACCCGGGCAAAGATGGAATACAACACTTCCATATCCGCCTTGATGCGGGCAAACTGGGATTCAGTCAGCAGCTTGGGTTTGAAGCAGGTGCGGACATATTCCCCATGGTGGATGGCCGTGGAATGCTTCATATACTCCACAATGGCCTCAAAATCCCGGCGCAGAGCTTCCGGATTCTGACGAGCCATAGCGAGATATTCCGCATCCAGGGCCAAAGCATTTCGCAGCTCATTCATAATCAGTCACCGTTTCCCGAATGGTCTTTTTCTGGGCAGCCAGAGCAGCCAGAGGTTCCAGGTTGCGCCGCGCCTCCGGGGTAGTAACCCGGCTCTTGGCCTGTGCCATCAGCCAGGCGATCTCATCTGCCACCGGACGGCCATAGACCTGGGCCTTGTAACCATTGCAGCAGATCCCCACCTTGGCGGCTTCGATGTCCGCCACCGTAGCCCCCGCATAATGGCGCAGAATGCCGTCCTGGGCCGCCGGGCTGGAGAGGACCGCCTTGACCAGCTCCGCATACCCGGCCACATAAGCCGAAGGCATGCTGTCCGCCACACGGATCTCGATGTAGCTTTTCAGCCGCACATCAAAGAAGAACATGGAAAGGACGTGTTCGATCTCGTCCCGCCCCATGGCAGAAGGATACACTTCAAAGGCAGACTTGCGGCCCACCCCTTCGGTGCGGGGTCCCCGGCGGGAAACCACCAGCGGTTTCTGCAGGATATAGTCGGCGTACTTCTCAAACCCAAAGTCCGCATCCATGAGAATGGGCGGGATACCACAGCGGTCTGGGTCAACGTCATTCCAGATGGAAGTCCGCACACTGTAGGCATGATTGGGCTGTGCTTCATACACCGGCGCATTGTCGGTCAAAAGAGCCAACAGGGGCGCAATCAGGCAGGCAACACGATATTTGCGCACAAAATCCTGCTCGCTGAAATAGTCTACTGCCACCTGGGTAGAGGCAGTGCCCCGCATCATCTGCGTCCCGTGCAGACCGCGTTTCTGGAAATAGCGGTCCATGACCTCATAGCGCTTTTTGGGGATCAGCGGCAGTGCCGCTGCACGCCGGGTGGGATGGTACCCCAGATTGTACCCGCGCAGCTGTTGTTGGGCCAGGGCACGTTCCAAGCGTACCGAAAAGCCTTCATACACCGCCATCAGCCGGCTTACACTGGGTTGTGGCATAATGCTGATTTCCAGCTGACAGGCCGGTTCCAGCGACAATGCATAGGCGTCATTGTAAAAGCCCACATATTCGCCATCCATAACCACCGGCACATCGCCGGTCTGCTGCAGTGCTTTCATGACCTGCTGGGCCTGTTCAAAATCCACCGGGCTGCCGTCCAGACCAGTGATGAAATGTTCTACTTCCAGCCCGATGGTCAATTTTCCTGCCGGTTTGCAGCCGGATTCAAAATAACTGACCAGGGCCTCTTTTTGTCTTCTCAGATTTGCCAAAATACCCTCCTGTTTCCGTGTGTACCGCGGCAGGCGGTTCCCTGCCGGTCATGGCATACACATGGGTATTGTACACCTATCCAATGGCAAAAGCAATGGCGAGCGAAGAGTTACCCATGGCTAACAAAATGTTTTTCTTGCCACCTTCCCGCATCTTTATTTCAGTTTCTGCATACTTTCGCATGGATATGCGCTCTTACCTGCTCTTATGAAAAAAGCCCCCGCCCGGGTACTTTTCAGCCCGTGCGAAGGCTTTTATTTATTCTGTTTGTCCCAGTTGCCGGCGAATATAATCAGGTGTTTTGTCCCGTTCCAGCCCCAGCGCAAAGGCCAGTTCACCATACAACTGCTCTTCTGCCGCGGGGAAATAGCGTTCGTCCACACTGGTGGCGTGCTTTCCATGTCGCTGCCTTCTGACACGGCGGCTATACAGCGCCTTGATCAAACCGGCCAGTGCCCTGCAATCACAGCCGTGCTGAACTCGGCTGAACAGCGCTTCCCGCTCCCTCTCATCCGGTATTTCCATCTCCGGGATGTGGGGCAGGTCATCCACCACCTTTTCTGCTTCTTCACGAGTAAGAGGCGGGCGTATGACCACCCTTTGGTTTTCTACCGGCGCATAAATCACCAGTTCCGGCTGATAATACGGTCGCAAGGTATAGTACAATCTGTCGCCGGTTCCTCCAAGGTCCAGCGGGCCTACTGCTGCCACGCGGCAGATACCATGCTCCCCATATAAAATAATATCCCCTTCATGATACATCGTCATTCCTCACTTTCAAATTCCGCTTCTTTTTTATGATTATATCATAAAAAACCATCTCACGTCACACATTTTTTCCGCATAGCCGTCATTTTTGTTTATTTTGACGCATTGTCTTCGTTCGTTTTCTGGACATTTTTTCCGTTCGTTTTTTGCCCGTCTGTTGTACCGGCAACAACCTGTTAGGTGGTCAAGGAGGTATAATAAATCAAATCAATTCAAGGACAAGGAGACCGGTTATGATTCGGAAAATCATTCAGATCGACAAAGAAAAATGCAACGGCTGCGGCGCCTGTGCCCGGGCCTGCCACGAAGGCGCCATTGGCATGGAGAATGGCAAAGCGGTACTGCTGCGGGACGACTACTGCGACGGACTGGGCGACTGCCTGCCCACTTGCCCCACCGGTGCCATCAGTTTTGTAGAACGGGAAGCCGCCCCGTATGACGAAGCCGCTGTGGCACGCCGCATGCAGCAGGGGCATGGCGGCTGTCCTGGCCAGAAGACGCACCGTATGAACAGCGCGATGCCTGTAGGACAGCAGGACCGCGCTTCCTGCCTGGGGCAGTGGCCTGTGCAGATCAAGCTGGTTCCGGTGAACGCGCCGTTCTTTAACGGTGCCCACCTGCTCATTGCCGCTGACTGCACCGCCTTTGCCTACGCCCGTATGCATCAGGAGTTCATGCACGGCCGTGTCACCCTCATCGGCTGCCCCAAACTGGATGGGATCGATTACAGCGAAAAACTGGCAGCTATCCTCCGGGAGAACGATATTGCTTCCATTACGGTGGTCCGCATGGAAGTTCCCTGCTGCGGCGGGCTGTCCAACGCTGTGCAGAAAGCCCTTATGAACAGCGGCCGTGCCGTGGAGTGCCGGGTGGTGACCATCTCCATCGACGGTCGTATTCTGCCGCAGTAAGTTCCGACTATTTCTCCCTTTTCGTGATGCCCGCATCTGGAAAGGGGCTTTTTTTCGTCAGTTTTCTGTAAAGGATTGTTGCTTTACAGAAAACCGGCGTTTTCTTTGTCAAGATGAAAGCAAGCTGCGGCCACTTCATTTCCCGGCAAGCGCACCAAGAAAAGTACCTTCCAGCGTTTCTATATTGAATAAAAGGTAGAAAATGCAACCCCCACGTCTTTTTTTGCCTGAAAATGTGGGCGCAACACGGTTTCTTTGCTATAATATTCCATGTTTGCCATACACAATTATTCTGGGAGGAATACGATGGAAAAGACACAGCAATATTCGACTCCCTACGAATTTGAAGGGCGGCTGCCTCTGCGGCAGGCAATCCCCCTCGGCCTGCAGCACGTGCTGGCCATGTTCGTAGGTAACCTGACCCCCATCCTGATCATCACCAGCCTGTGCGCTGCCGGAAGCGGCGCCGAAGAGTTTGCGGAGATCCAGGTAGCCCTGCTCCAGAACGCCATGTTGGTAGCCGGCCTCGTCACTCTGGTGCAGCTGTTCGCCATCGGCCCCGTGGGCGGCAAGGTGCCCATCATTATGGGTACCAGTTCCGGCTTTATCGGCGTGTTCCAGAGCGTTGTCAAGGTCATGGGCGGCGGCATCGTTTCTTATGCCGCCATCATGGGTGCGTCCATCCTGGGAGGTCTGTTCGAGACCGTGCTGGGCGCCTTCCTGAAACCCTTGCGCCGCTTCTTCCCCGCTGTGGTCACCGGCACGGTGGTGCTTTCCATCGGCCTGTCCCTGATCAGTGTGGGCGTCGGTTCTTTTGGCGGCGGCACTTCTGCGGCGGATTACGGCTCCGTAGAGAACCTGCTGGTGGCTCTGGCGGTCATGGTAATCGTTCTGGCACTGAAGCACGGCGCCAGGGGCCTGGCCAGTTCTTCCTGCATTCTGATCGGCATCATCTGCGGTTACGTGATCTGCGCTATCCTGCCTTTCTTCCTGTCCACCACCGGTGTGACTGCCGACGGCGTGGAATACACCAAAGCATGGGTGCTCAACTGGGACAAGGTTGCCCAGGCAGATTGGATCTCTGTCCCCCAGATCATGCCCGTCAAGCCGGTGTTTGACCTGCGCGCTATCATCCCCGTGATGATCATGTTCATCGTGACCGCTGTGGAGACCGTCGGCGACATCTCCGGCGTGACCGAAGGCGGCATGGACCGGGAAGCCACCGACCAGGAACTGGCCGGCGGCGTTATGTGCGACGGCCTGGGTTCTTCCTTTGCTGCCCTGTTCGGCGTGCTGCCCAACACCTCTTTCAGCCAGAATGTGGGCCTGGTTACCATGACCAAGATCGTCAACCGCACCGCTCTGGCCTGCGGCGCCATCTTCCTGGTGCTGTGCGGTCTGCTGCCCAAGCTGGCTGCCATTGTGTCCATCATGCCCCAGAGCGTTCTGGGCGGCGCTGCCGTCATCATGTTCTCTTCCATCGTGATGAGCGGCATCCAGCTGATCACCCGTGAACCCCTGACCGCCCGCAACATGTCCATTGTTTCTGTGGCGCTGGGCCTGGGTTACGGTCTGGGCGCCAACAGTGCCGTGCTGGCCGGTCTGCCCCAGGCTGTGCAGCTGATCTTCGGCGGTTCCGGCATCGTGCCCGCCGCCTTTGTGGCCATCCTGATGAATGTGCTGCTGCCCAAGGAAAAGACGGAAACTGTTTCCGAGAAGGCTGACTGAGTCAAAAACAAGCCGTAAGCCGGAGATACCTGAACGGTATCTCCGGCTTTTTGCTGAGCATAAAGGCCCGACCGATTGATATCAATCGGTCGGGCCTTTCATTCATCAGTCAAAGGTTTAGCGGATTTGCTTGCCTTTGTTACTTATTCAAACTCAATGGTAGCCGGGGGCTTAGTGGTGTAGTCGAACATAACGCGGTTGATATGCTTGACTTCGTTGACGATGCGGTTGGCCGCAGTAGTCAGGGTTTCGGTGGGCAGCAGAGTGACTTCCGCCGTCATAAAGTCGGTGGTAGTCACGGCACGCAGCGCCACAGCGTAGTCGTAGGTGCGCTCGTCGCCCATAACGCCCACGCTCTGCATATTGGTCAGCGCCGCAAAATACTGGCTGGGACGCTGGGCCAGGGGCAGTTTGTCCCCTTCCTCGCGCCAGATCGCGTCGGCGTCCTGCACGATGGCGATCTTTTCGGGGGTCACTTCCCCGATGATACGGATGGCCAGGCCCGGGCCGGGTAACGGCTGACGGGAGACCAGATATTCGGGCAGTCCAAGCTCACGGCCAGCCTGACGGACCTCGTCCTTGAACAGGTCACGCAGGGGTTCCACCAGATCCTTGAAGTCCACGGTATCCGGCAGGCCACCCACGTTGTGGTGGCTCTTGATGACAGCAGATTCGCCGCCCAGGCCGCTCTCTACCACGTCGGGCTAGATGGTGCCCTGTGCCAGGAAATCCACAGCGCCGATCTTCTTGGCTTCATCCTCAAACACACGGATGAATTCTTCGCCGATAATCTTGCGCTTGGCTTCCGGCTCGGTCTTGCCGGCCAGTTTGTCATAGAAGCGCTTACGGGCATCCACACAGATGAAGTTGATATCAAATGCGCCGCCTTCGCCGAAGACCTGACATACCTCTTCCCGCTCGTTCTTGCGCAGCAGACCATGATCCACAAACACGCAGGTCAGCTGCTTGCCCACAGCCTTGGCCAGCATAGCTGCGCAGACGCTGGAATCCACACCACCGGACAGAGCGCACAGGACCTTGCCGTTGCCGATCTTGGCGCGGAGTTCCTGCACAGCATGCTCCACAAAGGAGTCCATCTTCCAGGTGCCTGCGCAGCCGCAGACCTTATACACAAAGTTATGTAGCATCTGGGTACCGTTTTCGGTATGCAGGACTTCCGGATGGAACTGCACACAGTACAGACCGCGGGACTGGTCCTGGGCAGCGGCCACCGGGCAGTTGGGCGTGTGGGCCACGATAGAGAAACCGGGAGCGGCCGTCTTGATGTAGTCGTTGTGGCTCATCCAGCAGACGTTGCTGTCCGGCAGGCCTTCAAACAGCGGGCTGGTGGTGTCCAGAGAAACCAGCGTCTTTCCATATTCCCGCTCCGGGGCCTTGCAGACTTCACCGCCCAGATTGTGCATCATGAGCTGGCTGCCGTAGCAGATGCCCAGGATAGGCACACCCCAGGTATAAATTTCAGGATCGATGGTCGGAGAATCGGGCAGATAAGCGCTGTTAGGGCCACCGGTAAAAATGATACCCTTGGGATTTTTGGCCTTGATCTTGGCAAGGTCCGTGCGGTACGAATAGATCTCACAATACACGTTGCATTCACGGACGCGGCGTGCAATCAGCTGATTATACTGGCCGCCAAAGTCCAGAACAATGACAGTTTCCTGCTGCATGGAGATGCTCCCTTCCTTATATGTACTTTTCACACCATAGATTGCCATATCATTATAGCATGTTTGTTGCCGGTCAGCAACAAACTTTGCAAACTCTTTGCCGTCAGAAAATGCGCGGCGGCAATATAAAAACAGGCATCTGCCTTACAGCAGATGCCTGTTGAATGTTGCTTTAGAGCAAGAAATTACTTCTCGATCTTGGAAACAACGCCGGAGCCAACGGTGTGGCCGCCTTCGCGGATAGCGAAACGCATGCCTTCTTCCATGGCAACGGGGGTGATCAGCTCGACATGCATATCGACGTTGTCGCCGGGCATGCACATCTCGGTGCCCTCGGGCAGAGTGATGATGCCGGTAACGTCGGTGGTGCGGAAGTAGAACTGAGGACGATAGTTGTTGAAGAACGGGGTGTGACGGCCGCCTTCTTCCTTCTTCAGGACGTAGACATGGCCATTGAACACGGTGTGGGGATGCACGGAGCCGGGAGCAGCGATAACCTGGCCACGCTCGATCTGATCGCGGTCAACGCCACGCAGCAGGGCGCCGATGTTGTCGCCGGCCTGAGCATACTCCAGGCTCTTGCGGAACATTTCGAGGCCGGTGATGGTGGTGGTCATCTTCTCTTCCTTCAGGCCGACGATTTCCATCTGGTCGCCGACATGAGCGGTACCACGCTCAACACGACCGGTGGCAACGGTGCCACGGCCGGAAATGGTCATAACGTCCTCAACGGGCATCAGGAAGGGCTTGTCAGCAGCACGGTCGGGAGTGGGGATATACTCGTCGACAGCGTTCATCAGTTCCCAGATGCAAGCATACTCGGGAGCGTTGGGATCGGTGGAGGTGCTCTCCAGAGCCTTCAGAGCGGAACCACGGATGATCGGGGCGTTGTCGCCGTCGAAGTCCTGGCTGCTCAGCAGCTCACGGATTTCCATCTCGACCAAATCCAGCAGTTCGTCGTCGTCGACCATGTCGCACTTGTTCATGAAGACAACGATCTTGGGCACGCCAACCTGACGGGCGAGCAGGATGTGCTCACGGGTCTGGGGCATGGGACCGTCGGTAGCAGCCACGACCAGGATAGCGCCGTCCATCTGGGCAGCACCAGTGATCATGTTCTTGATATAGTCGGCGTGGCCGGGGCAGTCAACGTGAGCATAGTGACGCTTGTCGGTGTGATACTCAACGTGAGCGGTGTTGATCGTGATGCCGCGGGCCTTCTCTTCGGGAGCCTTATCGATGCTGGAGTAATCCATGAAGTCCGCATCGCCCTTCAGAGCCAGGGTCTTGGTGATGGCAGCGGTCAGAGTGGTCTTGCCGTGGTCGACGTGACCGATGGTGCCAATGTTGACGTGCTCCAAAGAGCGGTCAAATTTTTCCTTTTCAGCCATTGGAAGTATCCTCCTTTGTTTAAGACAATTAGATGCCTGTTATAAGGCTATCATACTAAATTGTTTGAGAAAAATCAAGCAATTTTGCGTGAATTTTCCCGGTTTTTGCGCACAAATCAGGCGTTCTTGGCACGCTCGGTCATGATCTTGTCCGCAATATTCTTCGGAACCTGCTGGTAATCAGCCGGCTCCATGGAATACTGGCCACGGCCCTGGGTCTTGGAACGCAGGTCGGTGGCGTAACCGAACATCTCAGACAGAGGAACCATCGCGTTGATGCGCTGGGTGCCGGCCATGGCCTCCATACCCTGGATCTGGCCGCGGCGGGCGTTCAGGTCGCCCATGACGTCGCCCATATACTCATCGGGAACGATGACAGCGACTTTCATGATGGGTTCCATAATGACCGGATCGCACTTCTTCATGGCTTCCTTGAAGGCCATGGAGCCAGCGATGGAGAAGGCCATTTCGGAGGAGTCGACTTCATGGTAGGAGCCGTCCCACAGGGTGACCTTGCAGTCGACGACGGGGTAACCAGCCAGGACGCCGGCTTTCATGGCGCCCTGAATACCGCTGTCGACAGCCGGGATAAATTCCTTCGGGATCGCGCCGCCAACGATGCCGTTGACGAACTCGTAACCCTTGCCGGGGTTGGGTTCCAGCTTGATCTTGACGTGACCATACTGGCCCTTACCACCAGACTGGCGGGCATACTTGGTTTCCTGGTTGGCTTCCTTGCGGATGGTCTCGCGGTACGCGACCTGCGGAGCGCCAACGTTGGCTTCGACCTTGAATTCACGCAGCAGACGGTCGACGATGATCTCCAGATGGAGCTCGCCCATACCAGCAATGATGGTCTGGCCGGTCTCTTCGTCGGTCCAGGTGCGGAAGGTCGGGTCTTCTTCAGCCAGCTTGGAAAGAGCAATGCCCATCTTCTCGGAACCGGCCTTGGTCTTGGGCTCGATAGCCACGCGGATAACCGGCTCGGGGAAGTTCATGCTTTCCAGGATGATGGGGTGCTTTTCGTCGCACAGGGTGTCACCGGTGGTGGTGTTCTTCAGACCGACAGCAGCGGCGATGTCGCCGGCGTAGCACACGTCAATGTCCTTACGGTTGTTGGCGTGCATCTGCAGGATACGGCCGATACGCTCGTCCTGATCCTTAACAGAGTTGTACACGGTGGTGCCGGCTTCGATCGTGCCTGAGTAGACACGGAAGAAGCACAGCTTACCGACGTACGGGTCGGTCATGATCTTGAACGCCAGAGCGGAGAACGGAGCGTCATCGCTGGATTCGCGATGCTCCTCTTCGCCGGTCTCGGGGTTGGTGCCCTTGATGGCCTCAACGTCGGTGGGAGCCGGCATATAGTCGACGATGGCGTCGAGCAGCTTCTGGACACCCTTGTTGCGGTAGGAAGAGCCGCAGACCACGGGAACGATGGCGTTGGAGATGGTAGCCTTGCGCAGGCCGGCCTTGATCTCCTCCTTGGTCAGCTCTTCGCCTTCCAGGTACTTCATCATCAGTTCTTCGTCGGTCTCCGCAACAGCTTCGATCAGCTTGTTGTGATACTCTTCAGCCTGCGCCTTCATATCCTCGGGGATATCTTCCACGCGAACGTCGTTGCCCATGTCGTCGTAGTAGACGTCAGCCTTCATATCGATCAGGTCGATAATACCCTTGAAGGTATCTTCCTGGCCGATGGGCAGCTGGATGGGCACGCCGTTGGCATGCAGGCGGTCGTGCAGCATCTGCACGCAGCGGAAGAAGTCGGCACCCATGGTATCCATCTTGTTGACGTAAACCATGCGGGGGACCTTGTACTCGTCAGCCTGACGCCAAACGGTCTCAGACTGGGGTTCAACGCCGCCCTTGGCAGCCAGAACGGTGACGGAGCCGTCCAGAACGCGCAGAGAGCGCTGCACTTCGACGGTGAAGTCAACGTGGCCGGGGGTGTCGATGATGTTGATGCGGTGGCGGTTCTTTTTGAAAGCCGCGGGATCTTTCTGGGTCTCGGTATGGCTCCAGTAGCAGGTGGTAGCAGCAGAAGTGATGGTGATGCCACGCTCCTGCTCCTGCTCCATCCAGTCCATCGTAGCGGCACCGTCGTGCACCTCACCAGTCGTGTGATTGATGCCGGTGTAGTACAGGATCCGCTCGGTGGTGGTGGTCTTGCCTGCGTCGATGTGGGCCATGATACCGATATTTCTGGTCATCTGCAGAGAAACGTCTCTCGGCGTTGCCATGGCTTTAACCTCCTAGGTCTTGCAAAAAGAATCAATAACGGTAGTGCGCGAAAGCCTTGTTGGCCTCGGCCATCTTGTGGGTATCTTCGCGCTTCTTGACCGCGCCGCCGACGTTGTTGGTGGCGTCGATGATCTCGGCCGCCAGACGCTGGGACATGGTCTTCTCGCCACGGCTGCGGCTGTACAGAGTCAGCCAGCGCAGGCCGAGGGTCTCACGACGGGCGGGGCTGACCTCCAGGGGGACCTGGTAGGTGGAGCCGCCGACACGGCGAGCCTTGACTTCGAGGCTGGGCATGATGTTTTCCATGGCCTTCTCGAACATTTCGAGAGGATCGTTGCCGGTCTTTTCCTTCACGATGTCGAAAGCATCGTAAACGATCTTCTGAGCAACGCCCTTCTTGCCATCCAGCATGATCGAGTTGACCAGGCGGGTGACGATCTTGGAATTGTAGATAGGATCAG
>CALXHS010000098.1 GCA_944388165.1 uncultured Gemmiger sp. | reverse complement strand
GGTATGCCCTTTGGTATGCCGACGAGGACCACCGGATCTACAAAATTTCATGAACCGACAAAAAGGGCGGGCACCTGCTGAAAGGCAGACGCCCGCTTTTCTTATACAAGGGTTCAGTTCATCATGGACCAGCCGCCTACCTCGGAAAATCCGATCCGGTGGTAGATGCGGCCAGCCGCCGGGTTATCATAAAACAGGCACAGAAATTCCCGCCCCTGGGCAAAACTGCGGCGGCAAAGTTCCGCCACCACCGCACTGGCATACCCATGGCCCCGCTCTTCCGGGCAGGTAGCCACCCCCACCACCATGGCGCTGCGGCTGCTGGCCGCGGTGGTCTGGGCGGTGGAGACCAGGCGGCCATTCCGGAAAGCGCCCATCATCATACCGCCGCACTTCCAGCACTGGGCCAGCTGTTCCCGTTCCTGCTCCTCGCCGCGATAGGTCTGGGAAAACTCTTCGATCCCCCGCAAGAGGTCCAGCGTTTCGTCCAGGTCTTCGGGGCCCAGTTCCCGCACCTGTACGCCTGCCCCCGCTTTTCCTCCAAAGGCAGGATCCACTGCGTTGCAGCGGCTCATGTAGGTAAGACGGCAGGTTTTTTCCGGGAAATAAGGTGCCAGGCGGTCCAGCAGCTCCTTTTTGCCGCTGATGCCTTCCACCTTGCGGCCGCGGAGAAATTCGGCGGCTGCTTCCGCATCATAATCAAGGTTTTGGCTGTACAGGATGTAGCTGTCGAAATATTGCAGGATCAGGAAGTCCCAGCCTTCGGGGCCTGGTTCTACCCAAACCTGCACGGGGGCTTTGTCTACCCCCACGGTTTCCACGTCACCGTAAATAAAGAGATTGATCTCCGGTTCGGCGGCAATATAGGCAAGAATGACCGCACGGTCGGTTTCGGTACAGCGCAGCATAAAGCCTTTCCCCTTTCTTTGCCGCCGTGGCAGGCGGCCTTACTTTTTATGGGCCGTCCGCTTTTTGGAAGCCGGACGGGAAGGCGCCTTGCGGGGCGGATTTTTCTTGTTGGCGGGCTTGGGCTGGGGACGGATGCGCACAAACTGGATGGGATTGCCGTTGGCCAGAATGCGCTCCTCCACCTCCAGTTCCGGGAAGGAAGCCAGGAATTTGTTCAGACTCTTGGAACCGAAGTTTCGCACGTCGAAGTCCGGGTACCGCTTGATGAGCTGGTCCCCCACCCGAGAGGTACGCACCCAGCCGGTGCCGTCGTCCATCTCGTCGATCATGCCCCGCACCAGCTTGCAGACGGAATCCCGGTTGATGGCGGTATCGTCCCCGGCGGCAGCCATGGCGGCCTGCTCGGCGGCATCGGTCACATCCCGGCCACCGGCGGGGGCGGGTTCGTCGTGTTCACTGTGGTCCAGAATGAGGTCCAGGTACTTGAACTGGTCACAGGCCTTGACGAAGGGGCCCAGGGTCTTGCTTTCCCCCATGCCGATGACCAGCTTGCCCGCTTCCCGCAGGCGGGCGGCCAGACGGGTGAAATCGCTGTCCGAAGAAACGATGCAGAAGCCGTCCAGGTTGCCGGAATACAGCAGGTCCATGGCGTCGATGATCATGGCCGAATCGGTGGCGTTTTTGCCGGTAGTGTAGCTGTACTGCTGCATGGGGATGATGGAATTGTTGAGCAGGGCGTCCTTCCAGCTTTTCAGCCTGGGGTCACTCCAGTCGCCGTAGATGCGCTTGGCCGCCGCCACGCCGAAGGAGGCAGCTTCATCCAGAATCACCTTCACGTATTTGGGCGAGATGTTGTCGGCGTCGATGAGCACGGCCAGTTTCAGGTCTTCCATCGGGGTCCCTCCTTACTTTTTGCGGTCAAAATACATATACACCTGGCAGGGGATCATGCCGTTATAGATCTTGCGGCGCTTGACAGCCTTGCCTCCGAAGTGAGCCTCGAAATCCGCGTCGGCGGTGATGGCATACAGTCCGGCTCCGGGGTTGGCTTTCCAGGCGCGGCCCAAAGCGGCGGCCAGGGCGGCAGCCTCGGCGGCATCCCCCAGACGCTCGCCGTACGGCGGGTTGGTCAGCACGGTGGCACCGGCCCGGGGCACAAAGGCCTTTACGTCCGCCACCTCAAAATGGCAGCGGTCCCCTACCCCGGCCAGCTTGGCATTGGCGGTAGCCAGGGCCACGGCAGCAGGGTCGATATCATAGCCGAAGCCCTCAAAGGCGGCGTCCGGCTTGGCCTGCTCAATGGCCTTGGCACGCTCGGCGCGCCAGACTTCGGCAGGCACAAAATCAAACTGTTCCGCGGCAAAGCGGCGGCGCAGGCCGGGAGCGATGTTCAGCGCTTTCTGAGCGGCTTCGATGACCAGAGTGCCGGAACCGCAGAAGGGGTCCTGCACCAGGGTGTCCCGGCGCACACGGCCCAGGTCGGCGATGGCGGCGGCCAGGGTCTCCTTGATGGGCGCCAGGGTGGCATTGCGGCGGTAACCGCGCTTGTGCAGGCCGTCGCCGGAGGTATCCAGCATCATCTCCACCGTGTTCTTGCGCAGAGCAAACCGCAGCTTGTACACCTTGCCGGTCTCGGGCAGGGAGGTGGTGCGGTGACCGGCCATCAGCCGCTTGACCACCGCCTTTTTGACGATGCTTTGGCAGGCGGGCACGCTGGAAAGCTGGCTGGACAGGCTGGAGCCTTTCACCGGGAAGGCGGCATCGGCAGGGATGATCTCCTCCCAGGGAATGGAGTACACGCCGTCGAAAAGTTCGTCGAAGGTGGTGGCCTGCCAGGTCTTGAGCAGCAGCAGCACACGTTCGGCGGTGCGCAGGTTCAGGTTGGCGGCAGCGATCACCGAGGCGTCGCCCTCAAAGGTGACACGACCATCGGTGACCTGCACGTTCTGGGCGCCGATACGGCGCACCTCAAAAGCCAGGGTGGATTCGGTGCCGAAAAAGCACGGCGCCACAAGGGTGTAGGTGGTGGGCATGGGACGTCCTTTCGTTGTAAAAAGCCGGGGCACGGAGTTTCCGCGCCATGCAAAAAAGGCAGGCCGCACCGCCCGGCCGGTTGGACCAGGCTGTACAGGGCCTGCCGCTGTGTGCGGTTCTGGTTTTGGAATCAGCGCCGGCGGGAATAGCCGCCGCGGCGGTTTTCGGTGACACGCTTGAGATCCGCGATCTTTTCTTCGCTCTGGGACTTGTAGCGAGCCATCATATCTTCAAAGCTGAGATTGCCCTGCGGCTGAGAGGGCTTGGGCTGCCATACCCGGGGCGGGGCTTCGCGCTTGGCGCGCTGCTGGGGTGCCCCCTGCTGCCGCTGCTGGGAGCCACCGCCCTGCCGTGCGCCACGTTCGGGCGCGGGCTGCGTGCGCTTGATGGAAAGCGCGATCTTGCCGTCCGGTGCAATGGACAGGATCTTGACCTTGACGGTCTGCCCGTCGCTGAGCACGGCGGTCAGGTCCTGTACGTACTCGTACGAGACCTCCGAGATGTGGACAAGGCCGTTCTTGCCTTCCGGCAAAGATACGAAAGCGCCAAACGGCTTGATGCCGGTGACTTTGCCTTCGACGATATCCCCAACCTGAAATGCCAAACTATGATACCCCTTTTTCCGGCGGAACGCGGGGCCCCGCCTGTTTTTATTTCAGAAAGGACCCGGGGGTCCTTTTCTGTTCAAATGGATGGTTTATTTGCCGCTGATGTCGATCCAGATGCGCTCGTTGGGTTTGGAATAACCCTCTTCCCGGGCAATGCGCTCAATGATGGCATCCTCGCCGTCGTCCAGTGTGCGCTGCAGTTCTTCGTTCTTGGCCAGCTGATCGTTCAGCTGGATCTGCACACTGGCCAGTTCCTGCTGCTTGGCGTTGATGGACATCTGGCAGCGCACCAGGCTGTAAACCAGTGATGCGCACAAAACCAAGATGATCAGCGGAAGCAAACGCCGCAAGATGCCGCTTTTTCGGGTCATGGTCTGCTTCGCCTCCCTCTCCATGTCAAAAACAGCAGATTTATGCAGAATCAATTATATAATATTTTCCTCTGATTTTGCAACTGTTTTTTCCGCTTTGTTACCTTTTGTGCCCTTTTTTTCTCTTTCATGGCCTTTTTTGCTCGTTTTCTGGCCGAAAATCGGAAGAAGATGCCCGCCACCGGGACCCAGGCTGCTTTCTCCACCCGGCTGACCAATGTACAAAAAGCGTCGATCATACCCCGCAATACCTGATGCACCAACCCGGACGCGCCCCAGTGCCACGCCAGAGTTCCCGCCCCCATAGCGGCTGCGGTGTACCACCGGGCAAAACCGGCAGAGGACGCCGCCGCGGAAAAGCCGTACAGCAGCACGGACGCCGCCGCAAAGGCCAGTACATCCCACAAAAAGCAAAGCACCCGCCCATTGCCCGCCAGCAATCCCAGCAGATCCCGGGCCACGGCCAGCAGCAGCCCCAACCCCAGGCACCACAGCACGTCCCGCCCCACGGCCCACAATGCCGGTGCGGCGGCCATCAGCGCAGCAGACGGGAGAGCAGCCCGCCGCTGCTTTCCCGGTTTTCGGCATATTGCAGAAATTCGATCTTGCCGGTGATGTGCACCTGGCCGGTGCGAACCGACAATTCCCCGATCTGGATCCCCTGCCCGCCGATGGTCAGGTCCCCCTGCCCTGTTTTGAGCAGCGCGCCGGTCTCGTCACAGCTGACGATGCGGGTCACCCCGGTGACGGTCAGGCGGCTGCGGTCTTCCAGCTGGAGGGTGTGTGCCCGGAGCGCCGGGGCTTCGGCGGGCGGCAAAGCGGCGGACTGGCTGGTCAATTCTGGCATAGAAAAAAGCCCCCCTTGGTGCGGTATGGTAAAACATATGCACCGGGGAGCCTGATTATGCCCCTTTTGCGGGGCCTGCCGGAAAGTTTCAGCCTTCCAGCACTTCGTACAGTTCGCGGGCCACATCCTTGCCCTTGGGTTCTTCCACCGAAAGAACGCGGACTTTGACGGGGCGGTTGCCGAAGGTGATCTCGATCACATCACCCACCTTGACGGCGTAGCTGGCCTTGGCGGGTTTGCCGCCCACCAGGACGCGGCCGGCGTCCGCCACTTCGTTGGCGAGAGTGCGGCGCTTGATCAGGCGGCTGACTTTGAGATATTTGTCCAAACGCATGGGCTTTCCTTTCCGCTGTAAAAAGATAAAAAAGACGCCTGCCGGGCCAGACCAGCCGGCGGCAGGCGATGCGCCGAAACAGCGCTTGTTGCTTGTTACTGGACAGCGTCCTTCAGAGCCTTGCCGGCGCTGAAAGCGGGCAGCTTGGAAGCGGGGATGGTCATGGGCTCACGAGTCTGGGGGTTGCGGCCCTGGCGCTCCTTGCGCTCACGCACCTCAAAGGTACCGAAGCCGACCAGAGACACCTTCTCACCGTTCTTCAGGGCGTCGGTGATCACATCCAGGGTAGCGCTCACAGCCTTCTCGGCGTCTTTCTTGGTCAGGCCGGCATTCGCAGCCACGGCGGCGATCAGTTCAACTTTGGTCATTGTTTTTACCTCCAAGTGATTTATATGCCAAAAGCGGGTCACACTTTGTCGCACGTTCCGCCTTTAGACGGTTGGTTCGGGGGCGTTTTGTTCAAACGCATCATTATAGCGGGACAATGCCTGCTCCGGGTCAACGCCCAATGCACGGGCCACAGCCACCGCCTCAAACAGCAGCTGCCCCACAGCCTGTTCAGCATCAGGGCCGCCCCGGGCAGCGTCACGGGCCTTTTGAGCCAGATCCTCCGCCGAAGGCACCGGCAGTCCGGCGCCGTGTTTGGCGGCGCGCTTCTGCAGCTTGGCTGCACGCATCAGCGCCGGGAGTGCCCGGGGCACACTGGCCAGATCCTTGGCCAGTGTGGTGCGTCCCTTTTCCATATTCTTGAGCGCATCCCAGTCATTTATGCCTTCGGCACCGCTCTGGGCTCCAAAAATATGGGGATGGCGCCAGATCAGCTTACGGCAGACACCATCACAGATCTGTGCCCAGCCGCCGCGGCCGGTCTCTTCCTCAATGCGGGCGTGAAACACCACCTGCATAAGTACATCCCCCAGTTCTTCGCACAGAAGTTCGGGGTCCTGCAGATCAATGGCATCCACCGCTTCGTAGGCTTCTTCCAGGAAGTTCATGCGGATGGATTCATGGGTCTGCACCCGGTCCCAGGGGCAGCCGGTTTCGGGGTCGCGCAAAATGGCGATGATGGCCGCCAGATCATCGGCGGTATAGCAGTCTTTCTGCGGATATCGGATCATAGTTTTCCTTGCGGCACTGTGCCGCGCCGGATACTATTGTACAACAGAATTCCGGCTCGTCAAGAACAGATTTTACAGCTGGGCGCCGCAGTGGTTGCAGAACAGGGCGTCCACATCCACCTTGGCATTGCACACAGGGCAGATCTTAGTGGGCTGGTTGGACTCCAGTTCCCCGTCCTCCTCAAAGGATCCTTCGGGAGCGGCGGCTTCGGCGGTGTCGGTCACATCGGTGGCCTGGGCAGCGGCTTCTTCAGCCTGGGTGGCCTCGTCGGCGGTCATGCGGCCCTTGATCTCCTCAATGGCGGCTTCGATGGAAGCGATGTGTTCGATATACTTATCCACCAGGGGCTGGTTTTCTTCGCCGGATTTATGCAGGGTATAGACCAGAGCACCCAGCTGGCGCTGAGCCTTGGAGAGCTGAGTCTGCTGGTTGATCAGATCCAGCTGGTTCTTGCCCTTGTCGGCCAGATCCATAGCGGTCTTTTTGGCCACATCCACAAACTGCATGCTCTGCTCTTTGATCTTGTCAAAATCGAGTTCAAACGTCATGGGAAACGCACCTCACATTCGTAGAAACTGGGGCGGACCGTATCAATTGCGGCCCGCTGCTATCTGCATTATAGCCGATTGTGCCGCTCATTGCAATCTGAAATGAAGAGAAAATGTTACGTTTTCGTTAATATTTGCTTGTTTTAGCACATTTTACTGATTATTGTCCAATAAATTCCCGCAGCATGCTGTCCTGGGGTACCACCGTTCCAGGCAGCGGGTCAAAGGCCCCAAAACGGGCACAGAGTTCCTGCAAACGGTCGGCGTATTCGGTGGCGGTCATCTTGCGGGTGTAATGTCCCCACAGGCAGACTTCATAACTGAACGAGGTATCCAGCACCAGCTCCGCCCGGTTTTTGAAGGCTTTGATATACCGGTCCTCGGACTGGCAGACATGGGGCCACAGCCGCAAAGTGAAGTCGGCATCGTGCCCGCGGAAAAGGAAATCCCGGGTCAGGCGGCGGGCCAGACGTACGTCCCGGGTGGCCACCGTGCGGGAACCGTCCGGGGCGGCGTACTCCTCCCGCAGACCGGCATAGATGTGCACAGCGGTGCCTTTTGGCAGGTCAGCCACCCCCAGGGCCGGGTTGAAGGCGTGCAGGCCCTCGATCACCACCACACCGCCCCGGCCGTCGATATGCCGGGTGTTGCCGGTGGGGCGCTGAGTGAGAAACTCAAAGATGGGG
>CALXHS010000097.1 GCA_944388165.1 uncultured Gemmiger sp. | reverse complement strand
GGGTCCGCGGCCGTAGCTGGGCGGGTCCATGATGATGCCGTCGTAGCGGCTGCCCCGGCGGATCTCCCGGGCCACGAACTTGGCGCAGTCGTCCACGATCCAGCGGCAGGGCTTGTCCGCCAGGTTGCTGGCGGCGGCGTTTTCCCGGGCCCAGGCCACCATTCCCTTGGAGGCGTCCACATGGGTGACCGAAGCCCCGGCAGCCAGGCAGGCCAGGGTGGCGCCGCCGGTGTAGCCGAAGAGGTTCAGCACCTTGATGGGAAGGTTTGCGGCGGCGATCTTTTTCTTGTACCAGGCCCAGTTCACCGCCTGTTCGGGGAAGACGCCGGTGTGCTTGAAACCGGTGGGGCTGACGATGAGGGTGAGCCCCTGCCAGCCGATCTGCCAGCGCTGGGGCAGCTTGCGGTGCTGTTCCCAGCTGCCGCCGCCCTTGGCGGAACGGTGATAGACGGCATCCACCCGGTTCCACAGGGGGCTGACGGGTTCATTTTTCCAGATGATCTGGGGGTCGGGACGGACGAGCAGGGTCTTGCCCCAGCGTTCCAGCCGGTTGTGGCCGGTGGCGTCGATGAGTTCGTAGTCCTGCCAGGTATCGGCACAGCGCATAGCGTAAGGCTCCTTTCGGGGTGTGGGGCGGGCGTGGCCGCCGTTCGGTCAATACATGGACTGCTGTCCGTCATCCTCGTCGTCGCGCAGGCGGCGGGGCACCGGCAGATGCAGATGTTCGTAAGCCAGCCGGGTGACGCAGCGGCCGCGGGGGGTGCGGGTCAGGTACCCCAGCTGCATCAGGTAGGGTTCGCAGATGTCCTCGAGAGTGACGCTCTCCTCACCCAGGGCGGCGGCCAGGGTCTCCAGACCCACCGGCCCGCCGCCGTACAGTTCAATGATGGCCCGCAGGACCCCGCGGTCCAGTTCATCCAGGCCCATCTCGTCGATGTCCATCTGTTTGCGGGCCGCCACGGCGGTGGGGCCGTCGATGGCGCCATCCCCCTGGACGGTGGCGAAGTCCCGCACCCGCTTGAGCAGGCGGTTGGCGATACGGGGGGTGCCCCGGCTGCACCGGGCCAGTTCCAGGGCGCCGTCGTGGTCGATGGGAATGCCCAGAATGCCCGCGCTGCGGGTGATGATCCGGGCCAGTTCATCGGGGCTGTAAGGTTCCAGCTTGAGCAGGATGCCGAAGCGGTCCCGCAGGGGGCCGGTGAGCTGCCCCGCCCGGGTGGTGGCGCCGATGAGGGTGAACCGGGGCAGGTTGATACGGATGCTCTGGGCGCTGGGGCCCTTGCCGATCATGATGTCCAGGGCGTAGTCCTCGAGAGCCGGGTACAAAACTTCCTCCACCTGGCGGGACAGACGGTGGATCTCGTCAATAAAGAGGATATCCCCTTCCTGCAGGTTGGTGAGCAGGGCTGCCAGGTCGCCGGGCTTTTCGATGGCGGGGCCGGAGGTGATGCGCACCTGGACCCCCATCTCCTGGGCCACGATGCCCGCCAGGGTGGTTTTGCCCAGGCCGGGAGGGCCGTACAGCAGGATATGGTCCATGGCTTCGCCCCGCTGCTGGGCCGCCCGCAGATAGATGCGCAGATTGCCTTTCACCTTGTCCTGACCGATGTAGTCGTCCAGGGTTTTGGGGCGCAGGCTGTTTTCTTCCACTTCCGCCGGGCCCAGGTCGGGGCTGACCAGACGGCTGGGATCGACGGTGTATTCCTGATTCTGTGCCATGATGTCTTCCTTTCAGGGCGTCAGGCGCGGGACAGCCCGCGCAGTGCGATCTTGATGATGTCCTGCACCGGCAGGGTGTCGTCCACCCGGGCCACGGCGGCGGCCGCGTCGGAGGTGTTGTAGCCCAGGCTGACCAGGGCCGCCACCGCCTGGGCGGGAGCGCTCTGGGGGGCCGGGGCAGCGGACACATTGCCCGCAAAGCCGGTACCGGCGGCCAGGCCCTTGCCCACTTTGTCCTTCAGTTCCAGGGCGATGCGCTGGGCCAGCTTGGGGCCCACGCCGTTGGCGGCGGTGAATGCTTTGTGATCCCCGGAAGAGGCCGCCAGTGCCACCTTTTCGGGGCTCATCACCGACAGGATGGACAGCGCTGCCTTGGGGCCCACGCCGGACACGCCGGTGAGCATCTTGAAGCAGGTGCGCTGGTCCTCGGTGGCAAAGCCATAGAGGGCCACGTCGTTCTCGCTCACCGACATGACGGTGTAGAGGGTGGCTTCCTTGCCCGGGGCGGGCATGGCTTCGGCGGTGGACAGGGGCACCTGGGCCAGATACCCCACCCCCGCGCAGCTGATGACCACGGTGTCCAGGGTCTTTTTCAGGACTTTTCCGTTCAGACAATAGATCATGGTGTTTCTCTTTTCTCTATATCAAATAAGTGATAACCGATTCAGCGCGGTTGGGTGCCCATGAGACGGCTGCGGCTGCAGTGGCAATGGGCCACCGCCATGCCCAGGGCGTCGGCGGTATCGTCGGGTTTGGGGATCTCGGGCAGGTGCAGCAGCATCCGGGTCATTTCCTGGATCTGCTTTTTCATCGCCTTGCCATAGCCGGTGACTGCCTGCTTGACCTGCATGGGGGTGTATTCGTAGATGGGAATGTCGCACTGGGCGGCGGCCAGCAGAATGACCCCCCGGGCTTCGGCCACGCCGATGACGGTGGTCTGATTGTGCTGGTAGAAGAGCTTTTCCAGGGAGATGGCTTCCGGCCGGTAGCGCTTGCACACATCCAGGATGCCCTCGTACACCTCCACCAGGCGCTGTTCAAAGGGGGTATCCTTGTCGGTCATCACCGCGCCGTACCCCACGGGGGCAAACCGGTTGCCCACATATTCCACGACCCCCCAGCCCACGATGGCATACCCGGGGTCGATGCCCAAAACTCGCATTTTGCTACACCTCTCCATTTTAACCGTAACAGTATACCACAAAAACACCGTTGCGGCAAGATTTTACCGCTTTTGCCCCGCCGCCGAACCTTCGGTACATCGTCTATTTTCTTACTGTTCCCGGCAGTTTTACAGAAATTTCGGATTTTTTTGAAAAAAGGGCTTGATTTTTCCGCCGGGATTTGGTATAGTAAACAAGTCGCAAGCCGACATGCGCGGTTAGCTCAGCTGGTAGAGCATCTGCTTGACGTGCAGGAGGTCACAGGTTCGAGTCCTGTACCGCGCACCACAACAAAGAGCCGGAAGTTGTTCCGGCTCTTTTCGTTTATCCGCGTATCTGCGGCAAAAGGCCGCCCGCTTTCCTGTTGGGAAAACGGGCGGCCTTTTTTTGTTTTCACGGCTGCAACTTGGCGAACACTTCCCGATAATAAGGCGCAAAGACGCTGTTTTTCTGCCACAGGAAGGTGAAATCGTGGGCCAGGGTGAAGTCCCGCAGGGCCACGGCGCACAATTCCCCGCTTTCCAGTTCCCGGGCGGCTGCCGAGCGATAACAGAAGGTGATGCCGCAGTTTTCCCGCACCAGGGCCTTGATGGCGTTCAGGCTGCCCAGTTCCGCCAGGCGGGGGAAGTCCGCCAGAGAAAGCCCCCGTTCCTGCAAAGCCCGCTGAAGCATCTCCCGGGTGCCGGAACCTTCTTCCCGAACCAGAAGGTGTTCCCCCAACAGTTCCCGCAGTTGGTGTTCTCCTTTTGCCAGAGGGTGGTCCGGAGCGCAGACGGGGAGCATCTCCTCCCGGGTATAGACCAGGCCGTCGTATTCCTGCCGGGGATAAAAGCCCTCAATGACCGCAAAGTCGATCTCTCCCTGGTCCAGCAGCCCCAGCAGGGCGTCGGTGTTGTTCACGATCATCCGCAGCCGCAGGTCGGGGTCGGTGCGCAGAAGGCGGGCCAGCGGGCCGGGCATCAGGTATTCCCCGATGGTCAGGGTGGCCCCGAAATGCAGGGTGCGCCGCCCTGCCGCCGTGCGCAGCAGTTCCCGCAGGTGCAGGTCGTCGTGCCGGGCCGCCGAGGCGGTGCGCAGGAACAGGGCCCCCGCCTCGGTGAGGGACAGCTGTTTGCCCTCATAGTGGAAAAACCGGGCGCCGTACTCAGCCTCCAGGGCGCGGATGTGCTGGGACACCGCCGGCTGGGTGATGTGCAGCTGTTCGGCGGCCCGGGTGTAGTTCATGGTCTGGCAGAGGGTGAGAAAGGTCTCCACCTTATGGTCCAGCATACAGGTTCTCCTTCCCTATATAAAACATGGCAGTATATTCCAAAGCCAGTATAACATAGTTTTATTTATAAATAAAGAATCATAATTTTACATAATATCAAAAATGGCATATACTGGTCGCCGGAGAAAAGTAACCGTCCAAAAAAATGGGAGGAGAATCATACTATGGAAAACCTGAAGAAACTGCTGCCCGGCGTGGCGGCCTGCCTGGCCATTGCGGTGCCGTCCTGGCTGCTGGGCAAAGCGTTCCCGGTCATCGGCGGCGCGGTGTTCGCCATCCTCATCGGCATGGTCATTGCCCTGTTCTGCAAGAACAAGAGCCTGACCCAGCCGGGCATCACCTACACATCCAAAAAGATCCTGCAATATGCGGTCGTTCTGCTGGGCTTCGGGCTGAACCTGTCCGAGATCGCCCGGGTGGGCGCCCAGAGCCTGCCGGTGATCGTGTCCACCATCACCACCTCGCTGGTGGTGGCCTTCCTGCTGCAGAAGGTCCTGCGGCTGCCGGGCAACACCTCCACCCTTATCGGTGTGGGTTCCTCCATCTGCGGCGGTTCGGCCATTGCCGCCACCGCCCCGGTCATCCACGCCGATGACGAGGAGATCGCACAGTCCATCTCGGTCATCTTCCTCTTCAACGTGCTGGCGGCCCTGATCTTCCCCTGGCTGGGCGGCCAGCTGGGCCTGAGCAACGAAGGCTTCGCCCTGTTTGCCGGCACCGCCGTCAACGATACCTCTTCCGTCACTGCGGCGGCCGCCTCCTGGGACGGCATGCACCCCGGCGCCAACGCCCTGGAAGGCGCCACCATCGTCAAGCTGACCCGCACCCTGGCCATTATCCCCATCACCCTGGTGCTGGCGCTGGTGGGCGCCGCCAAGGCCCGCAAGAGCGGCGAAGCCCAGCAGGGCGGCTTCTCGCTGAAAAAGGTGTTCCCCTTCTTCATCCTCTTCTTCCTGCTGGCTTCGGTTATCACCACCGTCTGCGTGGCGGCAGGTGTGGACGCTTCCCTCTTCCAGCCGCTGAAGGAACTGTCCAAGTTCTTCATCGTCATGGCCATGGCGGCCATTGGCCTGAACACCGACCTGGTGAAGATGGTGCGCACCGGCGGCAAGGCCATTGTCATGGGCTTTGTCTGCTGGGTGGCCATCACCGGCGTGAGCCTGGGCATGCAGCACATCATCGGCATCTGGTAAACAAATAAACGCAACCCCTCCCCGGGTTATCCCCGGGAAGGGGCTGTTTTGGTTTATGGGGTTATTCGCGGACTTCGTTCACCAGTTTTTCGCCCCGCTCAAAGGCCCGGGCGTTTTCCATGGTGGTGATGGCGATGCTCTGCAGCGCCGTGCGGGTGAAGAAGGCCTGGTGGCTGGTGATGACCACATTGGGGAAGCTGAGCAGCACCGGGACCACCTCGTTTTCCAGCACGTCGTCGGAGAAGTCCTCGAACACCTGGCCGTCCTCGTCCTCGTACACGTCCAGACCCACACCGGCGAACTTGCGGGCCCGCAGGGCGTCGATGAGGGCGTTGGTGTCGATGAGGCCGCCGCGGCTGGTGTTCACCAGGATGGCGTTATCCCGCATCTTGGCGATGGTCTCGGCGTTGATGATGTGGTGGGTGTCGGCGGTGAGGGGGCAGTGCAGGCTGATGAGGTCGGCGGCGCGGAGCAGCTCGTCCAGCTCCACATACCGCACGATGCCTTCCAGTTCGGGGTTATGGTACTGGTCGTAGGCCAGCACGGTCATGCCGTAGCCGTGGCAGATGCGGGCCATGGCGGCGCCGATGCGCCCGGTGCCGATGATACCGGCGCAGGAACCGTACAGGTTATAGCCCAGCAAGCCGTCCAGGGCAAAGTTGTTGTTGCGCACCTTGATATAGGCCTTGCAGATGCGGCGGTTGGCCGCCTGGGCCAGGGCCATGGCGTGTTCGGCCACCGCTTCGGGGCTGTAACCGGGCACGCGGAGCACCGTGATGCCCAGCCGCTTGGCAGCGGCCAGGTCCACGTTGTTGTAACCGGCGCAGCGCATGAGCAGCAGGCGGATGCCCGCTTCGTGCAGGGCTTCCAGCACGGGGGCGGAGCAGTCGCTGTTCACAAAGGCGCAGACAGCGTCGCCGCCCTTGGCCAGGGGCGCCGTGTCCACGTCCAGGTTGGCGGCCAGGAATTTGATGGAGCAGCCGTAGTCGGGGTCGGCGGCCAGAAGTTCAAAGTACAGGCGGTCATAATCGCGGGTACCGTAAAAAATGATTTTCATATGGTTTCTCACCTCTCTGGTCTTAGTATACCCGGAAAGGCGTTTGTATTCGGTTGCTTGCGCAACGGGTATCACATTTTTCCGGTAATGTCCACGCAGACGATCTCGGTGCGGCCTGCGGTGCGCAGCTTGTAGCCCCAGGTGCCGGTGCCGCCGCTGACCACCGCGGTGCAGGCCTCGGTCACCCGCTTGCAGCCGTAGTTCACCTCGTTGTAGCGGAAAAGATTTGCCACCAGCCCCGCGGGCCAGATCTGGCCGCCGTGGGTATGGCCGCTGAAGATCAGGTCCGCCCCGGCGGCGGCATCGTCCCGCAGTTCCCGGGGTTCATGGTCCAGCCAAAGGGTGAACACCCCGTCCGAGCCGCCGGGCTGCAATTCGGCGGGGGCCATCCGCTTGCCCCCGGTGTCCAGCCAGTCCTTGCGTCCCACCACCCGCACCGGGGTATGGCCCCGGCCGGTCAGGGTGACGAAGGCTGCCCGGTCTTCCAGGATCTCCACCCCGGCAGTGGCGAATTTTTCTTCCAGGTCGGCCCGGGTATAGCTGGGCTGGTGCCAGTAATGGAACAGGTCATGGTTGCCCACAACGAACCACTTGCCCCCGGGTGTCTGCCAGCGGCCAAAGAGAGCGCAGAAAGCGTCGAAATCCTCCCGGACGGTGAACTCGTCGAAGATATCCCCGGTAAGCACCAGCATATCGGGTTCCAGCTGGGCCACCCGCTCATACAGTTCGGGGATGCGGCGGCGGTCCATGGCCCCCCGGCCGGGGTGCAGGTCGCTGATCTGCACCACCCGCAGGCGGCCGCCGGGCAGGGGCTTTTGTGTGGTGAGGGCATAGCGGGTGGTGCGCAGGCGCACCGCCTTGCGCCATCCCCACAGCAGCAGGAGCGCCGTGACCTCCCAGGCCAGCAAGCCCCCCTGCCACACCAGGCCGCAGAGATGATACACCGGCCCGCCCAGCAGAAAGGCAGCCAGCATGAGCACATCCCCGGCGGCGTAGATCCCGCACAGCTGGGCCACGGCAGCCAGGCCTGCTCCCAGAGGGTCCCGGGCCAGCCACCCCAACGCCGCCAGCAGCAGCAAGGGCAGGCCGAAGAAAGCCCAGGGCGTGCCCATGAGAGGCTGCACAAAGGGCAGAGTGAGAAAATTCAGATACAACACCACAGCGATGAGCCCCTGGCCGATGCGGGGGACCACAAACTGGATGAAATGACTGTACATAGGCGGAAAGGTCCTTTCCCTGACAAAAAAGGCCGCCGTGCCGCGCCCGAAACGGACGGCGGCGCGGCGGCCTGCTGTTAGTATACGCCGAGTGGCGGCAGGTATGCGCGCTTAGCTGTTTTTGGCCTTGATGGCTTCGTCGATGGCCTTGGCGGCTTCCTTGCCGGCGCCCATGGCCAGAATGACGGTGGCGGCGCCGGTGACGGCGTCACCGCCCGCGTAGACGAAGGGACGGCTGGTGAGGCCGTCGGGGCCGTTGGTGATGATGCAGCCGTGCTTGTCGGCATCCAGGCCGGGGGTGGTGGAACGGATCAGGGGGTTGGGGCTGGTGCCCAGAGCCATGATCATGGTATCCACTTCCAGCTCAAACTCACTGCCTTCCTTGACGATGGGACGGCGGCGGCCGGAAGCATCCGGTTCGCCCAGTTCCATCTCCACGCAGGTCATACCCTTGACCCAGCCGTCCTCGTCGCCCAGGACTTCCACCGGGTTGGTCAGGGTCTTGAAGATGATGCCTTCCTCCTCGGCGTGCTCCACTTCCTCCTTACGGGCGGGCAGTTCGGCCATGCCGCGGCGGTAGACGATGTAGACGTTCTCGGCGCCCAGGCGCTTGGCGCAGCGGGCGGCGTCCATGGCCACGTTGCCGCCGCCCACGACGGCCACAGCCTTGGATTTCATGATGGGGGTATGGGAATCGGGCTTGTAGGCCTTCATCAGGTTGACGCGGGTCAGGTACTCGTTGGCGGAGTAGACGCCCTTCAGGCTTTCGCCCGGGATGCCCATGAAACGGGGCAGGCCGGCGCCGGAAGCAATGTACACGGCCTCAAAGCCGTAGTCGTTCATCAGTTCGTCGATGGTCAGCACCTTGCCGATGACCATGTTGCACTCGATGTCCACGCCCAGTTCCTTCAGGCCGTCCACTTCCTTCTGGACGATATCCTTGGGCAGACGGAATTCGGGGATGCCGTACATCAGCACGCCGCCGGCCACATGCAGGGCTTCGTAGATGGTGACCTTGTAGCCCATCTTGGCCAGGTCGCCGGCCACGGTCAGGCCGGAAGGACCGGCGCCGATGACCGCCACCTTGTGGCCGTTGGGTTCCGGCTTGGCAGCCGGGGTGTGGACGTTTTCACGGTGCCAGTCGGCCACGAAGCGTTCCAGGCGGCCGATGCCCACCGGCTCACCCTTGATGCCGCGGATGCACTTGCCCTCGCACTGGTTCTCCTGGGGGCAGACGCGGCCGCAGACGGCGGGCAGAGCGCTGGACTTGGCAATGACCTGGTAGGCGGCCTCAAAGTCGCCCTTGGCCACTTCGGCGATAAAGCCGGGGATGTCGATGTCCACGGGGCAGCCGGAACGGCAGGGATGGTTCTTGCACTGCAGGCAGCGCTGGGCCTCATTCACGGCCATTTCGGCGGTATAGCCCAGGGCCACTTCCTCAAAGTTCTTGTTGCGGACGTTGGGGTCCTGGCTGGGCATGGGGCACTTTTTGGGGTCCATGTTGGGCATCTTACTCGACCTCCTTCTTGAACAGGTTGCAGGCCTTGTCCCGGGCATGGGCTTCAAATTCCTTGTACATGGTGCCGCGGTGCATAGCCTCGTCAAAATCCACCTCAAAGCCGTCAAAGTCCGGCCCGTCCACGCAGGCGAACTTGGTCTGGCCGCCCACGGTCAGGCGGCAGCCGCCGCACATGCCGGTGCCGTCCACCATGATGGGGTTCATGGAGACGATGGTCTTGACGTTGTGGGGCCTGGTGGTCTTGACCACGAATTTCATCATGATCAGGGGTCCGATGGTGATGACTTCGTCGAAGGTCTCGCCGCCGGAGAGTTTTTCTTCCAGGGGCACAGTGACAACGCCCTTGCGGCCGTAGGAGCCGTCGTCGGTCATGATGATGAGCTCGTCGCAGCAGGCGCGGAACTCGTCTTCCAGAATGACCAGGTCCTTGTCACGGAAGCCCACGATGCCCACCACCTTGGTGCCCTGGGCATGCAGAGCCTGGGCCACAGGCAGGGCAATGGCGCAGCCTACGCCGCCGCCCACCACGCAGACCTTCTTCAGGCCTTCGATCTCGGTGGCTTTGCCCAGGGGGCCCACAAAGTCATGGACATATTCCCCTTCGGCCAAACTGTTCAGTTCCATGGTGCCGCCGCCCACCACCTGGAAAATGATGGTGACGGTGCCGCCCTCGCGGTCATAGCCCGCGATGGTCAGCGGGATGCGCTCGCTGTCCGCCTTGGCGCGGATGATGATGAACTGCCCCGCCTTTGCCTTTTTGGCGATCAGCGGCGCCTCGATGACCAGTTCGGTCACCGTGGGGTTCAGTTCGCGTCTTTTCACGATTTTGAACACTGTTGTACCCTCGCTTTTCCTGCGGGCGGCGCGGCGCGGGCCGGCCCTGCCCGGTATTGGCCGCCGGCCGCAGCCAGCCGGCGTGTTATATGTTATTGTACGGCATTTTCTGCCGAAAGTAAAGAACAAAAACCACCCCCGCGTCCGGGGCCTGCGGTGGGCAAAGGGGGCTTTTCCCCGGCGGAATTTTGTGCTATAATGAAGAAACATCGTGCCGGGACGCGGATTTTTGCCGCGGCGGGGCCGCTTTTTTTGCGGATTTTTCACCTGCCGGGGCAAAAAAGCATTGCGTGCCCACACGGTTTGGTATAAGATAAAGGTGGAACAGATTCGGAAACCTTCCCCGGTAAGACCGGGAGATCTTTCTGTTAAGAGGAGCGCGACTTATGTTAAAACAAGACATGTTGCAGCTGAAGATGACTGCAGCCCGCGTGCGTATGGGCATCATCGAAGCGACCCACGCCGCGAAGAGCGGGCATCCCGGCGGCAGCCTTTCGGCAGCGGATGCGCTGACTTACCTGTACTTCAAAGAGATGCAGATCGACCCCGAGAATCCCCAGTCCCCCGACCGCGACCGGTTCGTTTTGTCCAAGGGCCATGCGGCGCCGGGCCTGTACTCGGTGCTGGCGGAGCGGGGTTTCTTCCCGGTGGAAGACCTGCGCACTCTGCGCCATTACGGCAGCTACCTGGAAGGGCATCCCAACATGAATACCGTACCCGGTGTCGATATGAGCACCGGCAGCCTGGGCCAGGGCGTTTCGGCGGCCTGCGGCATGGCTTTGGCCGCCCGCAACCAGGGCAAGGACATCAACGTCTACACCATCATGGGTGACGGCGAGATCGAAGAAGGCGAGTGCTGGGAGGCGTTCATGTTTGCCGCCCACTACAAGCTGGACAACCTGTGCATTATGATCGACGTCAACGGCCTGCAGATCGACGGCGCCACCAGCGCCATCATGAACAGCGAGCCGCTGGACCAGAAGATGGATGCCTTCGGCTTCAACACCATCGTGTGCAACGGCAACTCCTTCAACGACCTGGAGCAGGCGTTCCTGCTGTTCGACCGTTCCCACGGCAGCGGCAAGCCCACCTGCATGCTGCTGCACACCACCAAGGGCATGGGCGTCAGCTTTATGGAGAACGCCGTGGGCTGGCACGGCAAGGGCCCCAATGATGAAGAATACGAGCGCGCCATGGCGGAACTGAACGCCGTCCATGACCAGCTGGAGAAGGAGTACGAACAATGGCTGAAGTAAAAAAGATCGCCACCCGTGACAGCTACGGCGCGGCACTGGTCGAGCTGGCGGATGCCGGCCATGACGATCTGGTGGTGTTCGACGCCGACCTTTCGGCTTCCACCAAGACGGCCGTTTTCGCCAAGGCATATCCCGCCCGCTTCTTCAACTGCGGCATTGCGGAAGGCAACATGATGGGTGTGGCCGCCGGTATGAGCACCTTCGGCTACGTTCCCTTTGTTTCCAGCTTCGCCATGTTTGCGGCGGGCCGCGCCTGGGAGCAGGTGCGCAACTCCATCGGCTACCCCCACCTGAACGTGAAGATCGCCGCCACCCACGGCGGCCTGTCTGTGGGTGAGGACGGCGCTTCCCACCAGTGCTGCGAGGACTTCGCCCTGATGCGGGCCATCCCCGGCAGGACGGTGCTCTGCCCCGCCGACGACGTGGAAGCCAAGGCTGCCGTGAAGGCCGCCTACGCCCACAACGGCCCGGTGTATCTGCGCATGTCCCGCCTGGCCACCCCGGTGTTCCATGATCCCGAAAAGTATCATTTCGAGATCGGCAAGGGCGAGACCCTCACCGACGGTTTCGACATCGCGGTGATCTCCACCGGCCTGATGACCAGCGAAGTGCTGAAGGCCGCCCTGCAGTTGAAGAAGCAGGGCACCATGAGCGTGCGGGTCATCAACATGCCCTGCATCAAGCCGCTGGATGAGGAACTGGTCATCCGCGCCGCCAAGGAGTGCAAGAAGATCGTCACGGTGGAAGAACACAGCATCATCGGCGGTCTGGGCGAAGCGG
The DNA here is from genome assembly GCA_944388165.1 of uncultured Gemmiger sp. Lineage (GTDB taxonomy): Bacteria > Bacillota > Clostridia > Oscillospirales > Ruminococcaceae > Gemmiger. The sequence continues at coordinate 2,475 of CALXHS010000097.1, read as the reverse complement.
TCTGCTCTCTGCTGTCCGAGAAGTGCCCCACCCCCGTGCGCCGTCTGGGCGTGAAAGATGCCTACGGCCATTCCGGCCCGGCCTGGGATGTTCTGCGTGAGTACGGCCTGACCGCCGAAGCCATTGCGGAAGAGATCCAGGAATTTGCCAAATCGGAATAATTCCAAGAAATAATACAGTCCGGATGTTTCGGAAGAAGCATCCGGGCTGTTTGCTTTTGTTGGTTCTGTTTACCGGCTCTCCAACCGCTTGCCCAGCAGGGTATCCCGGGCGCAGAGAAGATAGGGCAGATAGTTTTCGCAGGCGGCTTCCCACTTGCGGCGGAAAAAGCTGCGGCGGGGGCCTTCGTTGTGCTTGATGGCCCCCACATTGATCCACTTGCTCTTCTGGCGCACCAGCAGGTAGGGGGCGAAGGGCTGGTCCACGTCCTCCGGCATGCAGTAGCCGGGGTCCAGGACCCGGAACCGCCGGGGCTGTTCCGCCACCAAACGGTTGAGCTGGCTTTCATCATGCCAGCGGGCGATGACACCGTCCGCCAGATCGGCTTCGGTGCGGTCGTTCAGGGTATGGCACAGCCGAAGGAAGGCGTCCGCCGTGCCGCCGTTGAAGCCCCCCGCCACATAGACCTGCCCGGCGTTGTAGGGCATGTAGGCCCGGCTGCGAGGGTTGCGGTCATAGGGCAGGAAGAATGGCTTTTTGTGCCAGTAGCCCAGATGGCAGGCCACCACCAGCTCCTCCCCCTTTTCGGGGCGGGGCAAAACATCCTCCGGGGTGATCTTAGCAGTGCACAGCAGGTTGGCGTTGGCAAAAAAGAGGTAATCGCAGCTGTGCAGTTCCTCCTCCGCCTGCAGGAACACCTCAAACCGCTTGAGGGTGCTGTACGGCCATTCGTAGGCTTTCTGGTAGATGCGGCGCACAGCGGGATCGTCGTCATGGTCGATGCGCTCGGCGTCGGTGAAGACGTAGTAGGTTTTTTCCACACCAGGAAGGAAGTTCTGTTGAAAACTCTGGAAGAAATCCGGCCAGAACACGGTATAGGCTCCGGTACAGATATACAGGATGCCGACTCTCATTGGTTTTCCTCCTTGCGCAGGCGCGCGGACAGTTTGCGTACCAGTTCCATGCCCCGGTCCCGCAGATAGGCGGCATCGCTGGTCCAGCCGTAAAGAAGCAGGTTGCACAGGTTGGGCACCACCGCCACGATGCAGACCTTGCCCACAAAGGGCAGGAAGCCGTGGCCGCAGAGTTCGCACAGCCAGGTGGTGAGGGCCATGATGGCAAACAGGCTGACCCAGTGCAGCAGCTGCAGGCCCAGATACCGCCAGCCGCAGCCTTTCATGTAATGGCGGCAGACCACCCGGGCCCGGCCGATCCACATGAGGCTGTGGGCAAAGACGGTGGCCGCCACCACGCCCGCCAGACCAAAGGGAATGACCAGGGCGAAGCTGAGCACCACGTTGCTCACGGCGGAAGCCACCATGAACCACTGGTCCTCCTCAAAGTGGCCCAGCACCGCCCGGTAGGACCCCAGCATGCGGTGGGTCCAGCCGATATATTCGTTCATGCAGAACCAGAACACATAGGCCATGGGCAGCAGGTAGTTTTCCCCCATCCACAGCCGGATAAAGGGCTGGAACAGACAGAAGTAGGCCACCGCCACAAAGCTGCCGAAGAAATAACTGAACAGGTCCAGGCCCCAGAACACCTTTCTGGCGTGGCCGTCGGCCTCGGCATCCCGGTCATAGACTATACTGCCGATGGCCGCGGCGAAGGAATCCAGGATCTTGTTGCAGATGCTGTTGACATTGGTGGAAACGGTGGAATAGTTGCCGGTCTGGGTGACCAGGGCCGCGCCCCGCATGCTGGTGATGACGATGTTGTCCGACGAACCGTAGATGGTGTTGGACAGCTTATGCACCAGATAATACCGCAGATCGTGGAAAATGCCCAGTTCCTTGAAATCCCGCACCGACACCTTCACATCGTGCAGTTCGGGGAAATCCTTCTTGTACCGCCGGGCCACCACCACGTTGGCCAGGGTGTTGAACAAAATCTGGATGCCGAAATACAAAAAGTAGTTGGGTATCCAGATAGCAATGGCGATCTTGGCCAGGCTGGTGGCCACGTTGAAGGCCAGGTCGATGCGGGTACACACATACCCCTGCTGGGTACAGGTGTACATGAGCCGCCGGGTGACGAGGAAGTAGCTGGACAGGGTGGACAGGGCGGTCATGGCGTAAATGCCGTAGACCATGAGCCAGTCCGGTTCCTGTTCCTGCACCACCAGCAGCGGCAGGAAGAAGGCGCAGACCACCGCCATCAGGGCGATAAAAGCGCCAATGGCCCGGTACGCCCACTTGTACAGGGACATATACCGGCTGATGCGGTCGATGTCCTTGGCGGCGATCTGCTCATACAGGCGGTAGCTGATGACGCTGCCCACCCCGAACTCCGCGATGGAGAAGAAGTTGAAGA
>CALXHS010000096.1 GCA_944388165.1 uncultured Gemmiger sp. | reverse complement strand
GAATCCGGCATCGAGATCGAGGTTTTGCCCCCGGGTAAGGTCATCCGCAACCTGTCGGCGGAGTCCGGCGGCGTGCAGGCGCTGGTGGCCATCTCCATCTACTTTGTCATGCTGGAAGTGAACTCCTCGCCATTCTGCATCCTGGACGAGATCGAAGCCGCTCTGGACGACGTCAACGTTACCCGTTACGCCCAGTATCTGCGCCGCATGACCGGCAACACCCAGTTCATCGTCATCACCCACCGCCGCGGCACCATGGAAGCCGCCGACGTCCTGTACGGCGTGACCATGCAGGAGGACGGCGTTTCCAAGCTGCTGCGCCTGGATCTGAACAACGTCAGCGCCGATCTGGTGAACTGATACCTATCTTACATACGCCACGGAGGTGTGCCCTATGGGCCTGTTTGACAGTTTCAAAAAGAAAAAGCTGGAAGACGGCCTGGAAAAGACCCGCACCGGCTTTTTCCAGTCCATCGTCAACACCCTGACCAATTCCCAGATCGACGACGATCTGTACAACGACCTGGAAGAACAGCTGATTCTGGCCGACGTGGGTCCTTCCACCGCCGTGCGCCTGGTGGATGAACTGCGGGACGTGGTGGAGCGTGACCACCTCAAGACCGGCGAGCAGGCCCTCAAGGCCCTGCGGGAGATCATCCGGCTGGAGATCTCCCCCCACGACGAGATGGACCTGACCGGCCACCCGGCGGTGGTGCTGGTTATCGGGGTCAACGGTGTGGGCAAGACCACCACCATCGCCAAGCTGGCCTACCTCTATAAGGACCTGGGCAAGCGGGTCATGCTGGCCGCGGGGGATACCTTCCGAGCTGCCGCCAGCGAACAGCTGGAGACCTGGGCCCAGCGGGCGGAAGTGCCCCTGGTCAAGGCCGGGGAGGGCGCCGATCCCGCCGCCGTCATCTTCGACGCGGTGCAGAGCGCCAACGCCCGGGGCTATGACATGGTCATTGCCGACACCGCCGGCCGTCTGCACAACAAGAAGGGCCTGATGGACGAACTTTCCAAGATCGCCCGCAGCGTCAAGAAGGCCAGCCCCGAAGCCAGCCTGGAAGTGCTGCTGGTGCTGGACGCCATCACCGGCCAGAACGCCATCAGCCAGGCCCAGGAATTCTGCCGTGCCGCCGGGGCCACCGGCGTGGTGCTCACCAAGCTGGACGGCACCCCCAAGGGCGGCTGCATCCTGGGCGTGCACGAAAAGCTGGGCCTGCCCATCCGCTTTGTGGGGGTGGGCGAGAAGATCGACGATCTGATCTTCTTCTCCGCAACCGATTTCTCCGAAGCCCTGCTGCCCGAACTGCCCAAGAAGGAGGAACAGGCATGATCTTCTGCGCTGCCACCAACAACAACGGCAAGCTGAAAGAGCTGCGCCGTATCCTGGAACGGGCTGGGCACGAGGTAAAGAGCCTGCGGGAACTGGGCGTGGACCTGGACCCCGAAGAGACCGGCACCACCTTTGCCGAAAACGCCCGCATCAAGGCGCAAGCCTTCTGCAAAGCCACCGGCCTTGCCACCGTGGCCGACGACTCCGGCCTGTGCGTGGACGCCCTGAACGGTGAACCCGGCGTGTACAGCGCTCGCTATGCCGGGGTCCATGGTGACGACGATGCCAACAACCGGAAACTCCTTGATGCCATGAAGGACGTGCCCGCGGACCAGCGTGCCGCTCGGTTCGTCTCCGCCGTCTGCCTGGTCCTGCCCGATGGCCGGGAGCTGACGGTGGAAGGGGAGTGCCCCGGTTCGGTGGCCTTCGGCCTCACCGGAACAAATGGTTTCGGCTACGACCCGCTCTTTGTGCCCGACTGTGTGGGCCTGCCCGACGGCACCACCACCCCCAACACCGCCCGGCGGTCCTACGCCGAACTGGCGGACGAGGAAAAGGACGCCATCAGCCACCGGGGCCGCGCCATGGAGCGCCTGGAACAGGCCCTGCCCGGATTTCTGAGCGAATAAAAACGAATCACCGAAAGGAATTTTCTATGATGACTCTGACCAGCAAACAGCGTGCCGCTCTGCGCGGCACCGCCAACGGCCTGGATCCCGTGTTCCAGGTGGGCAAGGGCGAGATCGGCCCCAGCATGATCGACGCGGTGGGCAAGTGCCTGGCCGCCCGTGAACTCATCAAGGTGAAGGTGCTGGAAAACAGCGAATACACCGCCAAGGAAGCCGCCGCCATCCTGGCCGAAGCCACCGGCGCCCAGTGCGTGCAGGTCATCGGCCGCAAGTTCGTCCTCTTCCGCCAGAAAGACAAGGACTCCGAGTTCACCGCCCTGCTGGCTTCCGCCCGCTGAACACATGGACACGCCGGGCAAGCTGCTTTTGTACGGCGGCACCTTTGATCCGCCGCACCTGGGGCATATGAACAATCTGCGGGCCGTGATGGAGGCAGTGCAGCCGGACAAGGTCCTGGTGATGCCCGCCGGAATCCCGCCCCACAAGACGGCCAGCGCCACCCCCGCCGAACTCCGCCTGGCCATGTGCGGCTGCTTTGCCGCCATGGACCCCCGGGTGGAGGTCAGCCGGTGGGAGATCGACCAGCAGGGCCGCAGCTATACTGTCCACACCCTGCAGATGCTGCGGGACCGCTACCCCGGCACCGCTTTGTATCTGGCCCTGGGCAGTGACATGCTGCTCAGCTTTACACGGTGGCATCGCTGGCAGACCATCCTGGCCCTGGCCACCCTGGTGGTGCAGAGCCGGGCAGGGGGCGACAGCGCCGACCTGCACGCCGCGGCGGATGCCCTGGTGCCTTACGGCGGCCGGGTGCTCTTTGCCCATGCGGAGCCGGTGCCCTGTGCCTCCAGCCAGATCCGTTCCGGTTCGCCGGACGACGACACCCTGCGCCGGGTCCTGCCCGGATCCGTGCGGGAGATCATCCGGCAAAACAGGCTCTACGGCCTGGAAAACCGGGTGTAAAGGCAGGCGGCCTGCCTGCCGCCGACCGATCTTTTTTGACAAAGAGGGAAGTATACATGACCTGTGAAGAAGCCCGGGAACTGGTAAAAGGGCGCTTGTCCCACAAGCGTTACAAGCACACAATAAATGTAAAAAATAAGGCGGTGGAACTGGCCCGGCACTACGGTGCGGACGAGGAAAAGGCCGCTCTGGCGGCACTTTTGCACGACAGCGCCAAGGAACTGCCCCGGGAAGAACTGTTGCAGATTTTTGCCGACAATGCTATAATGGCTAAAAATGCCGCGTCACGCCCTGCTCCGGTGTGGCACGGCATTGCCGCCGCAATCCTGTGTGCCACCCAGTGGGGGGTCACCGATCCGCAGATCCTTTCCGCCATTGAGTGTCATACCACCGGCAAAGCCGATATGACCCTGCTGGAAAAGATCATCTACATGGCCGACGCTACCAGCGCCGAGCGGGATTATCCCGGTGTGGAACAATTGCGGCAGGAAGAGATGCAGGACCTGGATCTGGCTTTGCTGCATAGCCTGCAGCAGAGCATTGCTTTTGTGAAAGAGAAGGGCGGCAGTCTGGACCCCCAGACCGTGGCCGCCTGTGAGGATCTGCAGGCGCGCATCGCACAAAAAGGATAAACATACCATATTCCCAGAATGGGGCGCACACAGACCTGTCCGCCGCGCCCCGCCACGAAAAAAGGGAGGACGCCCATGAGCGAACCACGCAAACTGAACACTGGTGACGCCCAGCGCACGGTGTATCATGCCGGCGATGCCCAGCGCAGCATCCGCACAACGGGAGCTTCGGGTTCCAGCCAGCTGGAGGAAGCCCGCCGCCGTGCCCGTATGGCTGCCGCAGAAAGCAGCCGCCGCAGCCGTCAGTTTACACCGGTCCAGCCGGCGGATGTGCAGCGGTATCAGGCTGCCCGCCAGGCCCAGACCGCCCAGCCGGCCCAGAGTGCCCCGCGCACCATCCACCAGCCCCAGCAGCGCGCTGCCCAGCCTGTCCAGCAGGCTCCGGCCCAGCAGCGTACCATCCACCGTGCCCAGCCT
>CALXHS010000095.1 GCA_944388165.1 uncultured Gemmiger sp. | reverse complement strand
AAGGGGAGAGGAAACCCCGCCGCAAGGAGCAAACACTTCATAGCAAACACTCCTCAAACCGCAGCGGCCGAACAGGGCGGCATGAAAAAGACCCTGTCGCTGTGGAACTTCTTCACCATCGGTTTCGGCGCCATCATCGGCACCGGCTGGGTGCTGCAGGTGGGCGACTGGATGGTCACCGGCGGCGGTCCCATCGCCGCCATGATGGCCTTCGGTATCGGCGCATTGTTCCTGGTGCTGGGCAACGGCATCCTTTGCCCCTGGGAAGCCATCGCCATCTCCACCCTGGTCAGCCAGATGTTCGGCGATCTGTTCCCCGTTTTGCGGGCGGTCAAGCTGTACAGCATCCTGGGGGCGGATGTGTATCTGTTCCCCACCATCATCGCCCTGGGCTTTGCCTTCTATGTGATCTGGCTGAACTTCAAAGGAGCTTCCAGCGCCGCCAAGCTGCAGGCTTTCCTCACAAAGGCGCTGCTGGCAGGCATGCTGCTGGCCATGGGCATCTCCTTCTTCAAGGGCGGCCCTGCCAACATCCTGCCTTCCTTCCAGCAGGTGCAGAGCAGCACCACCCAGACCGCCGGCACCAATATGTTTGCCGGTATCGTGTCGGTGCTGGTCATGACCCCCTTCTTCTACGCGGGCTTTGACACCATCCCTCAGCAGGCGGAAGAAGCCGCCGAGGGTCTGGACTGGAACAAGTTCGGCAAGATCATCAGCCTGGCCTGACTGCGCATGCGGTATACCGAACCCGACCTGCCCCGTCCCTACAAGGTTCCCGGCGGCAAGCTGGGCATCACGGCGGCCATTGCCGCAGGCACCATCGTCATCCTGCTCATGGTGGTTCCCTTCAGCCCCGCCGCCCTTAACGGCGTGGAATGGGGCATCGTTCTGGGATGGCTGGTCATCGGTCTGGTGCTTATGGCGGTGACCAAGGGCACCAAGAGCAAAAAGTAAGTTTTTTATGCCGACGGAAGCGGGCAAAAGCGCTTCCCTTAAAAGGTAAACAAAAGCAACAGGAGGTTTGTTTTATGAGCAAAGTAGCATTTGTGGGCGGCTTGCTGATCGACGGCACCGGCGCCCAGCCCGTACAGGACTCTCTGGTTCTGGTGGAGGACAAGAAGATCGTCTACGCCGGCCCCAAAAAGGAGTACGGCCCCGACTATGAGATCCGGGATATCACCGGCAAGACCATCATGCCCGGCCTGATCGATACCCACCTGCACTTCTCCGGCAACCTGACCGACGACGACACCGAATGGGTGCTGGAAGATCCCATCCAGAAGACGGTGGTGGCGGTGCAGCAGGCCCATGAATGCCTGGAGCACGGCCTGACCACCGTGGGCGAGATCAGCCGCAGCGGCCTGCAGATCCGTGATATGATCGAGCGCGGCGTCATGACCGGCCCCCGCGTGGTGGGCACCGGTCTGGGCTTTGCCCGTACCTGCGGCCACGGCGACAGCCACAAGCTGCCCAGCTGGTACAACGACGAAAGCCACCCCTGGGCTGAGCGTGTGGACGGTCCCTGGGAACTGCGCAAGGCTGTGCGCCGCCGTCTGCGCCAGAACCCGGACGCCATCAAGATCTGGTCCACCGGCGGCGGTATCTGGCGCTGGGACAAAAAGACCGACCAGCACTACACCTTTGAGGAGATCAAGGCCGTTGTGGACGAATGCAACATGGTGGGCATCCCTGTGTGGAGCCATGCCGAAGGCTTCGGCGGCGCTTTGGATTCCGCCAAGGCGGGCGTGCACCTGATCATCCACGGCCAGGCCCTCAACGATGAATGCCTGGACATCATGGCCGAAAAGGGCATCTATTTCTGCCCAACCATCCAGTTCCTGCATGAGTGGTTCAAGACCTATCCCCCGGTGTACATCCCCGAAATGCATGACTCCCAGCCCGGCGACACGGTGGTGGAGAAGGAACTGAACCGCATCTACGCCAACCTGCGCAAGGCCAAGGCCAAGGGCATCGGCCTGACCATCGGCTCCGACTCCTTCTGCAGCAGCCTGACCCCCTACGGCACCACCGCTATCGGTGAGATGTACTCCTTCGTGGAATGCGCCGGTATCTCCGAGATGGATACCATTGTGGCCGCCACCAAGGTGGGCGCCGAGATGCTGAAGGTGGACGATGTCACCGGCACCCTGGAAGCGGGCAAGTCCGCCGACCTGCTGGTCATCGAGGGCAACCCTCTGGAGAACATCCGCGCCATCGCCGTGGACAACATGAAGGTCATCATGAAGGAAGGCGCCTTCGTCAGAGGCTGATTTCCCATAACATATTGAGATAAAAGTTTCCCCGGTCCGTGTATCTGTACGGACCGGGGAATTTTTATAACTGTCTGTTCTCCGCAGAATGTTTGTGTTATGATGGCTGTATACGGCAATATCCAAAACATTCCCGGATAAGGAGGCATTCTCAGATGATCTATGTGACAGGCGACATGCACGGTGAACAGGAGAAACTGCTGGCCGCGGAACGGGATACGCCCCTCCGGGAAGGAGATACCCTGATCGTGTGCGGGGATTTCGGCTATATTTTCAGAAATGATGAAAGGGAACGGGCTTTTCTGGATGAGGTGGAGAACCGTCCCTATACCCTCTGCTTTGTAGATGGCAACCACGAAAATTTTCCGGCCATCTACGCATACCCGGAAGAAATCTGGAACGGCGGGCGGGTCCACCGTATCCGAAAGAACATTTACCATCTCATGCGCGGGCAGGTCTTCCAGCTGGAGGAAAAACGGGTCTTCACCATGGGCGGGGCATACAGCATTGACCGTCATTTTCGCATCGAAGGCGTGTCCTGGTGGCCGGAAGAACGGCCCTGCCGCGAGGAGTACGATGAGGCAACCCGGAACCTTCTTGCCTGCGGGAAAAAGGTGGACTATATCCTGACCCATACAATGCCACTGAAAACCATCCGGCAGGGGGGCTGGTTCCCGGACCCCCATGATCTGGAGCTGACCAGCTACCTGGAATGGATCCTGTATCAGGTGCAGTACCAACACTGGTATTGCGGACATTTTCATGCCGACTGTGACCTGCCCGGAAAAATCACCCTTATGTGGAATGAGGTGATGCCGATGGAATAAAAGCGTGCACACAGGTTCCGCAGTTTGGAAAGCATCTGTGCCTCGTCATTCTTTCGGTTTGACCAGCAGGGTATCCGCCATGGTAAAGACGTCGGGAACGCCTTTGTAGGTGCACCACTGGGGCATTTTTGCGTAGCGGTGGGCAACGATGCGGAAGCAGCCCAGGGATTTGTTTACGGTAAAGAAAAAGTCCTTTTTCACGATCTCCCGTTCACAGGGCCCGCAAGGCAGATGCAGAGTCTCCTGTAAGGTCAGATGTTCCGCGTCCGGGCCGGTGAACAGCTCGATATATTCCGGGAACACGATGCCTGAACGGTGATGGGAGAGAAAGCCCAGTCCGATGCTTTCGATTTCCCGCACTTCGGGCAGGATGGCGGTAACATCCAGGTCCTGCAGCGTGCCCAGCCACTGCCCGCAAAGGTAATCACAGCTGCCCCGGAGGGGAGAAAGCTGCCCACCGATGCCGCCTTTGGAAAACACTTCCCGGGGGTCAAAGCGGGTGGGGCTTTGCAGTTTCATTTCGGTGAGGACGAACCGGTAATGGGCCCGGACCGCCTCGCTGGCCCGCCCGTCGGGCAAAAACAGCCGGGCGGTAAGAACGGTATCCTCCCGCAGGGGGATGGGACCCGTGTATACGGGAGAAGTTTCATCCGGCAGACTGCCGTCGGTGGTGTAGCGCAGAACACCCGCCTGCTTTGCCCGCAGGGTAATGGTGGCTTCGCTGCCGAAGGGGAAGATGCACTCGGCGGGTTCCATTTCCGGCGGGAAGGGCGGAATGGTATCTGTGGGCTTCCACATCGTCTGTACCCCGTCCAGCAGGGCAGGGGAGCGGCGGTATTCCTCGGTGTACATCTCCCTGTCGGGGGCGGTATCGGCCGTCAGTAGACAGATCTGCCCGTCCACCGGATCAATGCGCACCCCGTCCGCACCGGCTTCGGCCAAAACGCCGGTTTCTACCGTCAGGTGGTAGACAAAGCCCTCGTGTTCCATCTCGATCCGGGACCCTTCGGCTTTGCGGAATACCGGCAGACGGTCGAACACCAGACTGCAGCCGCCCTCGATCGTCAGCCGGGCGGGTATCATGCGGAAACGGGCCAGCAAGGCACCGTCCGGGGCTGTCAGTTCCGCCCGGGCTTCGGTGTCGCTTTGGGCGTAAAAACGGATGCTGCCTGTGGGTTCGCTGCCCGTTTCGTCCATCAGGCGGATGAAGGGGCGGGGCAGCCCCGGCTGCGTCCAGAGCTGGGGATACAGCAGCGGCAGGGCATCGAAGGTGCTTTTGGCGTTGGTCATGGCGTGGTCCAGGTAGCGGGAAGGATACTCGTCCCGATAGAGGAAGCAGTCCCGCACCCGCAGATGCCCCGCTTCGCCCAGAAAGCCGATGCGGTAGCAGGGGGATGCATACCACTGGGCGCACAGGTCGTGGCGCTTGTCCCAGTCGTGGGAAGCCTGCCAGGTCATGGGCGGGGTGCGGCGGTATTTTTTGCGGAACCACTCTCCGCTGTCCGCCATGGTCTCCACCCGTATGCTGCCTTCCTTGGCCAGTCTGGCCAGATAGTCCAGCTGGGGAATGTACCCGGGACCGATGTTTTCCCACAGGAAGTTGTTTTCCTGCCCCACCTGGGCGTATCCGATGCCCAGGGCGTCCTCCCGGGTCAGATTGTCGAACATCCAGGCCACCCAGTTCATGTCCCGCCCGGTGAGCCAGGCGGGTTCCAGGGTGAACACCATGCCGTATAAATCCGGCCGCAGATTCTGCTCAAAGTTGTAGATGGGGTCCGGGCCCAGCAGCCGGAACACCGGCACGGACAGCTGGTTTTCCGCTGCCTGGGCGGGGATGTTCTCGTTGCAGCGGCTGGGGTAATAGACTCCGTTGGGATAGCCGCCCCACAGAGTGAAACCGTCGGTGCCGATCTGGTCCCGGCAGGTGGCCCCGGCAGTGATGCCGTATTTTTGGGCGGAATATTCCAGGGTCACGGTGTCCAGCACCCAGGACCCGATGGAGCGGGGATACCGGCCGAAAACACTGTGGAAGGCGTCCATGTAAGCGTCCACCAGGCGCTTGCGCTCTTCCGGCTCATATCCGATGCTGTACGCGCTGTTCACCCGCTCGTCGAATTCCTCGCTCACCTTGCCGCGGAACCGTACCCCGGCCTTTTCGCACAAATCCCCGGTGATCTCCCACCAGGCGGAGATCTCGTCCCGGGGGTCGGTGTTTTCCAGAAGCAACTTCTGGTACCGCTCGTCGGTCAGGGCGTCGTATTTCAGGGCATAAGTGGCGGGCAGGCCGTACTGCCGCACCACCTGGATCTGTTTTTGGATGGTATCGAAATCATCCTGAATGAACCGGCTGGGTTCTTCGTGGGCCTTGCGGATGAAGTTGTAAATGTTGACGATCACCGTTTTTTTCATGGGGACCCTCCCAATGCTGCACGAAAATCTGCAAAATTCTGCACCAATACCATAGCATACCCGAGGGTCCTTTGCTATGCTCGTTTTGCCCATAAATGTCAAAGCAGGCTGTACATCTTGCACAGCCTGCTTCTTTATCTTATAAAAAGTCGCCCAGCCGCAGCTGCCCGTCCTCCACCGTGTGTTCCAGGTCCGGTGGCACCTGGGTCAGCAGCTGCAAAGCGGCCTGCGGGTCGGTCAGCCAGGGGCGCACCTGTTCGCGGGTCAGGATCAGGGGCATGCGGTCGTGGATATCCCGCACCGTGGTGTTGGGGGCGGTGGTCAGCACCACAAAACGGTTTTCTCCCTCTTCCCAGTCATAGATGCCCGCCATATACAGATCAGACCCCGCCCGGCGGAACAGACATTTGTGGCTGCCCGTATCCCACTCGTAATACCCGCTGGCGGGGATGACGCAGCGCCGGGCAACCATACTGCGGCGGAACATGGCCTTGTCGCAGACGGTTTCCGCCCGGGCATTGATGACCAGACCGCCCCGGGGATTGTGTATGCCCCAGCGCTGGAACTCCGCCACGACCTTGTCCTGTTCTGCGATCAGCACCGGGGCGAGGGCTGCGGGGGTGATCTCCCCGGCCAACGGGAAGGAAAGTGCCGCTGCGTTTTGCCCGCCGCGCTGCCGGGCGTTTTTCACGATCTGCTGCAATTCCCGGGATTCTCTGGTGGAAAACTGATACCGTCCGCACATACATCATACCCCCTTCAGCGGAGAAAGTTGCGTACAGAAAAGAATACAGTAGCTATGATAGTCTTTTAGAGGAAGAAAAGCAAGGATGGGTTGAGCGATGGCGGAAATCCGGGTATACTGAGAATATTCCTAAACAGGAAGGGAGAACCGTCATGGAAACAAAAAACCAACTGATTCTGATCAACGGAACAGACAAGACCGACTCTGTTGCCTATTTTCGGTTTCAGGAGGACATCTGCGAAATCACGTACACCACGTCCCCCAAAGTGTACCGGTATCATGCGGATAAGGTTCAGGTTCTGCCTGTACGGCGGCGGATTTCTCCCAAAGGGTTCTTGATCACTGTGAAAGGGGCACCTGTTGATCAGGTCGAGGAGATCCTGGACTTTGGTCCTGTCTGTCGCATCCTGCGCAGCGGGCGGGCGCCGCTTTCGGTGGGAAAGGAAGAGATAGAATTTCAGCGGAACTGTCTGCAGGGAAAAAAGCAGCAGAACGTATTTGCGTATTTTAAGGAAACGGCGGCAGCGGTCAGCCTTGTGGCCGAAGACGGCCTCAATATTCTCAGTGCTCAGTATGAGCGTATCCGGCATGTGGGCGATGCCGCGGTGCTGGCATGTTATCTGAACCTGGACAAAAAACCGGCAAACCGCACTCTGCCGGAAACCATCATTTATCCTTTCGGGCTGAATCAAAGCCAGAAAACAGCGGTGGAAAACGCGCTTTCTTCTCAGGTCAGTATTATCCAGGGACCTCCCGGTACAGGGAAAACCCAGACCATTCTCAACATCATTGCCAATGTTGTCCGCAACGGCAAGACGGTGGCGGTGGTTTCCAACAACAACTCTGCCACCCTTAACGTGGCGGAAAAGCTGGAAAAGAAAGATCTTTCTTTTCTGACCGCCTTTTTGGGCAGCCGGAAAAACAAGGAGCGTTTTCTGGAAAATCAGACCGGCCGCTACCCCGATATGACCGAGTGGGCCATGGACCGGGAAGAAAAGTTGCTGCTGGAACAGCAGGTCACCGATTTGTCCCGCGAACTGCGGGAAATGCTGGATGGCAAAAACCGCATTGCAGCCATAGAACAGGAACTGCTGCAGCTGGTGCCGGAAGAACACTATTTCGGTGAATATTATGATACCTATGCCCAGGCGCCTGCGGATGAACTCCGTGGATTGAGTTCGCAAAAACTTTTGTCTCTTTGGCTGGAATATGAAGATCATGCCCGGCGGGAGAGCAAACTGGGACTTCTGAAAAAAATATCCATTTTGTTTCGCTTTAACCGCAGTGCATTGAAAATTTTCCTTCGGGCTCCGGAACTGGTGATTCCCTATCTGCAGCGGCAGTTTTATATGGTGCGGCATCAGGAACTGATGCAGGAAAAGGAACAACTGGAACAGAAACTGGAACGGTATGCCTTTGAAGAAAAGATGGCGGAATTGTCCGAGAAATCCATGCGGCTGTTCCGGGCGGAGTTGAGTGTGCAATTCAACTGGCATAAGGAACGCCCCTGCTTCGAGATGAAAGATTTCCGCGGGCAGTCCGAAAAATTCAATCGTGAATATCCGGTCATCTTGAGTACTACCTATTCCATCAAAGGAACCCTGAGCTTTGACCATGTCTATGACTATCTGATCGTGGACGAGGCCTCACAGGTGGATCTGGCGACCGGCGTTCTGGCGTTTGCCTGCGCTAAAAATATTGTCATAGTGGGGGATCTTCAGCAGCTTCCTAACGTTCTGGATACAGAAAACCTGCGCAACAGCGAAGCAGTGTGGTCCCGGTACGCGCTGCCGGACGTCTACCACTTTTCGGCGCACAGCCTGCTTTCCTCTGCCATCGCAGCATGGCCGGAAGTGCCCACTGTTCTTTTGCGGGAACATTACCGGTGCCACCCAAAAATCATCAATTTCTGCAATCAGAAGTTTTACGGAAATCAGCTGATTGTTATGACGGAAGACCATCAGGAACCGAATGTTCTGTCCATGTATTACACCCCTTCCGGTCATCACGCAAGAGGACACATGAATCAGCGGGAGATTGATGTGATTCGTCGGGAAGTGCTGCCTGCACTTTCCGGGTGTGGATACGACAGTGTGGGAATCATCACCCCTTACCGGAATCAGGTGGCAGCGCTGCAGGCACAGCTGGGAGACGGGCTGGAAGTTGCCACGGTACATAAATTCCAGGGGCGGGAAAAGGACGCTATCATCCTGACTTCGGTGGATAACGTGATCACGGAATTTGTGGATGATCCCCGTATGCTGAATGTGGCCGTTTCCCGGGCGGTCAAAAGCCTGACGGTGGTCACTTCCCGGGACCCGCAGAACGACCGAACCAATTACGGAGATCTGGCCCGCTATATTGAGTATAACAACTGTGCGGTCATAGAAAGTTCCGTCTATTCCGTCTTTGACCTGCTGTATCAGGGCTATGCACAGCAGCGGCAGGTATTTTTGCAAAAACATGGAAAGATCTCGGAATATGATTCGGAAAATCTTCTGTATGGTGTGATCAGGGAAGTGCTTCGAAGTGCAGAATTTTCTTTTGTGGATTGTGCGGTCCATGTGGCACTGGTCAACATTCTCAAGGAGTATTCTTCTCTGAGTGAGGAAGAAATCATCTACGCCAAAAATCCGTTGACCCATGTGGATTTTCTTTTGTTCCGCCGGATGGATAAGTCTCCGCTGCTGGCCATTGAGGTGGACGGGACCACATTCCATGCACCGAATACGGCCCGGGCGGAACGGGACCGCAAGAAAAACCATATTTTTGAGAGTGTCGGCATTCCGCTACTGCGCCTTCGGACCAATGAAAGCGGGGAAAAGGAGCGAATCCAAGCCGGATTGCGGGCAGCTGTTTTGCAGGACAAAGAATAAGCCGGATGACAGATAACGGTTCTATCCGGCGCAAGGGCTTGTATTAAAGAGATACTTTGCCCTTTGGTATAACTGATGGGTCAGGCGTCGTTTCTAACAACTGACCGCATCAAAAAAGGCGCGTCCGGGCAGGACCGCGCCTTTTTTGTATCCCGGGCAGAGGCCCAGAAAAGCTGTCAGTAAGAGAAGGAAGCGTCCAATTCTTCCATGGCGGAAGAAAGGTTGCAGGTCATCACCATCAAAAGCGCAGTAGCGTCCTCTTCGGCCACGTCATAGATTTTCCATTCGCCGTCGGTCTTTTGGCAGAGGAAGGTCACCGTGGCCGTGGCGGTGGAAGTTTCTACCGTGTCGCACTTCTCCGCAAAGACATCGGCAAACAAGGCTTCGATTTCATCGTCGTCCGCCCCGCTGAATGCCAACTCAAGCCCCCGGGTGAGATAGTCCGTAAACGTTTCGGTGAGGACCTCAGAGGCATCCGCATAGGTGAAGGTCACCGGTACCGAGGCCTCGCCCTTTTCGACGGTGTATTCCTCAATGGTATAGGTCATCTCCGCGGCTTTTTCCTTCATGTAATCCATCAGCAGCTGGGAAATTTCGTCCTCCATCTCCATTTCCGGCAGGACAGTCTCCTCCGTTGTCACACAGGCTGCGGCGGCCTGCATGTCGTAGGTTTTCAGGGCCTCGCAAAAGGTGCTCACCACAACATCGGGCTTTTCGCCAAAGCTGCATCCGCCCAGGGTCAACACCATTCCCGCAGTACACACGATGGCCAGGAACTTCTTCATTTGAAACACTCCTTATTCTTCTCCTCTTTTTTCGGCAGGCCGCGATCAGTCCGGATCACAGGGACGATCACAAAAGGGCCGGGCGGTATGCCTTTCATAGGGATAAGAATACCATAGCACACACAGGAACCCTTGACTATGCTCGTTTTTGCCATAAAAAGGAAAAGAGACTGTGCAATGTGCACAGCCTCTTTTGTTTGTCAAAAGCAATATCACACGCTGCGGCCGTTGCGGGCCTTGCAGATCAGCTGGGTCATGGTGCCCATGGGGCAGTACACGCACCAGCTGCGGGGCTTGAACAGCACCATGGTAATCAGCCCCAGCACCGTGGAAGTGAGCATGACGCTGTAAAAACCGAAGGCAAACTGTGCCACGCCGGGATGGAACAAAGTGCCGTGATAAGCCCAGTTCCAGGGCAGCTTGAAGGTCCACAGAAGGGTGACCACCTGTTTCAGGTCCTGGGCGCCGGCAAACACCAGGTAGGTGTTCCACAGCATCAGGAAGAACATGGCGAAAAAGAAGGTCAGGAACCCGTACCGGAAAGCCTTGCTTTTCATCCAGCGGGGGATATCCTTTTTGCGGGAAAGCCCGAACCGGCCGCCCAGCATCCCGAACAGCTGGCCACGGCCGCAATAGCGGTTGCAGTAGCCCTTGTTTCCCCACACAATGGCAATGATCAGGGGAATGAAAAAGCACAAAAGGCCCAGCCAGGCAAACAGGATGTTGAAAAAGCCCAGCACCAGATAAAGCAGGGAAGCAATCCAGAGATAATCGTACCAGTGCTTTTTCATGCTTCCACCTCCTGCAGCCGGATGACGCTGGCCGGGCATTCGGCGGCGCATTTGCCGCACCCGACACACTTGTCGGGATTGACGCGGGCCGTGATGCCCCGCAGAATCTCAATGGCCTGCAGGGGACAGACCTTTACACAACAGCCGCAGGCCACACAGGCAGAGCTGTCCACCAGGGCTTTGCGCCGCTTTTTTCCGGGTTTCATAGTATACCTCCCACAATTCACAGTGGAACCAGTATACCGTGAACGCCGGGCCCGGTCTGTGATGTGGTCACACAGCAGGCGGCGGGGCTGTCCGCATAGCTTGCCCATACAAGATAGCCTTCTTCCAGCCGCAGATCATCCGTTGCCTGTTGGGTGGTCAGGATGGGCTGCTGTTGGCGGATGTCGATCCATTCCCAGGTGCTGAGACCGGTGCCGTCTGTGGTGCCGCGGTTCAGTTTGCAGAAGATCTCTTCACCCACGGCAATTTCGGCGGCGGAGTCCGGCAGTGTGAGCTGGTCGGACCCGTCCTCAGCTTCCAGCACACAGGTATCTCCCTGGTTTGTGACAGTCCACAGCTTTTCTCCGTCGTACAGGGGGATGCTGTGTGTTTTCCTTATAAGGCGTGACGCTGCATGCGGGCAGGTGGCAGAATACACCAAGGTCTTGGTGCCCTCACTGCCGGGCACAGCGGTATCGAAATACAGCCGGTCCTCCACCAGTACGATGTGATTCCCATAGACCAGCGCGCTCTTCAAAAATTCTTCCGGATACTCGAAGAGGGCGTACGCTTCTTCTGCCCGGCGGTCATAAATGCACAAGGAGGCTTTTCCTGAGGTGGGGGCTTCCGCGTCAGAAAGGGGTATTTCCCAGTATACGATATAGGAATCGCTGAACGTCAGGATCCCATCGGTGGCCCCATCCGGCGGTGAAACCAGCTTTTGCCATTCGCCGGTTTGCAGGTCAAGACGGCCCAACGCCGCGGCATCCTGATCCGAAGGAACGCCGTCGGCGGCTTCGTACAGACTGCCCAGCAGGGTGTTCTCGTCCAGAAAAGCCACAGGGGAGAAGACCTGCCCTTCCGGATTTTGCGGCAGGTCGATTTTTTCGATGTGGAATACGTCTTCCGCGGGTCTGCAATCCCGGTAAAGATCATATGGCAGTTCCAGAACCTTCCTGCTCCGGCGCTGCCGTGGCAGAGAGTTCCGCGCTGTCCGGGAACGAACCTTCTTCGCCGGGGGATTGCTGAGCAGCGGTGCAGGCGCACAAGGCGATGCAAAGGGCACAGAGGAGAGGGACAAAACCTTTCCGCATACCAAGTATCCTTCCTATAAAAGAGAACACGTCTTTTTCTCATGATATATGAATTTCCGACTATGTGCCAATAAAAAGTGAAAAAACAAAAGAAATGATCCTTTCTGATCAACAAGGATGGAGATGATGCTGTTATGATGGGAAAAACCAACGGAAAAAGAAGCAATATCCGGGGCACATTTTCCATGCCTGTTTGCCGGAAAGGGCAGTGGGTACGCGGTGATTCGTCAATTTTGACAGTTTTTTAAAATTATTTAGCTAAATTTCAACTTGACATTGTTGCTGTTTTTGTCTTATTCTTTATCATAGCGTCCATAGAGGGAAAGGATGAGGGAAATGAACGTTGTCAAGAAGATTTTCTGCCGTACTTTTCAGCTGGGCATGCGCATTGCGCTGCCCTTTCTGCCCTACCGCGAGCCCAAACTGATCGAAGGCGTCAGCGGTGTGCCCGCCGTGCTGCGGGAACACCGCATTGATTGCGTCATGCTGGTCACCGATGCCGGTGTGCATGGCCTGGGCCTGACCGCCCACCTGGAAGAGCAGCTCAAGGCTGCCCATATCCGCTGTGTGGTCTACGACCGTACCGTGGCCAACCCCACCGTGGCCAACGTGGAGGAAGCCCGGGAACTGTACCTGGAAAACGGCTGCCAGGGGCTGATCGCTTTCGGCGGCGGTTCTTCCATGGACTGTGCCAAGGCCGTGGGTGCCCGCATTGTGCGGCCCAAAAAGTCCCTGGATAAGATGGAAGGCCTTTTGCAGGTGCTGCATCGTCTGCCCCTGCTCATCGCGGTGCCCACCACCGCCGGAACCGGCAGTGAGACGACCCTGGCCGCCGTCATCACCGACGAAAAGATCCATCACAAGTATCCCATCAACGATTTTTCGCTGATTCCCCATTACGCGGTGCTGGACCCCGACGTGACCCTCAACCTGCCCCCGCAGCTGACCGCCACCACCGGCATGGATGCCCTGACCCACGCGGTGGAAGCCTATATCGGCCGTTCCACCACCAAGGGCACCCGCGCCGCCGCCATCGAGGCGGTGCAGCTCATCTTCAACAACCTGCCGGAAGCCTACTACAACGGCCATAACCGGGAAGCCCGGGCCAACATGCTGCGGGCTGCCTACCTGGCCGGAACTGCTTTCACCAAGAGCTATGTGGGCTATGTCCATGCGGTGGCTCACAGCCTGGGCGGCCGCTACGGCATTGCCCATGGCCTGGCCAACAGCGTGCTGCTGCCCATCGTGCTGAAAGCCTACGGCAGCGCCGCCTGGAAGAAACTGGCGGAACTGGCCCGTGCCTCCGGTGTCAGCCAGGATGTCAGCGATGAGGTGGCGGCCAACGAGTTCATCGCCTACATCGACGCCATGAACGCGGCGATGGATATTCCCGAAACGCTCCCCGGTATCCGCACCGAGGACATCCCCCAGCTGGCCCGCTATGCCGACCATGAGGCCAACCCGTTGTACCCGGTGCCGGTGCTGTGGGGCCCCGACCAGCTGGAAGAAATGTACAAACAAGTTCAGGAGGTTTCCACCAATGACGGAACTGGAGATTCAAGCCATTCTCAAACGGCAGCGTGAGTATTTTGCCGCCGGGCATACCCTGTCCGCCCAGGCCCGCATCGCGGCCCTGAAAAAGCTCAAGGCTTCGCTGCAGAACCATGAAGCCGACCTGGCCCGCGCCCTCAAAACCGACCTGGGCAAGTCCGAGACCGAGAGCTATATGTGCGAGACCGGATTGACTTTGTCCGAAGCTACCTGGATGATCCGCCATGTCCGCCGCCTGATGAAGGAGCGCACGGTGCCCACCCCGCTGTCCCAGTTTGCGGCGCGGAGCTTCCGGTCCCCCAGCCCTTACGGCAATGTGCTCATCATGAGCCCGTGGAACTATCCCGTTCTGCTGACCCTGGACCCGCTCATCGATGCCGTTGCCGCGGGAAACACCGCCATCGTCAAGCCCAGCGCCTATGCCCCGGCCACTGCAGCTGTGCTGCAGCAGATCGTGGAGGAATGTTTCCCGCCGGAACATGTCTGTGTCATCACCGGCGGCCGTGCCGAAAACCAGGCGCTGCTGCACCAGAAGTTTGACATGATCTTCTTCACCGGCAGCAAGGCTGTAGGCAAAGAGGTGCTGCGCTGCGCCGCCGAGTATCTGACCCCCGCCGTATTGGAACTGGGCGGCAAAAGCCCCTGCATCGTGGAAAAATCCGCCAAGATCGGCCTGGCCGCCAAGCGGATCGTTTTCGGCAAGTATCTCAACTGCGGGCAGACCTGTGTGGCCCCGGACTACATCCTCTGTGACGCCTCCATCCGGGATGAGCTCATCGCTGCTATCCGGAAGGAGATCACCGTCCAGTTCGGTGCGGACCCGTTGGCCAATGAAAATTACGGCAAGATCATCAACGAAAAGCACTACCACCGCCTGATGGGGCTCATCGACCTCGCCAAGGTGGTCTGCGGCGGCACCGGAGATGAAGCCGCCCAGCGCATTGCCCCCACCGTCATGAAGGACGTGACCCGGGAAGATGCCGTTATGGGCGAGGAAATCTTCGGACCCATCCTGCCGGTGCTGACCTACACCGATCTGGATGCCGCTTTGGAGGATATCGAATCCCAGCCCCATCCGCTGGCCCTGTACCTTTTCAGTGAGGACAAGGCCGGGCAGCGCAAGGTGCTGGGCCGCTGCCACTTCGGCGGCGGATGCCTGAACGATACCATCATCCATCTGGCCACCAGCGCCATGCCTTTCGGCGGCGTGGGGGAGAGCGGCATGGGCGGCTACCACGGCAAGACCGGGTTCGAAGCCTTCAGCCACCTGCGCAGCATTGTGGACAAAAAGACCTGGCTGGATATGCCGGTGCGCTACCAGCCCTATACCAAAGCAAAAGACAAGATGCTGCGCTTCTTCCTGAAGTGATTTATAGAAAAACCCCCGCAAACGGACGTTTGCGGGGGTTTTGTCATAGGATCACTGTGCTACAGGGCCGCTGTTGTTGTCATCAAAGAGGGATTCCGCCAGTTCTGCCCCACTGGCGAAGGGGCCGGGCAGCGGGTTCGGAGCCCGGTGACGGCCCAGGTAGTCCGCATCAAAGAAGATGGGGGTGCCGTCGGGATTCTCGTAGGCTTCTTCCGGTTCGAAGGCTTTGCCCAGCAGCATGGTGGTAACGCTGGGAGTCTGCATCTGCGGCAGCAGGTCGTACAGGTTGGTTTCCAGGGTCATCCGGCCGTCCTGCTCCTTCAGGTTCAGGGTCACCTTGTCGGGCACGATGACGGCGTCCTTTTCCTTGTTCCAGCACTTGGCGCCGCCGAAGTAGACGTTGCCCTGCGCCCATACGGGCAGGCGGCTGTCGTGGGCGGGGGCCAGCTTCACCATGTTGGGGGTGTCGGTGTCCATGTCAAACTGCGCGATCCACTCGTCATAGGTGGGGTAGCCGTCAAAGACATGGGTGCCCACTGCGCGGTTTTCTTCGTCGAAACCGTCGTCGCTGTCATGGGGGGTGCGCTTGGGTTCAGCCGGGCCGTTCTGGATGAAGATGTTGTTATAGAACCGGTCGTCGCCGTGGAGAATGGTCATAAAGCCCATCACTTCGGTACGGTGGGGGATATGGTAGGGGGTATAGCGGGGACCGGTGCCGCCGCCCACGCAGGTGAGCGCACCGGCGATCAGGTTGTGGACCATGGCAACGCCCTGGGTGGCAAAGCGCAGCGACGCTTCGCTGAGCAGGATGTTGTTGTCGATGAGGGTGGGACCATGGCCCACCTCCACAAAGATATCCTGGCTCATCATGCCGCCCTTGAGGGGCACGGCGAAGTCCGGGCGCTGGTTGTCGTGCAGCAGGTTCTGGGTGATGCGGGTGCCCTGGGCTTCCCAGTCGCACCAGATGCCCATGGTGCAGTGGTGGATATGGTTGCGCCGGAAAATCACATCAATGGCGGCATGCATCTTGATGCCGGCGATTTCCGCGCCGCCCAGTTCCATCATGTTGTTGATGTGGTGGATGTGGTTGTCCTCAATGACCGAGAACACACCGCCCATGCGCCCGATGATGCCGCCCTGCTGGCAGTCGTGGATGTCGCAGCGGCGCACGATGTGGCTGCCCACATTCTCCTTGAGCCAGCCGTGGTACTGTCCCCGGCAGACGGCGTCGCGCTCCATCTGGGTGGGGGATTTGACGTGCTTTCTCGTGAAATAGTGGTCGTTGTCCGGGTCGCAGTATTTGCCCAGGGAAATGCCTGCGCACTTGGAGTTGGAGATCTCGCAGTCTTCAATGATCCAGCCCTTGGACCAGTGGGGGCCGATCATGCCGTCCTGGTAGGCGGCGGGCGGTGCCCAGGTGGTGGCTGCCTTGGTGATGCAGAAGCCGCTGACCGTGATATATCCCACGCCGGTCTTGCTGGGGTAGAAACAGAAACGGCGAACATTGATCTCCACGTTCTCCGCGTTGGGGTCCTTGCCCTGGAAATTGGCATAGAACACGGTGGAATCGCCGTCCTGTTCAGCGTACCATTTGTAGACCGAAGCCTCCGGCTCCCAGGAGCAGGGGTATACCTCACCCTTGATGCACTCTTCCAGGTTTCCGGCTTCGTACATGGCCTTGTTGTTGAGGTAGACGCAGCCGGTGTGCTTGGATTTTCCGGCAAAGTACCAGTCACCGTACACATAGGTGGTGTAGGGGTTGTAATCGCCGAAAAGGCTGTTGGAGACCCGCACGGTCCAGACGTTGTCCTGGTAACGGGTCCAGCCCTTGACGGATTCGGCACCGGTGATCATGGCGCCGCCGGGCACTGCCGAACGGTAGGTGATGCGCTTGTCGTCGCATTCGCCGCCGTTGACGGGATCGACCCATTCCCGGTAGCAGCCGGGCAGCACGATGACTTCGTCACCCGCTGCGGCGATTTTTGCCGCCTCGCTGATGGTCTGGAACGGCCGTTTCTCGGTGCCGTCGCCGCTGCGCGGTGCTGCGGCTGAAACATAATGCTTCAACAGAATTTCCTCCTTTTTTGCCGGGATTTTGGTGGAATGGCAAAAAATCTATCTGCCAGACAGTATAGCACACTTTCAGACAAAAAGGGTACAATTCAGTAGTAAATATATATTTTATGGGGTCAGGCCAGTTCCAGGTAGAGAGAGGCCAGATCCATGGTGGCGTTCAGGCCGTCCAGATGGGTGCGCTCCATGCCGTGGGAGGCATGCACGCCCGGGCCGATGAGGGCGGCACGGCAATCCATACCGGCGCGCCAGGCGGCGCCCACGTCCGAACCGTAGTGGGGGTAGATGTCCACCGAGTGATCCACGCGCTGCTCTTTGGCCAGCTTCACCAGCGGCTGACCATGTCGTAGTCATAGGGGCCGCCGTTGTCCTTGGCGCAGATGGAAACCTGGTACTCGGTGCAGCCCAGGTCATCGCCGATGCAGCCCATGTCTACCGCCAGCAGTTCGTCCACCGTGGGCAGGGTAGAACCGCCGTGTCCTACCTCCTCGTGGACGGTCAGGGTGATGTAGGTTTCAAAACGGGGCAGGGTGCCGGTTTCGCGCATCTGCCACAGCAGGGTCAGCAGACAGGCAGCGCTGGCCTTGTCGTCCAGAAAGCGGGATTTGACGAAGCCGCTCTCGGTGACGGTGGTCTTGGGGTCATAGCAGACATAGTTGCCGGCTTCAATGCCCAGAGCCAGCACATCCTCCTTGCTGTGCACCTTCTCGTCGATGCGCACAGCCATGTTTTTCTCGTCACGGGGGCGGGTGGCCGCGTCATCCTGCACGTGGACCGAGGGGGACACCGGTGTACACATTGCCTTCCCGGGTATAGATGCGGCAGTATTCGCCGTCCAGGGTGGGCAGCAGGGGGCCGCCCACCTTGGTGACCATCAGCATGCCGTCGGCGGTGATGGAGCGCACCATCAGGCCCAGGGTGTCCACATGGGCACAGAGCCCGATCTTGCGGCCGGGTTCCCGGCCGGGCACCGTGATGATCAGGTTGCCCTTGTTGGTGCGGCGGGTGGCAAAGCCCCGTTCCCGGGCGATGTCCTCTGCCACCGTCACCACCTTTCCGGTGAAGCCGGAAGGGCTGTCCTGCCCGAGCAGTTTCTGCAGCGTATCCACCAGAAAGGCCTGACGGGCCTGCATCGTTTCTTCTGTCATGTTCCCCATCCTCTCTTTTTGTTTAAGGTGTTTCGGCTGCTGCAAAGTTATAAAGTGTCCCACTTCTCAGAATGCGAGGCTGATTGCAATCAGAAACATGGCATAGTAGTAGGTCAAAAGATTGGCGACATGCACGGCAGGGTGCTTTGCGGTGTAAAAATACAGGAACAGGATCAGCAGATCCGAAATCCAAAACAGCGCCGCTCCTGCCAGCACCAGAAAGCACCAGGGCTGGGCTGTGCCAAAGGCCAGCTGCAGTCCCTTGCCCAGCAGTGCCGAGACAAAGGCTGCGTAAAGCACCACCCAGGGGCGCATCCGCCCGGTCTGCATTCCCGGCATGCCGGACAGGGCTGCAGCGCCGCCGGCCCCCAGCACCGCGGCCAGCGGCACCGGCCAGCCCATGGGCTGCAGCCGGCACAGGCCCCACACAAAC
>CALXHS010000094.1 GCA_944388165.1 uncultured Gemmiger sp. | reverse complement strand
AGGCTGTGGAAGTGGAAGAAAAGCTCTTCGGCGACTGCTTCGAGACCCACGACCAGGTGGAAGGCATGGGCTGCTTCCTGAGCAAGGAAAAGCCGAAACCCAAACCGGTTTTCACCAACAACTGATTATTTAATAAAACATTATTCAGGAGGGTTACTACTATGAAGGTAGGCGTTATCGGCGCTGGCACCATGGGCCAGGGCATTGCAAAGGCGTTCGCTCAGTGCGAAGGCTACACCGTCGCTCTGTGCGACATCAAGCAGGAATGGGCTGAGGGCGGCAAGGACAAGATCGCCAAGGGCTATGCCAAGCTGGTTGCCAAGGGCAAGATGACCCAGGAAAAGGTGGACGCCATCCTGGCTGCCATCACCCCGGGCCTGAAGGAAGACCTGTGCGCTGACTGCGACCTGGTCGTGGAAGCTGCTTTCGAGGATATGAAGGTCAAGCAGACCACCTTCGGCGAGCTGGACAAGATCTGCAAGCCCGAGTGCATCTTCGCTTCCAACACCTCTTCTCTGTCCATCACCGAGATCGGCAAGGGCCTGACCCGTCCCATGGTGGGCATGCACTTCTTCAACCCCGCCGACCGCATGAAGCTGGTCGAGGTCATCGCCGGTGTGAACACCCCTGCCGAGACCGTTGAGACCATCAAGAAGATCAGCGAAGCCATCGGCAAGACCCCCGTGCAGGTCAACGAGGCCGCCGGTTTCGTGGTCAACCGCATCCTGATCCCCATGATCAATGAAGCTGCCTTCATCAAGATGGAAGGCGTGTCCGACATCGCCGGCATCGACGCCGCCATGAAGCTGGGCGCCAACCATCCCATGGGCCCCCTGGAACTGGGCGACTTCATCGGCCTGGACATCTGCCTGGCCATCATGGACGTCCTGTACAAGGAGACCGGCGACAGCAAGTACCGTGCCTGCCCGCTGATCCGCAAGATGGTCCGCGGCGGCAACCTGGGCTGCAAGACCGGCAAGGGCTTCTATGTCTACAACGCTGACCGCACCAAGACCCCGGTCGACGCCCTGTAAACAGTAAGACGAGTTTCTCCCGCCCCCAAAACGGCGGCGGGAGAATTTCGTTTGCATAAGGAGGATTATCGCTATGGATTTCACCCTGTCCAAACAGCAGCAGATGGTACAGAAAATGTACAAGGAGTTTGCCGAAAACGAGGTCAAACCCCTGGCCAAGCAGGTCGATGCTGAAGAGTATTTCCCCATTGAAAATGTCAAGAAGATGTCCAAGCTGGGCATGATGGGCATTTACTTCCCCAAGGAAGTCGGCGGCGCCGGCGGCGATGTGCTGTCCTACGTCATGGCTGTTGAGGAAATGAGCAAGGTCTGCGGCACCACCGGTGTCATCATCTCTGCCCACACTTCTCTGTGCGCCGCTCCCATCTACGAGAACGGCACCCCCGAGCAGAAGGCCAAGTACCTGCCCAAGCTGTGCAGCGGCGAATGGATCGGAGCTTTCGGCCTGACCGAACCCGGCGCCGGCACCGACGCCCAGGGCCAGCAGACCTTCGCTGTGGATGAAGGCGACCACTGGAAGCTGAACGGCTCCAAGATCTTCATCACCAACGCCGGCTATGCCAACGTGTTCATCATCATCGCCGTCACCGGCTTCATCACCGACAGGCGCGGCCGCAAGCAGAAGGAGATCTCCGCCTTCATCGTGGAGCGCACCGACCCCGGCTTCAAGGTCGGCAAGCCCGAAGACAAGATGGGCATCCGCGGTTCTTCCACCTGCGAACTGATCATGGAAGACTGCATTATCCCCAAGGATCGTCTGCTGGGCGTGAAGGGCAAGGGCTTCCAGCTGGCCATGGCCACCCTGGACGGCGGCCGTATCGGCATTGCTGCCCAGGCTCTGGGCATCGCCGAGGGCGCCTTGGACGAGACCGTTGCCTACGTCAAGGAGCGCAAGCAGTTCGGCCGTTCCATCGCTGCTTTCCAGAACACCCAGTTCGAACTGGCTGAGATGAAGGCCCGCGTGGAAGCTGCCAAGTACCTGGTCTATCGTGCCGCCCTGAAGAAGCAGGAAGCCATGAACGGCGCCAAGGTCCGTTACAGTGTGGAAGCTGCCGAAGCCAAGCTGATCGCTTCCCGCACTGCCAGCGACGTGACCCGCCGCTGCCTGCAGCTGTTCGGCGGTTACGGCTACACCCGTGACTACCCCATCGAACGGATTATGCTCGACGCCAAGATCACCGAAATTTACGAAGGCACCAGCGAAGTCCAGATGATGGTCATCTCCGGCGCGATGCTGAAGTAAGGAGGGCGCAGTACAATGAAAGCTATCGTTTGTGTAAAACAGGTCCCTGATACGCAGGGCAAAGTCGCCGTCAAGCCGGACGGCACCATGGACCGTGCGGCCATGGCCACCATCACCAACCCCGACGACCTGAACGCCGTGGAGGCTGCTCTGCAGCTGAAGGACGAGACCGGCTGCGAAGTCGTGGTCGTCACCATGGGCCCGCCCCCGGCCGAAGGCATGCTGCGTGAGCTGATCGCCCGCGGCGCCGACCGCGGCGTGCTGGTTTCCGGCCGTGAATTCGGCGGTTCCGACACCTTCGCCACCTCTCAGATCCTGGCCGCTGCCGTGAACAAGATCGGCGTTGGCCCCGAGGACATCGTCTTCTGCGGCCGTCAGGCCATCGACGGCGACACTGCTCAGGTCGGCCCCCAGATCGCTGAAAAGCTGCATCTGCCCCAGGTCACCTATGTCACCGACATCAAGAAGGACGGCAACAACGTCATCGTCAAGCGTCAGCTGGAAGACGGCTACATGGAACTGAAGGTTCAGACTCCCTGCCTGCTCACCTGCATCAAGGAACTGAACACCCCCCGTTACATGAGCGTGTCCGGTATCTTCGAGTGCTTCGACAAGCCCATCGATGTGTTTGACTACAACGCTCTGAAGGACGATCCCCTCATCGAGACCGACACCATCGGCCTGAAGGGCTCTCCCACGAACGTCTACAAGTCCTTTGCTCCCCCGGTCAAGGGCGCCGGCATGATGGTCGAAAGCGCCGCCCAGCTGGTCGGTATGCTGAACGACAAGCACCTGATTTGAGGAAGGAGAGTACTACAATGGCAGAATTCAATGCTATGGACACCGCCGCCTTCAAGGGCGTTTGGGTCTTCTGCGAACAGCGCGAAGGCCAGATGCAGACCATCAGCTACCAGCTGCTCAGCGAAGGCCGTAAGCTGGCCAACGACCTGGGCGTTGAGCTGTGCGGCGTTGTGATGGGCAGCGAGCTGAACGAAGATTACATCAAGGCTCTGGGCGGCTACGGCGCCGACCGCGTCTACTACATCGACAGCCCCCTGCTGAAGGACTACACCACCGACGGCTATGCCAAGGCCCTGTGCGACCTGGTCATGGACAAGAAGCCGGAAATCGTGCTGATTGGCGCCACCAACCTGGGCCGTGACCTGGGCCCCCGCTGCGCTGCCCGCCTGCACACCGGCCTGACCGCCGACTGCACCCATCTGGACGTGGACGTGGAGAAGTACAAGGACTTCCTGCGCACTACCTCCAACATTGATGTGGACAACACCAAGTTCGAAGAGAACACCAACCTGAAGATGACCCGTCCCGCCTTCGGCGGCCACCTGATGGCCACCATCATCTGCCCGCGCTTCCGCCCGCAGATGTCCACCGTGCGTCCGGGCGTCATGCAGACCCAGCCCTACGATGAAGCCGGCGCCGCCAAGGTCGTGATCGAGAAGATCACTCCCGAACTGACCGCTGACGACATCCATGTGGAGATCCTGGACATCAAGAAGAGCGCCAAGAAGCTGGTCGACCTGATCGGCGCCGATGTTGTCGTCTCCGTGGGCCGCGGCATCAGCTCCGACGTGGAGGAGGGCATTGCCCTGGCCGAGGAACTGGCCGGTGTTCTGGGCGGCGTCGTGGGCGCTTCCCGTGCCGTTACCGACGAAGGCTGGCTGTCTGCTGACCACCAGGTCGGCCAGACCGGCAAGACCGTCCATCCCCGCATCTACGTGGCTCTGGGCATCTCCGGTGCCATCCAGCACGTGGCCGGCATGCAGGATTCCGAGACCATCATCGCCATCAACAAGAACGAGAGCGCTCCCATCTTCGACGTGGCTTCCTACGGCATCGTGGGCGACCTGTACAAGGTCGTTCCCGAACTGATCAAGGAGATCCGCGCTGCCAAGAGCGCCCAGTAAGTTCCCGCGTGACCTGACGGTCCGCCGCTGAACCGAAAAACAAACCGCCCCGCCGGGCATACAGTCCGGCGGGGCGGTTTTCTTTGTCTTAGGCTATTTCAGGGGCAGTGACGACCAGGATGATCAGCCGGCCACCACGGGGGCATCCATATCCGGGGCCACGGCATCGCCGGCCTCGACCTCGGCGGTCTTGTCGTAGGTGTACTCAATGCCCAGGGCCTCGGGCAGGGCGTCGATGAGGGCATTCACGTCGGTCAGCTCGCTGCTGGCCATCACGAACAGCACCTTGTCGTCAAAGGTCACCACCCGCTGCTGGTCGGCCATCACGCAGACCCACTTGGCGGGGTCGATGTTCTCCAGCATGGCATCGGCCACGGTCTGGGCGTCGGCGGCATCCTTCACCCGCAGCAGCACCAGGCTGTACGCCTGGCTGCCGGTCAGGGATTCGCTCTTCACGCCCGCATCCACCAGTTCGGCCTGCTCGGCGGTCAGGCCGGTGTTGTAGGTCAGCCAGCTCTCGTCGGCCAGGTCAATGGCGGTGGTCTGCATCATCATCAGTTCCACGGGATAGGCTTCATAGATGCTGTCCACCAGGGCGGAAAGCTCGCTGTCCGGCTCGGCCACTTCGGCCACGCCCATGTCGCCGGTGTTTTCGGAGCTGTCTTCCGGGGTGGAAGCCTCCGGCGTGGCGGTGGGGGCGGGGGTATCGGTGCTCTCTTCGGAAGCGGGGGTGCCGCAGGCAGCCAGGGAGATGGAAGCGGCCAGAGCCAGGGCCAGCAGGGAAGTTTTGTTCAGTTTCATGTGTTTTCGTCCTTTCGTTTTTGGGGTTTATTGGTCTGTAAGAAGCTCGCCGGGGGCGAATCGGACGTCCCAGGCGTCGAAGGGCAGGCTGTCTGCCAGCAAAGCCTCGGGGCAGACAAGGAGCCGTCTGCCTTTATACTGTGCCAAAAACCGGTCGTAATACCCGCCGCCCCGGCCCAGACGCACCCCGCTGCGGTCCGCCGCAAGGCAGGGGACCAGAGCCAGGGTATCGGGGCCGAAAGTTGCCGGGTCCAGCACGGTGCCTTCTGCAGGTTCCCGGATGCCGTAGGCCGCCGGGCGCAGAACATCCAGACTGGTCAGATGCACCCACTCCATCCGGCCTTCCGCCAGTACCCGGGGCACGGCCAGGCGCTTGCCTTCGGCCAGGGCCTGTTCCAGGGCGGGGGAGATATCCGGTTCGGTGGGCAGGGGAACGAAGCAGAGGACTGTGCCCGCCGCTTTCCATTCCGGGCGGGCAAACAGCCGGGCACAGATGCGCTGCCCCATGCGGTGCAGTTCTTCCGGCGTCTGTGCCCGCCAGATGCGGCGGGCGGCGGCGCGGGCTTCGGTTTTGGTCACAGGGCAGGCCTCCTTTGCAGGTCATGGTCACGCAGAACATCATACCATGCCCGCCCTTATCCATCAAGACGGAAACAAAGGGAAAATGTTACACCTTTCTTGGTTTATCTTGCGTGTTCCGGTAAAAAAGAGTACAATAATAGAATAAAATCGAATCAGTGTGCCGATATGCCAAGTGCAGGCACCGGAAGGAGTATATAGATCATGGGCAAATTCAATTTTATCGAAACCGAGATCCCCGGCGTTGTGGTGATCGAACCCACCGTTTTCGGTGATGACCGCGGCTATTTCATGGAGACCTACCAGATCGACGACTTTGCCGCCGCCGGTATCGACAAGCCTTTCGTGCAGGACAACCAGAGCCGTTCCACCAAGGGCGTGCTCCGCGGCCTGCATTTCCAGAAGAACCACACCCAGGGCAAGCTGGTCCGGGTGACCATGGGCGAAGTGTACGACGTGGCCGTGGACTGCCGCCCCAACTCCGCCACCTTCGGCAAGTGGGTGGGCGTGACCCTCTCCGCTGAAAACAAGAAGATGTTCTATATCCCCGAAGGCTTTGCCCACGGCTTCCTGGTGCTGTCCGACGTGGCGGAATTCTGCTACAAGTGCACCGACGTGTACGACCCCACCAGCGAAGGCGGCATCCCCTACAACGACCCCACCGTCAATGTGCAGTGGCCTGACTGCGGCTGCGAGCACAAGACCAGCGCCAAGGACAAGGAGCACGAGCCCTTTGCCCAGCAGAAGTTCGAGTACTTTGAGAAATACTGAAACATAAGGTAGGGCGCCGACGTGCAAAGCATCAAAAATTCACTGGCGGGCTTCTGGAAATACCGGTACCTGCTGCAGAACCTCATCACCCGGGATTTCAAGCTGAAATACCGCCGCAGCGTGCTGGGCGTTGCCTGGAGCATCCTCAACCCGCTGCTGACCTGCCTGGTCATGTTCCTGGTGTTCGACTCCATCATGAAGGGCCTGCGGGGAGAAGGCATTCCCAACTTCGCAGGCTTCCTCATCATCGGCCAGCTGCTGTTCAACTTCTTCCGGGAATCCACCAGCATGGCCATGGAAAGCGTGCTGAAAAACGCCCCGCTGCTGCGCAAGGTCTATATCCCCAAATACATCTTCCCCATGGAGAAGATCTGCTTCGCCATGGTCAACTGTGCCTTCAGCTTCATTGCGCTGGTCATCGTCTTTGTCATCACCTGGACCCCCGTGACCTTCTCCACCGCCTGGATGGCCCTGTACCCGCTCATCATGCTCTTCTTCTTCAGCCTGGGCATCGGTCTGCTGTTGTCGGCGCTGTACGTGTTCGTGCGGGACATCATGCACATCTGGGAAGTGTTCTGCACCCTTCTGGTCTACGCCAGCGCCATCTTCTATGACCCAGAAGCCCTTTCGGGCATCATGCAGCAGCTCATCCACATCAATCCCATGTACTGGTACATCACCGCTTTCCGCAGCTGCGTGCTGTGGGGGGATGGCCTGACCATGAGCATGATCGTGGTCTGCTTCCTCTGCGCCGCCGTCAGTATGACTATCGGCGTGGTGGTATTCAAGAAAAATCAGGACAAGTTCGTCCTGTACATGTAAAGGGGGCCGGGAAGATGAATCAGCAACAGCCCATCATTTCGGTGGAGCATGTCTCCATGCGCTTCAACCTGGCCAAGGAAAAGCACGAGAGCCTGAAGGAATACTTTGTGGCTCTGCTTCACGGCGGCGTGCGGTTCGATGAATTTTTCGCCCTGTCCGACGTGAGCCTGGACATCATGCCCGGGGACTTCTACGGCCTCATCGGCCTGAACGGCAGCGGCAAATCCACCTTGCTCAAGATCATCTCCGGTGTGTACAAGCCCAGTTCCGGCAAGGTGACGGTGCGGGGCACCATCGCCCCTCTCATCGAGCTGGGCGCGGGCTTCGACATGGACCTCACCGCCCGGGAAAACATCTACCTCAACGGCACCGTGCTGGGCTATACCCCCAAGTACATCGACAGCAAGTTTGAGGAGATCGTGGAATTCAGCGAACTGAGGGAATTCCTGGATGTGCCCCTGAAAAACTATTCCTCCGGCATGGTGGCCCGCCTGGCCTTTGCGGTGGCTACCATGACCAAGCCGGACATCCTCATCGCCGACGAGATTCTGTCGGTGGGTGACTTCCTGTTCCAGCAGAAATGCGAAAAGCGGATGGCCGAACTCATGAGCGGCGGCACCACCGTCATTCTGGTCAGCCATTCCATCGAACAGATCGAGCGCATGTGCAACAAGGTGGCCTGGCTGGATCACGGCCATCTGCGCCGCAACGGCCCCACCGCCGAGATCGCCGCCGAGTACAAACATTTTGAGAAAAAGGACAGCATGAAGGCCGACCGCGCCTGAGTCTGTCCCTTCTGGAGGGTCTGTATGGCCAAAGAAACCGAGAACCGCCCCGCCGACGTAGCCGCTCAGGACAGCGTGGGGGGCATGGCCCGCCGCCTGCTCAACCCCGCCCACCTGCGGGACCTGGCCCGGCGCAGCGCCGCCACCCTCCGCGAACAGGGGGCGGAACAGCTCTGGCGGGATGTGACTTTCCGGGTGGGGCTGGCCTTCCATCATGATTCCTGGCGGCACCGGGCGGACATCCCTCTGCGCCGGGAACTGAAAGCCCAGCGGGCTGCCAACCTGCAAGGTCCGCTGGTCAGCGTGGTGGTGCCGGTGTACAACACGCCGGAAACCTTCTTCCGCCAGATGGTCAAGAGCGTGCAGCGCCAGACGTATTCTAACTGGCAGCTGGTGCTGGTGGATGCTTCGGATGACGCCCACCCGCTGACAGGCCGCCTGGGGCAGCAGCTGGCCGCCAAGGACAGCCGCATTGTGTACCGCCAGGTGGAAAACGGCGGTATCGCTGCCAACACCACCGCGGGCTTTGCCGCCGCTACCGGGGAATACCTGGCCCTGCTGGACCACGACGACCTGCTGTACCCCAACGCCCTGTTTGAGTGCGTGCAGACCATCCGGAACACCGGCGCGGATCTGGTGTACAGTGATGAAATCGTTCTTTCCGCCGACCTGAAACAGCTGGGCGGCTACCACTTCAAGCCGGACTTTGCCCCCGATTACCTGCGCGGGTGCAACTTCATCACCCATCTGGCGGTGTTTTCCCGTCCGCTGCTGGACGCGGCGGGCGCCGCCGAGTACAAGGAATTCGACGGTGCCCAGGACCACGACCTGCTGCTGCGCCTGACCGAGAAGGCCGCCCGCATCGAGCACATCAAGAAGGTTCTGTACATCTGGCGGGGCCACGCCGGGTCCACTGCCGCGGGCATGGAAGCCAAACCCTATGCCCTGGAAGCCGGGGTGCGGGCCATCAACGCCCAGCTGAAGCGATTGAATCTGCCCGGCAAGGCGGAGATCCTGCCTGACGCGCCGGGGGCTTTCCAGGTGCGGTATGAGCTCACCGGCAACCCCCTGGTATCGGTGCTCATCCCCAATAAGGACCACACCGACGACCTGGAGCGCTGCCTGTCCAGCCTGTACAGGAACGCCGGATACGACAATTTCGAGGTCATCGTCATCGAGAACAACTCCACCGACCCCGCCACCGAGGAATACTACAAGACCCTGCCCGACCGCTACAAAAACTGCCGGGTGGTGCGGTATCAGGGGCCCTTTAACTTCTCCGCCATCAACAACTTTGGTGCCAAATACGCCCAGGGCGAACACCTGCTGCTGCTCAACAACGATATTGAGGTCCTCTCCCACGATTTCCTGCGGGAGCTGCTCAGTTACAGCCAGCGGGCGGATGTGGGCGCTGTGGGCGCCAAGCTCTATTATCCCGACGACACCATCCAGCACGC
>CALXHS010000093.1 GCA_944388165.1 uncultured Gemmiger sp. | reverse complement strand
CCCGGCAGACAAGCCAGAAAAAAGATTACTTCTTTTCGCAGGGCTGGTTGGCAATGCCGCAGCTGGTCTTGCAGGCGCTCTGGCAGGAAGTCTGGCACTCGCCGCAACCGCCGTTCTGCAGGCTCTTAGCCATGTCACGGGTGTTCAGAGTCTGGATGTGCTTCATAAAACAGTCACCCCTTTTATAATGGTATGGTTTTATTGTACACGGGTGGTGCGGGGTTGTCAAGGCTTGCGGGGGTCGTTGGTCAGGCCCAGAAGATAGTCGGTGGTGGTGTCGTACAGGCGGGCCAGCTGGATCAGCACCGGGGTGGGAATATCCCGCAGGCCTTGCTCGTAGCGGCTGTATTGGGGCTGTGC
Source organism: uncultured Gemmiger sp. (assembly GCA_944388165.1). Taxonomy (GTDB): domain Bacteria; phylum Bacillota; class Clostridia; order Oscillospirales; family Ruminococcaceae; genus Gemmiger. The sequence goes on along the minus strand of CALXHS010000093.1, from coordinate 3,422 downwards.
CATGCCCAGCCGCGCCGCCAGCTGCCGCTGGGTCATGTCGTGGTCTTCGCGCATATCGCGCAAGCGTGGGTAATATGCCAAAGGGGTTCCTCCTGAGTAAGATACATGCCTTGACAATACAACAAGAATGCGATATTCTTGTTAAGCGATAACCGAATGGTTATCAATAAGGCCGGTATTTCCGGCGGGTATCGTGAGAAAAAATTGAAGGAGTTGTTGTACATGGAAGGAATCGTTGGCATTCTGGGTGTCATCATGCTGGTGCTGTGCCTGGTGGGCACCATCGGCTACAACGGCCTGCGGCGCAAGTGGGCGGGCATCATCGGCGTGGGCGGGTCCTACGTCATTCTGCTGGGGATCATGCTGCTGGTTGCGGTCATCGGCACGCTGATCAAGGCCATCACCGGGCAGGAACTGGGCAGCGGCGCCGGGGAGATCGTGGGCACGGTTCTGATCATGCTGGTCTGCCTGGGTTACATGGTGCTGGTCATCGTGGGCCGGTGCGAGACCACCGCCCAGAAGGTGATGCTGCCCCTGGTGGCTTGCCTCATCGGCGCGGGGTTCATCTGGCGGCTGCTGCTGGCCATTGTGGCCCATGTGCCCATGGACAGCGGGAAATCGGATGTTTCTGCTTCGGCGCTGGATTCCATGCCGGACGTCATCTACGACACCAACAATGGACGGGCTGTTTACCGCAAACAGGGCACCTACGGCGACCATGTGGACTATTACGGCCCCGACGGCCAGACCGTGACTTTCTATGAATCGGACGTGAAGGGCGCCAACTACAAAGGCTTTGCCCTGAGCTGAGAAAAATATACGCGGATATGCAAAAAGAGCCTTCGCTGTGCACCAAGCACAGCGAAGGCTCTTTTGATGATAAAGGACAGTGAATAGCCGGGGTCAGGTGTCACACACCGCCAGGCAACCCGGCGTTCTGGCCACGGTGTGGTGGAGGGCGGTACCCGCCTTTTCCAGGGCGGCGCAGGCCGCAAGGAAGGCGGGGGTGACCCGCTCCCCCGGAGTGATGAGGGGCATCCCCGGCGGGTAGGCCCAGACGTATTCGGCGCAGACCCGGCTCGCCGTTTCGGGCATGGGACAGTCTTCCCGGGGGCGGCGCACCGCCTCGGCAATGGTCAGAACCCCTTCCCCCGGGGGGCAAAGCCCCGGCGCCGGGGTCACGGGGGCGGCGGTTGCCTGGGCGTCCATGGCCAGCAGGGCGGCGGCCAGGCGGTCCAGGGCGTCCCCGGCATCGCAGACGCTGGTCATGGCCAGCAGGTTGTGCCCGCAGGCCATCTCGATCTCAAAACCGTAGTCTTCCCGCAGCATCCGGGCCATGTCCGCCCCGGTGAGTCCGGCGGCGGCTCCGTTCACCAGAATTTTGCCGCTGTCATGGGCAAAAAAGCCGGGGTGGGCGGCCAGAGTGTCGGCGCCGTGACAGAACACCCGCAGGTGCCTGAGGGGGGCCACGGCGGCGGAAAACCGGTCCAGCCGTGCCCGCCAGGCGGCGAAAAGGGCGGGGCCGTCCTGGGCCATCTGGGTGCAGCAGCCGTCCAGGCTGACCATCAGCGGGTAGGAGGGAGAACTGGTCTCGAACACATCCAGCTGCCGTTCCACCTCGTCGGGGTCGATGATCTCCCCGTTCAGATGCAGCAGGGCGGTCTGGGTCAGGCTGGGCAGGGTCTTGTGGGCGCTCTGCACCACCAGGTCGGCCCCCGCCGAAACCGCCCCACCCTGCCAACCGTGGGGCACGGCGGCGGGCAGGTAATGGGCGCCGTGGGCTTCGTCTACCACCAGGGGGATGCCCTTGGTGTGGCAGAGGTCCGCAATGGCGGTTATGTCGCTGAGCACCCCTTCATAAGTGGGACTGGTGAGCACCACGCAGGCCGCGCCGGGGTGGGCGGCCAGGGCATCCGCTACCATGGCGGGGGAGATGCTGCCGTACACCCCGAAGTCTTCGTCCACCGGCGGGGTGAGCCACACCGGACGCAGCCCGCCCAACTCAATGGCGTGGTAGACGGATTTGTGGCAGTTGCGGGCACAGAGAATTTCGCTGCCGTAGGACGCGGCGGCCCGGATGGCCGCCAGCAGCCCGCAGGTGCTGCCGCCTACTAAGAACCAACAGCGCCGGGACCCCCACAGGGCGGCGGCCCGGGCCATGGCTTCTGCCAGGATGCCGTCGGCGTCGTGAAGGTCGTCGGTGCCGGGGACTTCGGTGGTGTCCCAGGCGGCGCAGGCCAGGCCCGCCGCGGGCAGGACCCGGCGCTTGTGCCCCGGCATGTGCAGGGGATAGCGGGCAGCGGCGCAGGCTTCCAGCTGGTCCTGCAAAAGGGACTTGGACATAACAAGGCTCCTTTTTACTCGGTAAGAATTTCGGCGGTGCTGCCCCGGCGGGTCTTATGCACCAGGATCTTGCGGCGCACCCGGTCCTGCAGGGCTTCCACATGGCTGATGATGCCCACCAGCTTGTCCGACCCCGCCAGGGCGGTGAGGGTCTCAATGGCTTTTTCCAACGCTTCGGCGTCCAGGGTGCCGAAACCTTCGTCCACGAACAGGGTGTCCACCTGCACGCCCCCGGCGCTCTGCTGGATGGTGTCGCTGATGCCCAGAGCCAGGCTCAAAGCGGCCAGGAAGCTCTCCCCGCCGGACAGGCTGCCCACCGGGCGGATCTTGCCGGTGTAGGCGTCGAACACGTCCAGGTCCAGGGCGGTCTTGGCGGCGATGCCCCCGTCGCTGCGGCGCAGCAGACGGTATTGCCCGCCGGTCATGCGGTGAAAGCGGAGGTTGGCGGCGGCCACCACCCCGTCGAAATAGAAAGCCTGCACATACTGCTCAAAAGGCAGCTTGGGCTTGCCCGCCAGGTTGCCGTTTATGGTGCGGGAGAGGTTGTCCAGCATGGCGCTGCGGGCGCGGGCGGATTCGGCGGCTTCCAGGGCCTTCTCCAGGGCGGAGAGGGCGGTACGGTTGGTCTTGAGCCGGTGGTCGGTCTCCTGCAAAGACTGGCGCAAGGCGTTGCGGGCGGTTTCCGCCTGCTCCAAAGCGGCTGCGGCGGCTGCCGGGTCGGGAGCGGCGCCGGATTCGGCCGCTTCCTTTTCCAGGGCGGCGGCCTTGCCTTGGGCCTCGCTGAGTTGGGCTTCAAACTCCGCCCGGGCTTTGGCGGCGGCGTACAGGGCGTTGTTCAGGGCGTCCCGCTCTTCGGCCACCTGGCCGCGCCGGGCGGTGAGGGCGGCCTTGTCCGGGTAGGGCAGGCCCTTGCGCAGTTCTTCCCGCCGGGCTTCGGCCCCGGCCAGGTCGGCTTTGGCCTGGGCGGCGGGCGCCTGGGCGGTTCGCAGGGCGGGTGTCCCGGCGGGGGCCTTGGCCTGCAGGTCGGCGGCGTGTGTGTTCAGGGCGGCCTTGCGGGCAGCCCGGGCGCGGGCATTTTT
>CALXHS010000092.1 GCA_944388165.1 uncultured Gemmiger sp. | reverse complement strand
CCGCCCAGCTGGCCGGGGCGGCGGTGTCCATCCTGTACTGCGGCATCCTGTCCAGCGGCGTGGGCTACACCCTGCAGATCATCGGCCAGAAGGACCTGGACCCCACCATCGCCAGTCTGGCCATGTGTCTGGAAAGCGTCTTCAGCGCCCTGGCCGGGTGGCTGGTGCTGCGCCAGACCCTCACCACCGTGGAGACCCTGGGCTGCTGCCTGATGTTTGCCGCCATTGTGGGCGCCCAGCTGCCCGGTCGCAAAAAGGCTGAAGCCGAAACCAGAGCCCAATCCTGACCCCTGCCCCGCCTGCCCGGCGGGGCTTTTCAAATAGGAAGTTTTCGTGTACAATCAAAAGCAGAATTTTCCCCAAGGAGGCACCTGGCCGTGTGGCATCCTATCAAGCACTATAAGACCATCCACCACCACAAGATGCTGGTCATGCATTACTGTTTCCGCTGCGGGCTCTACCGCCAGGGCCTGCTTCACGACCTGAGCAAGCTGGCGCCGGTGGAGTTTTTGGCCGGGGCCAAGTACTGGCAGGGCAACTGCAGCCCCAACAACGCCCAGCGCAAGGCCGAAGGCTGCAGCACCGCCTGGCTCCACCACAAGGGGCGGAACAAACACCATCTGGAATACTGGATCGACTACGCCCCCCAGGGCCCCCACGCCCTGGCCGGTATGCGGATGCCCGAACGGTATGTGGCCGAGATGATCTGCGACCGCATCGCCGCCAGCCGCAACTATATGGGGGACAAATACACCGACGCCGCGGCCTGGGACTACTACGCCCGGAGCAAGGACCACTACGTCATGCACCCGGACAGCCGCGCCCAGCTGGAGACCGCCCTCTCTATCCTGCGGGACGAGGGGGAGGACGCCTGCTTTGCCTATGTGCGCACCCGGCTGCTGGGAAAGCGCCGGTAAATCCAAGAGGGGAGAGAAGACTCATGTCCATTGAGAATGTGCGGAAGTATCTGGACCAGTTCGGTCTGGCCGACCGGGTGATGGAGCTGGAAGATTGCAGCGCCACCGTGGCCCAGGCCGCCGCCGACCTGGGCTGCGAGGAAGCCCGCATCGCCAAGACCATGGCGTTCCTGACCAAGCAGGGGGCCATTCTGGTGGTGATGGCCGGGGATGCCAGGGTGAACAACAGCCTGTACAAGGCAAAATTCGGGGAAAAGGCGGTGATGATCGCCCCCGACCGCCTGCCGGAACTGGTGGGCCACCCCATGGGCGGCGTCTGCCCCTTCGACCATGTGCCGGGGGTTCCCGTCTACCTGGACGAAAGCCTGCGTCGGTTCGACATCGTCTATCCCGCCGCGGGCACCAACCACAGCGCCGTGCGGCTGACCATCCCGGAACTGGAAGGCTCGGTGCAGGAGTTCGCGGGCTGGGTGGACCTGGGCAAAGGCTGGCGCCCGGAAGAGTAACTCCGTTTCCCCGGCAGCCGGGGAGGTACATTATAAGAAAACCAAAGAAAACCGCCCCCGGCGGCCTGAAAAGGCTTGCCGGGGGCGGTTTTCTGGTTCAGAGGAAAACGCAGGAAAGTTCCCGGATCTCCGGGCAGGTGAGGGGGGCGTATTCCGCCTGCAATCCCTGGGCCCGCAGGGGTAGGGGGCCTTCGGGGGGATAGAACCGGGTGGCGGCCACGGTGCGCCCGCCGTTGAGGAAAACTTCCACCCCCGACCGGTCCACCCAGATGTCGAAGGTGACGGGGCCGGGCTCCACCGGCATCCGCCGCACATCCCGTCCCGCGCCGCTGTCGTCGGCAAAGGAGAGGGTACACAGCCCGGCGGGGTCGAAGTCCAGAACCAGACCGCCCAACGCCAGCCGGGCGGGGCCGTGGGTCTTGCCCCGCAGACGCAAGGGCGCGGCCAGGTCCAGGGCATCCGGCAGAGGGGAGAAGTTCCCGCACAGAGCGTCCAGTTCCCGGGCGGGGCGCTGGCACAGCCGGCCGTCCGGGGCGGGGAAGACCTCCCGGGGCAGGGTCAGGCAGTGCTGCCAGCCCAGGGCGGCGGTGGGGTTGTGGTAGTCGGCGTCGGGCATGCCCATCCAGGCGATGAGAAGCCGCCGCCCGTCGGGGGCGAGGAAGGTCTGGGGGGCGTAGAAGTCAAAGCCCATGTCCCACTCGTAAAAGTCCAGCAGTTCCCCGGTCTCGGGGTCGCCCGCCAGGGGGAAATACCCGCTCTGGTAGACGTTCTGGTACCGGGTCTCGCCGTGGTCCAGCCCCTGGGGGGAAGCGCTCAGGTACCAACGTCCGTCCAGATCAAAGCAGTCGGGGCATTCCCACATGTAGCCGAAATCCGGTTTGGCCAGCACCCGGGCCAGGGCCCAGCGGGCGCCGTCCGGACCGTGGTAGAGCAGCACCCGGCCGGTGTTGTCCCGGCCCCGGGCGCCCAGCACCATCCGCCACACCCCGTCCGCACCCTGCCAGACCTTGGGGTCCCGCACATGAAGGGTGCAGTCTTCGGGGTAATCGGCGTTGGAAAGCAGCAGCTGCTTTTCCCCCACGCAGGCCCGGCCGTCAAAGGCCACCCGCAGGGTGTTGTGGTCCCGGCCGGTGAGGATATAGTCGTGTTGGCCGGGGGCCTTATAGTTGCCGGTATAGTACAGCCAGAGGGTGCCGTTCTCTTCGGCGGCGCTGCCGGAGTAAGCGTCCCCCCGGTCACAGGGCCCGCCCGGCTGCAGAGGCGCGCCGGTAAAGGTCCAGTTCACCAGGCCGGGGCTTTCGTAATGGCCCCAGCACTTGGGGCCCCGGCCCTGGGCGCTCTGGGGGCAGTACTGAAAGAACACGTGGTATTTTCCGCCGAACCAGGCCAGGCCGTTGGGGTCGTTGAGCCAGCCCGTGGGGGGCTCCAGATGCAAAGCCTGCCGCCAGAAATGCCGTTTCATCTTACTTGTTCTCCTTTTTGGGGCTGTACAGCACGCAGGTCAGGGCAAAGGCCACCACAAAGGCAACCGCGATGCTGATGAGGTACTGGGGCAGGCAGGAGGTGGTGATGAGGATGCCGAACACGCCGGTGATGCCGTAGGCGGAAGCCGCCACGCCCAGCCAGCCGGCCACCAGGGCACCGGCAGCGCCGCCTGCGATACCCGCCGCAAAGGGCTTGACGAAGCGCAGGTTCACGCCGAAGATGGCAGGTTCGGTGATGCCCAGGAAGGCGCTGAGAGAAGCGGGCAGAGCCATGTTCTTCTGCTTGGCGTCACGGGTGCGCAGGGCAAAGGCCAGGGCGGCCGCACCCTGGGCCACGTTGGCGGCGCTGGCAATGGGCATCCAGGTGTTGGCCCCGGTGGCGCTGAGCATGCCCGCTTCCAGGGCGTTGTACATGTGGTGCACGCCCGCCACCACGGTGGGGGCATAGATGGCGCCGCACAGGGCCGCGCCCAGACCGAAGGGCAGGGTGATGAGGGTCTGCACGGCGGCCAGGACCCAGTTTTCCAGGGTGCCGAAGATGGGACCGATGACGGTGAGGGTCACGTAGCCGGTGACCACCACGCTGACCAGCGGGGTCACAAAGAGGTCGATCATCTCGGGCACGATCTTGTGCAGCTTCTTCTCGATGGTGCACATGAGCCAAACGGCAATGATGACCGGGATGACATGGCCCTGATAGCCCACCAGGTTGATGTCATACAGGCCGAACCAGGCGGAGGCGGTGGGGATGCTTTCGGCGGAAGCTACGTTCCAGGCGTTGACCAGATCGGTGTGGATCATGATCATGCCGATGACCGAACCCAGGTAGATGTTGCCCCCGAAGACCTTGGCGGCGCTGGTGGCGATGAGGATGGGCAGGAACACGAAGGACGCGTTGCTGAACAGGTGGATGATGGTGTAGGTGCCGTTGTCTGCCAGAGAGGGGAAGACGTTGGCCAGGCCTTCCAGCAGGCCCATGAGCAGGCCGCTGGCCACGATGGCGGGGATGATGGGCACGAAAACGTCGCCCAGGGTCTTTACCGCCTGCTTGTACCAGGGGGCTTTGGCGGCGGCCGCCTGTTTCACTTCCTCCTTGGTGGCGGCGTTCATGCCCGCCGCGGCCAGGAATTCGTCGTAAACCTTGTTCACCGTGCCGGTGCCGATGATGATCTGCAGCTGACCCGAAGCCTCAAAAACGCCCTTCACGCCGTCCACGGCTTCCACCTCGGTTTTGTCGCATTTGGCGTTGTCCGCAATGACCAGCCGCAGCCGGGTGGCGCAGTGTGCCGCACTGACCACGTTTTCCCGGCCGCCCACGGCTTTCAGGATCTGGATGGCTGTCTGCTTGTAATCCATGACCAACTCTCCTTTGTCAAACGATGTTCTGAAACAGATATGAAATCGGTTTCACTTCTTTCAAACATATGATATCACTGACAAAGCAAAAAAGATATTGGCGGGGGAAATGAAGTTTAAGGCGCTATACTATTGGTTTCATAAGGTTTCATATTCCCCAGGGTGGACTCCCGCTCCAGGATCTCGTATCCCAGGCAGATGCTGCGGGTGCCCGCGCCCTGGCGGCGCAGCAGTTTGAGCATGAGCTGGGCGGCTTCCTGCCCGCTGGTCTTGTAGTGCAGGTGGGCGCTGGTCAGCCCCACGGCGGTGACCCGGCCCATGGCCGAATCTCCCACCCCTGCCACCAGCACGTCTTTGCCCACCTGCAGCCCCGCTTCCCGGCAGGCCTGCATGGCGCCGATGGCTATGGAATCGGTGGCACAGAAGATGGAACCCGGCCGGTGGTCCGCCAGCAGGGCTTTGGCCTGTTCGTACCCTTCTTCCATATGAAAGCCGGACAGCCGCATCTCGTCCGCCCGGGGGGCCAGCCCCGCTTCCTTCAGAGCCTGGACATAGCCTTCCCGCCGTGCCCAGCCTGCGGCCCGGTCCCGGGCGGTCACCCCGATGTAGGCGGGGCGGCTGCCGCTGCGGCGCAGCAGCAGTTCGGTCAGGGCCTTGGCGGCGCCCAGGTCGTCGTGATACACGCAGTTGTAGCCCTCGTACTGCTGGGCCACGATGACCACCGGAATGTGCATGCTTTTCAGCACCGCCCGGTGTTCGGGGGTGAAGATGCTGGCCAGAAAGATCACCCCGTCCACCCCGCTGGTGCGGAAGGTGTCCAGATATTCCACCTCCCGCTCGGGGCGGTTGGCGGTGTTGGCCAGCAGCAGGCGGTAGCCTTTATCTGCCAGTACCAGACTGATGCCGTCCACCACCCGGGCGGTGCTTTCGCTGCTCAGCCGGGGCATGACCACCCCCACCTGCCGGGTGCGGCGGGTGCGCAGACCCCGGGCGGCTTCGCTGGGGGCGTAGCCGGTGGCCTGCACCGCCGCTTCGATGGCGGCCCGCTTTTCCGGGCTGAGATAGCCGTTGTTGAAATACCGGCTGACGGCGGTTTTGGAAACCCCGGCCAGCGCCGCAAGTTCGGTGATGTTCATGGTGGCCCCTTTCTGCCGGATGCAAGGCATTTGATTCTGGTTCCATCTTAAACACAGGGGCGGGGGATTGTCAATACAGGGGATATTGGCGGGATTTTTCCGCACCGGCGGCCTTTTCAAAGGGGGGCTGATTATGGTATAGTAAACAGTGGGAAAACCGCAGGCAGGCCGGCAGGACCCGGCGGGCCTGTATTTCGAATAAAAGGAGTGCTTTGTGATGGAAAACTATCTGATCTTTACCGACTCCACCGGAGACCTGACCCCTGCTCTTGTGGAACAGACCGGGCTGAACGTGCTGCCCATGACCTTCACCCTGGACGGCGCCAACTACCGCAACTATCCCGACGGACGGGAGATGTCCCCCAAAGTGTTTTACGACAAGCTGCGCAACGGCAGCATGTCCACCACCAGCCAGGTGACCCTGGCGGATTTTGAGGATGCCTTTACCCCCGTGCTGGAACAGGGCAAGGATATCCTGTATCTGGCCTTCTCCAGCGGGTTGTCCGGCACCTACCAGGCGTCCAACCTGGCCGCCCAGGAACTGATGGAAAAGTTCCCCGGCCGCCGCGTCATCAGCGTGGACTCCCTGCAGGCCAGCATGGGCGAGGGCCTGTTCACCTATCTGGTGGCCAACTACGCCAAGGGCGGCGCCACCCTGGACGAAGCCGCCGACTACGCCCGCAAGCTGGCTCCCACCGTCTGCGCCTGGTTCACGGTGGATGACCTGATGTTCCTCAAGCGCGGCGGGCGCTGCAGCGGCGCCGCCGCCGTGGCAGGCACCCTGCTGGGCATCAAGCCGGTGCTGCACGTGGACGACGAGGGCCATCTGGTGCCCATGGAGAAGGTCCGCGGCCGCCGCGCCAGCCTGGACAGTCTGGTAAAGCACTTCCAGGCCACCGCCCTGGACATCACCGGAGGCACCGTTTTCCTGAGCCACGGCGACTGCCAGGAAGACTGCGACTATGTGGCGGACAAGCTCCGCGCCCTGGGCGTGAAGGACCTGCACATCGGCGACATCGGCCCGGTCATTGGCGCCCACAGCGGGCCCGGGACTGTGGCGTTGTTCTGGGTGGGGAGCAAACGATAATTTTTGCAAAGGACGGGATGTATCCCGTCCTTTTTTGTTGGTTGTTTCTGGGCAGACGGCAGTCTGCCGGGGAGTTGTCGCTTTTTGCCGCCAAAAAGCGACGGAAAAACCGCCACCGTTTCGAGGCGGTGGACGCCGACCAGGGCTGCGGCCCTGGACCCGGGGTGTGCGGCCACCTTACGACGGCCTACTCAGGCC
>CALXHS010000091.1 GCA_944388165.1 uncultured Gemmiger sp. | reverse complement strand
GGCCTGAGTAGGCCGTCGTAAGGTGGCCGCACTCCCCGGGTCCAGGGCCGCAGCCCTGGTCGGCGTCCACCGCCTCGAAACGGTGGCGGTTTTTCCGTCGCTTTTTGGCGGCAAAAAGCGACAACACCCCGGCAGACTGCCGTCTGCCAAGCAGCAACAAACAAAAAGGAAAGAAAATCCGGCAGACTGCCGTCTGCCTATCAGCCAACAACCAAGCCCCGATTCTTTTAACAATCCCCGCCGGAATTGTGGAAAACAAATCCGGCCCCCACCCCCCGCCATTGCCGCCGCGGCATTTTTGTGATACCATAAACCAAAAAGGGGGAAAGTATCTATGCAGCTGTCAACCACCATCTGTGCCCTGGCCACGCCGCCCGGGGCAGGGGGCATCGCGGTGGTCCGTGTGAGCGGGCCGGACGCCTATGCCATCGTGGAAAAGGTCTTTGTGCCCATCCACAGCCACAAGAAGGTGGCCGACGCCAGGGGCTACACCGCCCTGTTCGGTCATTTTGTGCTGCGGGACCAGGTGATGGACGAGACCGTGGCCCTGTTCTACCGGGCGCCCCACAGCTATACCGGGGAGGACGTCATCGAGCTTTCGGTGCACGGCGGCACCGTCATGGCCGACAGCCTGCTGGAATCCCTGTACCTGGCCGGGGCGGTGCCCGCCGCCCCCGGGGAATTTACCCGCCGTGCCCTCATCAACGGGCGCATCAGCCTGACCCAGGCCGAAGCCGTCATGGAGATCATCTCCGCCGGTGGGCGGCAGGGGGCCGCCTTGGCCCGCACCGCCCTGGACGGCGCCCTGGCCCGGAAGATCGCAGGCATCCAGGCTGCCTTGCAGACGCTGTATTCCCATCTGGCCGCCTGGATCGACTACCCCGAAGAGGACGTGCCCGAACTGCTGCCGGAAGAACTGTCCATGACTTTGGAAGAAGCCAAACAGGAACTGGACACCCTCATCAGCGGCTACGGCGCCGGGGCCATTTTGCGCCGGGGTGTGGACTGTGTGCTCTGCGGACGGCCCAACGTGGGCAAAAGCACCCTGCTGAATCTGCTGGCCGGGTTCGACCGGGCCATCGTCACCCCGGTGGCGGGCACCACCCGGGCCGTGGCGGAACAGGCCATCATGCTGGGGGACATCCGCCTCAACCTCTTCGACACCGCCGGTGTGCGGGACGTGGGGGAGGAGGGGGATGCCATCGAAGCCGAGGGCATCCGCCGCAGCTGGAAAAAGCTGGAGGAAGCCGGTCTGGTGCTGGCAGTGTTCGATTCCGCCGCCGACCTGGGCCCGGATGACCTTTCGGTGGCGGAAAAATGCCAGGGCCGCCCGGCCATCGCCATCCTGAACAAGCAGGACCTGGTGGGGGATGAGGCCCGTCTGGCCGCCATGCAGAAGACCCTGGAACCTTATTTCAGACAGGTGCTGCCCCTGAGCGCCAAAGACCCCGCCAGCCTGCCCCGCCTCAGCGACGCGGTGGCCGACCTGCTGGGCACAGGCCAGGTGGACACCGGGGCCGCGGCCCTGTGTTCCGCCCGTCAGCTGGCGGCGGCCACCGCCGCCCGGGACGCGTTGGCCGAGGGCATCCGCAGCCAGAAAGACGGTCTTGGCCCCGACGCCGCGGGCGTCTGCCTGGCCGACGCCCTGGCCGCCCTGGCGGAACTCACCGGCGAGGACGTGACCGAAGCCACCATCGACCAGGTGTTCTCCACCTTCTGTGTGGGCAAATAAAAGGAGGCGCGGTATGAACCGGGTATTTCTGTTTATGGGTTCCATCTTCGGGGGCCTGGGCGCCCTCTTCATGGTGCTGGGCATCTTTCTGGCCATCGCCACGGGGGAGTGGATGCTCCTGTTCTTCACCGGGTTCGGATTGCTGTTTTTCTTCATCGGGCTGGGGTTCCTTTCCCGGGAGGCCCGGGACAAAAAGATGGAACGGCAGCTGCGGGAAAGCGGTTCCCGGATTCTGGCCGACCTGGTGGCGGTGCAGTTCAACACCAATGTCCGGGTGAACGGCCGCTGTCCCTTCATCATCCAGTGCCAGGCGGTGAATCCCGCCGACGGCAAGGTCTATCTTTTTGAGAGCAAGAATTTCTGGTACGACCCCGAACCCTTTTTGCAGGACCGGCCCAAGATCCCGGTGCTGGTGGATGGGGATAACTACCAGCGGTATCTGGTGCTGACAGACGGCATCCTGCCCGAACAGGGCTGAAAGGACGAAGCAAATACAAACTATGGATAAACTGGGCAATTATGATGTCATTGTAATAGGCGCGGGGCACGCGGGCATTGAAGCCGCCCACGCGGCGGCGGTGCTGGGAGCCAGGACCGCCGTGTTCACCCTGACGCTGGATTTTATCGGAAACATGCCGTGCAATCCCTCCATCGGCGGCACCGCCAAGGGCCACCTGGTGCGGGAGATCGACGCTCTGGGCGGCCTGATGGGTGTGGCTGCGGACGCCACCTTTCTGCAAAGCCGGATGCTGAACCGGGGCAAAGGCCCCGCGGTGCACAGCCTGCGGGTGCAGACCGACCGGAAACGGTATCATATGTGGATGAAGCACGCTCTGGAACTCACCCCCAACCTGGACATTCACCAGGGGGAAGTGGTGGCCCTGGACATCGAGGGCGGCCGGGTGCGGGGCGTCATCACCAGCCTGGGCGGCTGGTATGGCTGCCGGGCGGTGGTCATTGCCACCGGCACCACCCTGGGCGGACGCATCTTTGTGGGGGACGCCAGCTATGCCGGCGGTCCCGACGGCCAGCACGCCGCCACCGCCCTGACCCAGTGTCTGGTGGAAAACGGCTTCACCCTCCGCCGGTTCAAGACCGGCACCCCCGCCCGGGTACACCGCCGCAGCATCGACTTTTCCAAGCTGGAATGTCAGCCCGGCGACCCCGACGAGAGTCTGCAGCCCTTCTCCTTTTTGACCCGCACCCCCATGCACAACAAGGTGGACTGCTACATCACCTATACCAACCCCGAGACCCATAAGGTCATTCTGGAAAACCTTCACCGCTCGCCGCTGTACGGCGGCATGATCCAGGGGGTGGGGCCCCGGTACTGCCCCTCCATTGAGGACAAGGTGGTGCGCTTCAAGGATAAGGAACGCCACCCCATCTTTGTGGAGCCCTGCGGCGAGGACACCGAGGAGATGTACCTCCAGGGACTTTCCTCCAGCCTGCCCGAAGTGGTGCAGAACGCCATGTACCGCACCATCTCCGGATTTGAACATCTGGAGATCATGCGCCCCGCCTACGCCATCGAGTACGACTGCGTGGACCCCACCACCCTCTATCCCACCCTGGAAAGCAAGGTGGTGGCCGGTGTCTACGGCGCCGGACAGTTCAACGGCACTTCCGGTTACGAGGAAGCCGCCGCCCAGGGCCTGCTGGCGGGCCTGAACGCCGCCTGCAGCGCGTTGGGCAGATCCGAGCTGGTGCTGGCCCGGCACACTTCCTACCTGGGTACTCTGGTAGACGACCTGGTGACCAAGGGGGTGCTGGACCCCTACCGGATGATGACCAGCCGCAGCGAATACCGGCTGAGCCTGCGCCAGGACAACGCCGACGAGCGCCTGACCCCCATCGGCCGGGAATACGGCCTGGTGGACGACGAACGTTGGGCTGTCTTTACCCGGGACCGGGACATCAAGCAGGCGGAGATGCACCGTCTGGAAACCACCCGGGTCCCCCTGGCTGACCTGCGCCGGGCCGCCGAGGAAACAGGCGCCGACATGAGCCGGATGGGGGAGACCGGGGGCACCGCGGCGGAACTGCTCCGCCGCCCCACCGTCACCTACGAACTCATCGCCAAGGTCATCGGCTGGGGACAGGACGTGACCCCCGCCATGGCTCTGCGGCTGGAAACTGAAATTCGCTACGCCGGGTACATCGCCCGGGAACAGAGGGCCATCAAAGAGGTGCAGCGCCACGAACAGGTGCTCATCCCCGCGGGCTTTGTCTATGACGACGTGCCCACCATGACCCTGGAAAGCCGGGAGAAGCTGACGAAAATCCGTCCCCGCACCCTGGCCCAGGCTGGGCGCATCCCCGGCGTCAGCCCCAGCGACCTGGCCCAGCTGAGCCTGGCCGTGCTGCGCTTTACCAAAGAAAAGGAGCAACATCCATGATCGAACTTGACCGCCTGGCTCAGAAATGTTCCACATGGAACATTTCTCTCACCCCGGACCAGCTCGCCGCCCTGGACAAATATGCTGACCTGCTGGTGGAGACCAACAAACATCTGAACCTCACCGCCATCACCACCCCCGAGGGCATCGAGGACCGCCATTTTGTGGACAGCCTGCTGCTGGCCGCCCAGCCGGAAGTGGCGGGCAGGATGGTGGACGTGGGCACCGGCGCGGGGTTCCCGGGCATCGTGGCCAAAATCTACAAGCCCGACCTGGAACTGACCCTGATGGAACCCACCGGCAAGCGGGTGGAGTTTCTGCGCACCGTTTGCGGGGAACTTGGATTGCAGGGGGTAGAATTTGCTAAGGAACGGGCGGAGGAAGCCGCCCGCAAGGTCTGGCGGGAGGTTTTTGATGTGGCCAGCGCCCGGGCAGTGGCCGCTCTGCCGGTGCTGTGCGAATACTGCCTGCCCCTGGTGAAGGTGGGGGGCGTGTTCATTGCCATGAAGGGCCCCGACGCCGCCGCCGAGACCGAAGCCTCCAAGAATGCCCTGCACAAGCTGGGGGGCAAGCTGGAGGAGGTCCGGGCGTTCACCCTGCCCGACGGCAGCACCCGCAATCTGGTCATCATCAGAAAAATATCGCAGACTCCGACGGTTTACCCCAGAAACGGCGGAAAAATTGCGAAGAAACCCCTGTAAAAGCGCAAAATAGCAAATATGCCGGCGAACGATTGTGCTGGCAAGCCCCCGCGGCCCTGTGGTATGCTGGAATCAGCAGACGAATCCACAGGGCCGTTTTGTTTGCGGCCATCCGATACAGAAAAGGGGACACCATGGCAAAATCAAAAGAGAAGAACCGGCAGAAGGCAGGCAAGGTGCTCATGATCCCGGTGGAGCAGATCGAGGCTTCGCCCTACCAGGCGCGCACCACCTTTGATGATACCGAGATCGCCGCCCTGGCGGTGAGCATTTTGCAGAACGGATTGCTGCAGCCGGTGAGCGTGCGCAAAACGGGGGTACATAAGTACCAGCTGGTGGCGGGAGAGCGGCGGCTGCGGGCCTGCCGTCTGGCCAAGCTGGAACGGGTCCCGGCCATCCTGGCGGACTACGACGACAGCGAAAGTGCTGCCCTGGGCCTTTTGGAAAATCTCCAGCGGGCCCAGCTGGACCCCTTCGACACCGCCCGGGGCATCCGGGAGGTCATCCGGCTGTGGGGCTGCACCCAGGCGGAGGCGGCGCGGCGGCTGGGGCTGAGCCAGTCGGCTCTGGCCAACAAGCTGCGGCTGCTCACCCTGACCACTGCCCAGCAGCAGCTGTGTGTGGCGGGGCATCTCACCGAGCGCCACGCCAGGGCGGTGCTGCGGTTGCCGGAAGGACGGCGCACCGCCGCCCTGGAAAAGATGGTCAAGGACAACATGAGCGTGCGGGAAGCGGACAAATTGGTGGACGCCATGCTGGCTGCCCCCAAAGCCGGGCCCAGCCCCTTGCGCCGCACCGTGCCCATGGTGCGGGATGTGCGATTCTTTGTGAATACCTTGCAGCATGCCGTGGACATGATGGCGGCCAAGGGCATTGCGGCCACCACCACCTGCGGGCGGAAAAACGGATGCCTGGAATACACCGTGCGTATTCCGGTACACGGCGGCGCGGGGGAGGGGGGCGGCTTTGCCGTGGTGCCGGTGCCCTTGGGGGATGCCGGGCCTGTCGCTGTACGCAGTCCCCATCTGCCGGGCAGTGGTTCCCGGCAGGCCCCAGCTATGCAGACCGGGAACCCGGCCGCCGACGGGCTGGCCCTGGCGGCAGTGGCGGGGCTGACGGCGGAAGCAGCTGACACTGCGGCGGGGGAGGAACCAGAAAGTGCCCCGCTGCCGGAGGCACTGGCTGCTTCGGCAGAAGCTGCGGCGGCAGGGCAGGGGAGCGGTGGAACTGCCGCTGTACCGGAAGCAGGTGATGCCGGGTGCGAAGCGCCCCCGGACCCCGCCCACACGGAAACAAGGCCTCCGGTCATCCCGGCCAATCCCCCGGGAACCCCCGCCGTCACACCCGGCGCGCCCTATGTCCCCGCTGAGACGCCATCGGCGGACCCGGTGCCGCTGGAGCAGGCCGCCGGATGCGTATAACAGAAGGGAAGGTCCCCGGAAGGGGACCTTTTTTCTTTGTTTTTTCTGCTTTGCTTGGCGGACGGCAGTCTGCCGAGGAAAACGGCAGCCTGCTGTTTAGTCCTTCCTTTTCGTGCCCGAAAAGGAAGCGAAAAGGGCCCGCCGTTCCGATGCGGCGGCCGCCGGCCGGGGCTGCGGCCCCGGACCCCAAGATGCGGCCACCTTACGACGGCCTATTCACC
>CALXHS010000090.1 GCA_944388165.1 uncultured Gemmiger sp. | reverse complement strand
CCTTAAGGGGCCGCCATGAGTCAGCAATGCAGTTGGCCGACCCATTCGTGGCCCCTTGAGGGGCGTTGTCCGTATTATGCCCTTCTAGGGCTTACACAAGCCCCCGGCTTAGCCGGGGGTCCTGACTGTCTGCCGCCGCACAGGCGGGGCAGGGGATTTACTTGTTCCAAACGGGAATGTCGGGAAAGGCCAGGCGGGCGCTGAACCGACCCTGGGGACCGTACATCTCGAAGTGCAGATGGGTACCGGTGGAATTGCCAGTGGAGCCCATGTAGCCGATGACCTGACCAGCTTCCACGTATTCCCCTTCACTGACGATGAACTGCAGCATGTGGGCGTAGCGGGTGCTGTATCCGCCTTCGTGCTCGATGACCACATAGTTGCCGTAGCTGTTCCAGTCGCCCCGGGTCACGATACCGTTCCAGGTGTAGGTCTGTACCACGGTGCCGGATGCCGCTGCCAGGATGGGGGTGCCGTTGGGACCGGTGATGTCCACGCCGGTGTGGTTGCCCACCATCCACTGGCTGATATTCCGGTACCCGGGTGCCGGCCAGATAAAGTCATATCCGCCAATGCTGCCGTACATGTAGTCTTTCAGCTGGGTGCCGGTGACGCGCCGCTCCGGTACCGGGTCGGACAGGGTCTCTACCTGTACTGTCTGTGTGTCGGTCTGCACGCCGTCAATGATGGTCACATCCTGGGTGATCCGCCTTAGGCCGTTCTGTCCGGCTTGCAGCACGACTGTTTCGCCGAAATCATAGGCCGCGGATTCCTCGGTGTAGACGGGATAGGGGATTTCTTCCTCATAGGTCTGGCGCTCGATGGTGCGTACCTGTAAAAGACCTTCGTCGCTGCTCAGCCGGGTCAGTACATCGCTGTACGGCTGCACTGAATCCGAGAAGAACAACCCGTCCACCAGCTGGATGTCGTGGACAAAGTCCACCCGCTGGTTGGGGTCATCCACATCTTCATAGGGGAGAAGGGTGTTCTGCAGATAGCTGCGCAGGTGATCTCCTTCGGTGGTCACATATTGCAGCTCACCGTCCAGATACACGGCCGTGGCTTCCTGCAATTCACCGCCGGTGGCCAGCAGCAGGGCGTTCACCAGTTCGGTCTGCCCCATGGTATGGTCGTAATCGGTGGTCAGGGTGTAGGTGGGCCAGATAGAAAAGCCAGAGGCATCCGAGGTCCGGCCTGCCTCTTCCAGCACTTTCTGGGCACTCTGGATGCGCTCATACACCGTGGTGCGGGCGCCTTCAAAAACCTGTTCGCTGGCCACATATCCCACGGTGCTGCCGTTCACTTCCACCTGCAGCACATAGCTGCGGTCCAGCCCGGTGTACACGGTCCAGGCCAGCAGGCCCGCCGAAGCCGCCAGAAGGGCTCCTTGCAGCAGCCAGACAGGGGAGAAGCGAGCCGCTGCCTGCCCGGTATCCGGGGGCGCCAGAGGCCGTATCAGAATGCCCAGCAGCTGAACAAAGCCGCGCAGGAAAAGCCCCGCAAACCAGCCAAGACTGCGTCCCAGGCGGATGAGGGTATACTCCACCAGAAAGCCCACCACATACAGCATCTGGCCGATCTCGTGCCAATAGGGCAGGGCACGGACACGGGCCAGCAGCTTCTGGCGGGCGGTGCTGCGTCGTTCGTTTTTCTTCCAGGAACGCACGGTGCGGCGACAGCGCCAGGCGTCCAGAAGGGAAGTGCGGGGAGGTTTGGTTTTCATCATGATTCTGTGTAACGATTTTCGCTGTTTGATGGGAAAATAATTGGTCTAGTCCAATAGACCGCATAGGAAAAGTGTAGCACGACGGCGGGAACCTGTCAAGGCAGGGCAGAGCAGAGGGGAGTCTATAGGACAGCACTGCGGCGGGAAAACAGGCACAATTGAAAAATTTTTGTAAAAAGCACCAGAATTATTGCGGACCCCGCCAAAAGGGGATGTGCAAGGTGCGGAAAATCGAAGATTGCACAAAAAATGCTTTGTTGACAGATGCTTTTGCCGTTCCCATGTGATAAAATATGATTGAGTTATGATGCACCTTTGTGTGCGCAAAATATGTATAAAGTTCAGTGAAGGAGCAACGTATGGCTGACATGAATCTTGGCCCCCGTGACTTTTTTGCGAAAGAGGACGCAATTGCCGACCTGGGACTTCTGGCCTGCCCCGGTGCCGAGGAACTGGCCAATCTGGTAGACGGACACCTGGTTCGCTGGGCACGGGAAGTCGGCATGGATGTGGATACCTTCATCATCCCTTCCGATTGCCCCCGCTTCCAGTCCGGTGACGCCAAGGGCCTGGTCAAGGCCTCGACCCGCGGCGACGACATCTATATCTTTGTTGATCCGGGCAACTACAGTGTTACCTACAAACTGTTTGGTTATGAGAACCACCTCTCTCCCGACGACCATTTCCAGAACCTGCTGCGTCTGATCCAGGCTGTTTCCGGCCGTGCTCACCGCATCAGCGTCATCATGCCCAGCCTGTACGGCGGCCGCCAGCATCGCCGCGTCAGCCGCGAAAGCCTGGACTGCGCCTTCTCTCTGCAGCAGCTGCGGTCTGTGGGCGTCAAGAACATCATCACCTTCGACGCTCATGACCCCCGCGTCCAGAACGCCGTGCCCACCATGAGTTTCGACAACGTCATGCCCACCTACCAGGTGCTCAAGTGCCTGCTGCATCATGTGCCCGATGTCCGCTTTGACAAGGAGCACTTCATGGTCGTTTCTCCTGACGAAGGCGCCATGAACCGCAACATGTACTATTCCAGCGTGCTGGGCTGCAACCTGGGTATGTTCTACAAGCGCCGCGACTATTCCAAGATCGTCAACGGCCGCAACCCCATCGTTGCCCATGAATATCTGGGCGAAAGCGTGGAAGGCAAGGATGTCTTCATCGCCGACGACATCATCGCTTCCGGCGAAAGCATGCTGGACATCGCCTACGGTCTGAAGATGCGCGGCGCCCGCAAGATCTTCACCTACGCCACCTTCCCCCTGTTCACTGCCGGCCTGGACAAGTTCGACAAGGCCTACAAGGACGGTATTCTGTCCGCCGTGCTGGGTACCAACCTGACCTACCGCATGCCTGAACTGCTGGAGCGTGAATGGTACCATGACGTGGACGTGTCCAAGTACACCGCCTACTTCATCGCTGCCATCAACCACGACAAGAGCGTGTCCAGCATCATCGACCCCATGGTCAAGATCCGTGCCCTGCTCAACCGCCACGGCATCAACATGGAGTATTGAGCGGCGCCTGACAATTCAATAGCCTGATTTTTTGCCTGTGCCGTTTCGGCACAGGCAAAAAATTTGCATTGCGGCGCCGGTATGGCTATAATAATGGGGTATAAAGAATTACAGGGCAACAGCCCTTTTGCCGAAAAAAGGAGAGGTTTTGTATGCTGCCAATCGAACGTCTGCGCGCCATGGTCGCCGGCAAAAAGGTGGCTTTCATCGGTGCCGGTGTCAGCCACAAGCAGTGCATCGAACAGTTTGCGGCGCTGGGAGCCCAGGTGACCCTGTGCGACCAGAAACCCACGCTGGAATCTTTCGGTGAGTACGCCGAGACCCTTCGCCGCCTGCAGGTCAACCTGAGCCTGGGCGAGCATTATACCGACGGCTTTGCCGGGCAGGACATCATCATGCGTACCCCGGGGTACGAGTACTACAAACCCGAGCTGCAGGCTGCCCTGAAAGCCGGTACCATGGTCACCAGCGAGGTGGAACTCTTCTTTGAACTCTGCCCCTGTGAGATCGTGGCTGTGACCGGTTCCGACGGCAAGACCACCACCACCACCCTCATTGCCAAGATGCTGGAAGCCGCCGGCCGCAAGGTTCTGCTGGGCGGCAACATCGGCGCGGCCCTGCTGCCCCAGCTGGAGACCGTCACCGCCGAGGACATCGCCGTGGCGGAGCTGTCCAGCTTCCAGCTCATCAGCATGCGCCGCAGCCCCAAGGTGGCGGTGGTCACCAACGTGACCCCCAACCATCTGGACCACCACAAGGATATGCAGGAATACATCGACGCCAAGCGCAACATCCTGCTGTGGCAGACCCCGCCCTGCCGTGCCGTCCTGGGCTACGAGAACGAGATCTCCCGCTCCATGGCCGCCGACTGCAAGGGGGACCAGGTCTGGTTCACCCGTCTGCATGAGACCGACAAGGGCGCTTTCCTGCGGGAATCCGACGATACTCTCTGCTATGCCGAAAACGGCGTGGTGACCCCCATTGTGCCCCGCTCTGAGGTAAAACTCCGCGGCCTGCACAATGTGGAAAACCTGCTGGCCGCCATGGCCGCCGTCTGGGGCCTAGTCCCGGTGGAAGCCATGCGCCGCGTGGCCTCTACCTTCACCGGCGTGGAGCACCGCATCGAGCCGGTGCGCGTGCTGGACGGGGTGCAGTATTACAACGACTCCATCGCCACCAGCCCCACCCGCACCATTGCGGGGCTGCGCAGCTTCGACCAGAAGCTCATCCTCATCGCGGGCGGTTATGACAAGAAGATCAGCTACGCCCCCCTGGCGCCGGAACTCATCGCCCATGTGAAGGTGCTGATCCTCATGGGCGCCACCGGTCCCGTCATCGAGCGAGAGGTCCGCGCCTGCCCCGGCTTTGCCGAAAGCGGCTTGGTGATCCTCCACGCCGATTCCATGCAGGACGCCGTGGAACAGGCCCGCGCCGCCGCCAAACCGGGGGATATCGTCAGCCTGTCTCCCGCCTCGGCCTCCTTTGACCATTACCCCAACTTTGAAGCCCGGGGCCGGGAATACAAGGAGATCGTCCGGAACCTGTAAAATCAAAAGGAGGTGCCCCCATGATTCAAGCTGTGACCGACGCTGCTCAAAAGCAGACTTTTCTGCAGATTGTAGTGGGGGCACCCTACTTTCAGTCCCTGCTGGGGCGAGACGCCGCCCTTTGGACCGGAAACCCCGGCGCGCCATCCCGGCTGTTCACCCTGCCCGGCGGGGCACTGGCTCTCAGCGGCCGTTCGGCCCAGCTGTGCTGTGAAAAGGGTGCTGAACCCGACTGGGAGGAGCTGTCCATCTTCCTGCAGTTTGCCGGGGTGAAGCGCCTGACCATGAACACCCGCCCGCCCGAAACCTGGCCTTTGCGCCGGGACCTGTATCTCTATACCCTGGCCCCCGGCGGGCATCTGGACCCGCCGCCGTTGCTGGAAGGGCTGACCATCGACCGAAGCCCGTCCATGCAGGCCATCAGCGAGAAACTTTTCCCCGGGGAGCCGGAACAGCAGGAGCACTTTTATTCGGAATCCTGCACCGCCCTAAACCACGGCTATGCCCGGGTGCTGGCCGTGCGGGACGGGGCAGGGGAGATGATCTGCACCGTGGGTGCCTATGCCATCTGCAACGGCGAAGCCTACATGGCGGCGGGGGAGACCCGGGAAGAACTGCGGGGCCGGGGCATCGGCGGGCACCTCATCGCCACCCTGGCCAACGAACTGGCTGCCGAAGGCTGCACTGTCACCTTTCTGTGTGAGGAGAAGCGCCGCCACTTCTATGACCGGCTGGGCTTTGTCCATACCCTGACCTACGGCCAGTACCTCCTGCCCCCACAAGACAACAACGAAGGAACAGAAAACCAATGATCGAACAATTTTTTGACCTGAAACCGGAAGTCCTGGCCCTGGACAAACAGGCCCTGGAACTCTGCAAGGAGCAGTTCGCCCATGTGGAGGAGATCCGCGATTATAACCAGCTGAAGATGCTCAAGGCCTTCACCGGCTGCGGCGTGGAAGCCCGCCATTTCTGGGGCTCTTCCGGCTACGGCGTCTGGGATGACAGCCGCAACAAGCTGGAAGAGGTGTTCGCCCGCTGCATGGGGGCCGAGGCTGCCCTGGTGCGTCCCCAGTTCATGAGCGGCACCCACACCCTGGCGGTGGCCCTCTTTGGCCTGCTCCGTCCCGGCGATACCCTCCTGGCCGCCACCGGCCGCCCCTATGATACCCTGGAAGGGGTCATCGGCATCGGGGAAGCTGGCAAAGGCTGCGGTACCCTGCGGGAGTTCGGCGTGCTTTACGACGAATGTTCCCTGAAGCCTGATTTCACCCCCGACTACGACGCCATTGCCCGCCAGGCCAAGACCGCCACGGTGGTGCATATCCAGCGCAGCCGGGGTTATACCCAACGCAACGCCTTTGACCTGGAAACCATCCGCAAGGTGACCGAGACCGCCCGCAAAGCCAACCCCAACGCCGTCATTTTTGTGGACAACTGCTACGGCCAGTTCACCCAGAAGCAGGAACCCCTGGAAGTGGGTGCCGACCTCATGGCGGGCAGCTTCATCAAGAACCCCGGCGGCGGCATCACCCCCACCGGCGGCTACATTGCAGGCCGCGCCGACCTGGTGGAGAAGGTCAGCCACCGCTTCACCGCCCCCGGCATCGGCGCTGAACTGGGCTGCACCCAGGACAGCCTGCGGGATACCTTCCTGGGCTTCTACTACGCTCCCGGCGTGGTGTGCGAAGCCCTCAAGACCGCCATTTACGCCCAGTGCCTGCTGGAACTGTCCGGCGTGAACCCGGTGCCCCGCTGCACCGCCGACCACAACGACATCGTCACCTGCTTCGATTCCGGCAGCGCGGCGGCCTTGCAGGGCTTCTGCACCGGCATCCAGCAGGGCAGCCCCATCGACAGCATCGCCGCCCCCGAACCTGCCGACGAGCCCGGCTATACCGACAAAGTCATCATGGCTTCCGGCAGCTTTACCGAGGGCAGCACCATCGAGCTTTCCTGCGACGGCCCCTTGCGCGAGCCCTACACCTGCTATCTGCCGGGCGGCGTGAACTTTACTGCCGCCCGTGCCGCGGTGCTCTGCGCCGTGCAGAACGCCTTTTTTGCCTGACCTTGTAATACAGCCGCCCCGGCGGCTTTGTGTCAATACGGACCCTATTGACCGAAAGGAAGGAAAACACCATGCTGGACATCAAGCGTAACCTGACCACCATGACCGACTTCTATGAACTGACCATGTCCGCCGGCTACTTTGACGAGGGCTACAAGGACAAGATCGCGGTGTTTGACATGTTCTTCCGCCGCGTGCCGGACGGCGGCGGTTACGCCATCATGGCGGGCCTGCAGCAGTTCATCGACGCGGTGGATCACCTGCAGTTCACCCAGGAAGATATCGACTATCTCCGCTCCACCCGCATGTTCCGGGAGGATTTCCTGGAATATCTGGCCAACTTCCAGCTGCACTGCAACATCTGGGCCATTGAGGAAGGTGTGCCCATCTTCCCCCAGGAACCCATCGTCACGGTGGAAGGGCCCGCCATTGAATGCCAGCTGCTGGAGACCCTTCTGCTGGTCACCTTCAACCACCAGTGCCTCATCGCCACCAAGGCCAGCCGTATCGTTCGTGCCGCCGCCGGCCGTCCGGTGATGGAATTCGGCGCCCGCCGCGCCCAGGGGTACGACGCTGCCTATTTTGGCGCCCGTGCGGCCTACATCGGCGGCTGCGGGTCCACCAGCTGCGTCATGGCGGCCCGGGACTTCGGCATCCCCGCCTCGGGCACCATGGCCCACGCCTGGGTGCAGATGTTCCCCACCGAATACGATGCCTTCAAGAAGTACGCCGAGATGTACCCCGATGCCTGCGTGCTGCTGGTGGATACCTACAACGTGCTGCGCCACGGCATTCCCGATGCCATCCGGGTGTTTGACGAGGTCCTCAAACCCATGGGCAAGCGTCCCCGGGGCGTGCGTATCGACTCCGGCGATATCGCCTACCTGTCCAAGAAAGCCCGCCGCATGCTGGACGAAGCCGGATATCCCGACTGCACCATCTGCGCTTCCAACAGTCTGGACGAATATCTGGTGCGGGACCTGATTTTGCAGGGCGCCCGGGTGGACAGCTTCGGCATCGGCGAGAACATGATCACCGCCAAGAGCGATCCTGTTTTCGGCGGGGT
The DNA here is from genome assembly GCA_944388165.1 of uncultured Gemmiger sp. Lineage (GTDB taxonomy): Bacteria > Bacillota > Clostridia > Oscillospirales > Ruminococcaceae > Gemmiger. The sequence continues at coordinate 9,818 of CALXHS010000090.1, read as the reverse complement.
TTACAAGATGGCTGCTGTCAAGGAAGAGGACGGCAGCTATACCCCCAAGATGAAGCTCAGTGAAACCGCCGAAAAAACCACCATTCCCTGCCTGAAAAAGGTCTGGCGCATCTACGACGAGGACAACAAGGCCATGGCCGACCTCATCACCATGGCCGACGAACAGGTGGAGACCAAGCACGGCATCACTCTGTTTGACCCGGTGGAGACCTGGAAGGAACGCACCTATGTGAACTGCACTGCCCGCTGCCTGTCCACTCCCATCTATGTGGAAGGCAAGCGTGTGTATACCAGCCCCAGCCTGGAGGATATCCGCAAGTTCTGCAAGGCCCAGATCAACACCCTGTGGGACGAAGTCAAGCGCTTTGAGAACCCCCACCGCTATTATGTGGACCTGAGCCAGAAGCTGTGGGATACCCGCAGCGAACTGCTCAAGCGCCTGTCCAAATAAAAGCGGAAAAAAACCGTTACAAAACGGTTACAACGCCCCTTTCCTGCACAGAATACTCCTGCAAGAGATTCTGCCGGGAAGGGGGCTTTTTCATGTTGCTGATCCGTAACGACCGGTGGGAGGCCGCCGCGCTGTTCCTGCTGGGGGGCACTGCCTATCTGGGGCTGGAACTGGCCTGGCGGGGCTGCACCCACTGGACCATGTTCTTTGCCGGGGGCGTCTGCCTGTGCCTGCTGCGCTGGTTTGACGACAGCTTCCGCTGTCCGCTGCCTGCCGCCGCCATGCTGGCGGCGGTGGGGGTGTCCGGGGTGGAACTGGCCTTCGGGATGGTATGCACCTACCTGCTGCGGCTGCAGGTGTGGGATTACAGCGCCGAGTGGGGGAACATCGCCGGGCTCATCTGCCCTAAGTACAGCTTTTTGTGGTTCCTGCTCAGCTTCTGGCTGCTGGCAGCCCTGCGCCTGCTTCGCCGCTTGCCGCAAAAATAGTCCTGTTTATCGTACCTGCTGCTTTGCCAAACAGGGGATAAGTCCTCTTTATGGGCCTGCTGCTTCTGTATAATAAAGACAGAAACAAAGAAAGGCGGGCGGTACAAATGACCACTCAATTCAAGTATGTGGACGGTCACATCGAGGTATATTCCGAACAGGGAGAATTCCTTTTCTCCGCCGATACCATGGCAGAGGCTCGTCGGGAAATGTACGCCTGACGCGTACAAACGTGGATGACAAATATACAAAACGACGGAAATGTGGAAAACATAAAAATAAAATTTGTAAGTTTGTACAAAATGCGGGTTGCAAAAGTCTGACCTTCCGTGTATACTGAAGGTACAGAAAGAGGGAAGCCGGTCACCCGCAAGCAGCCGGTAACCCGCCTTATGTACAGAAAGGGGATCGCTATGTTGAGCCTGCATAAGATCACGACATGGATGCGCGGTATCATTCAGCGCGGCGAGGATTACGGTCTGCCGGAGGATGTTTACAACGACGTGATCCCGTCCGGTGTGCATGATTTCACGCGTACCGATTTCTGAACACGGAACAGGGCCGGTCAACGGTAAAAAACGTTGGCCGGTCTTGTTTTTTTTGCAAAAAAACGGTATGCTATATAGGTATACCAAAGAAAGGGGAGAACGCCTGTGCCCTGGCTGCCCTACGCCATTTTTGATATGGACGGTACCCTGCTGGATTCCACCGGTATGTGGGATGTGGTGGCAGAATGGGTACTGGCGCGCTGGGGAAAAAGGCTGACCCCACAGGACCGGGACAACACCATCACCATGACCATTGAGGGGACGGCGCGGTATTATGTGGACCGCTGCCATCTTCCACTGACGGTGCAGGAAGTGGCTGACTGTATCCGCGCCGAGGCCCGCCGTGCCTATACCAGCGAGGCGGTACTCAAGCCTGGGGTCATTCCGGTGCTGGACGCTTTGCGGGATAAGGGCGTGCGGCTGTGTGTGGCTTCCGGCACCGACAAACCGCTGGTGGATGCCGCCTTGGCCCATGCGGGAATTCTGGACCGGTTCGAATTCACCCTTTCCTGTCAAACGCCCCGGGGCAAGGAAAGCCCTGAAGTCTACCTGCGAGCGCTGGAAGCCTTCGGCGGGCCCGAACCTGCCCGGGTCATGGTCTTTGAGGATTCCCCCACGGCCCTGGCCACCGCCAAAAAGCTTGGGCTGTACACCGTGGCAGTGTGGGATACCTACACCGCCGACGCCTGGCCCGCCCTGCGGCAGACGGCCGACAGCCTGTGCGAACGCTGGCCGGACTGGCTGGCCCAGACCCAAGAATCCAACTGAATGTCTGTAAGAGGAGAAATCGACATGAAACTGATCACCTTCACCGTGCCCTGCTACAATTCGGCCGCGTATATGGACCGCTGCATCAAGACGCTGCTGCCCGCGGGCGAGGACGCCGAGATCATCCTGGTGGATGACGGCTCCAAGGACGAGACCGGCGCCATTGCGGACGCCTGGGCCGAAAAGTACCCCTCCATCATCCGCGTGATCCATCAGGAAAACGGCGGCCATGGCGAGGGCGTGAACCAGGGTATCCGCAACGCCACCGGCATGTATTTCAAGGTGGTGGACTCGGACGACTGGCTGGACGCCGACGCCCTGCAGAAGGTCATGGCCAAGCTGCGGGAATTTGCTGCTCTGCCCAAACCCGTGGACCTGCTGCTGTGCAACTATGTGTATGAGCATACCGTGGACAACACCCGCCACACCGTGCGCTACACCGGCATCCTGCCCCAGGACAAGATCTTCAGCTGGCAGGATATCGGCCATTTCCCCCAGAGCCACAACATCCTGATGCACTCGGTCATCTACCGTACCCAGATCCTGCGGGACTGCGGCCTGCGTCTGCCCAAGCACACCTTCTATGTGGACAACATCTTTGTCTACCTGCCCCTGCCCAGCTGCAGCAGCCTGTATTATATGGACCTGGACCTCTACCGCTACTTCATCGGCCGCGAGGACCAGAGCGTCAACGAGAAGGTCATGGTCAAGCGGGTGGACCAGCAGGTGCGGGTCACCAAGCTGATGATCACCGCCGTGGACCTGTATGCCCTGCCCCCGGAGCAGAAGAAGCTGCGGGCGTATATGTTCAACTACCTGTCCATGATGATGACCATTTCCAGTGTATTCCTGACCATGGACGGCACCGCCGAAGCCCTGGCCAAGAAGGCCGAACTGTGGAAGTTCCTCAAGCTGCATGACAGCCGCGTTTACCGCCGCTGTGTGGCGTCTGTGGCGGGCCTGTGCAACCTGCCTGGCAAGGCCGGCCGCGGCATCACCCTGTGGGGATACCGCGTGGCCCGGAAGATCTTCAAGTTCAACTGATTCTGCTTTGCAAAAAGGCCGCCCGCTCCGGTACTGCCGGGGCAGGCGGTTCTTTTCATCTTTTGAAAATATCCCTTCCTCCTGCCTGAAATGGGGTATGATACAGACAGAACAAACAAACCCCCCATCACCAAGAGAAAGGAGCCCAAGGAGTATGATCAACTGGAAACGTCTGTGGAATGCCGCCATTCTCAACCGTCTGAGCAATCTGCTGGCCAATGCGGAGGACCAGGGCTTCCGGGATCTGTACATGAACTGCCTGGAGGATCTGCTCCTGAAAGAATAACACCGCGAGAAAAAACGCCCCTCACCATACCGGTGAAGGGCGTTTTGCTTTATTGTGGGGTCTTTTTCAGTTTTGCCGGGTGCGCACGGCCAGAAGCAGGGCGTCCCGGTCGTTGGGCAGGTCCCCCCGCATCACTCGCTGCAGCAGCCATTCCAGGGTGGTGCCCACCAGGGGGCCGGGGGTCAGCCCGGCGGCGATGAGATCGCTGCCGGTAACGGCCAGTCCCGACACGGTATAGCAACCGCTGCGGGCCAGTTCTTCCATCCGGCGGGAAAATTCCCGTACCTCCCGGCAGCGCAGAGCAACCGCGTCATTGTTGGTGTGAGCGGCCAGGTCCGCCAGCTTCAGGCGGCACAGCCGCTGTAAGAACAGCGGGCCGCGCAGATGCAGCTGTTCCAGGATCTCGATGTCGGAAGAGGGAAGGGGGCAGTCGTGCACGGCCACCAGCCCGCTGACCCCGTCGATCACAAAGACCGGAGCCCGCAGCCGCTGCAAAATCTGTCGGGCCAGCCGTCCGCCACGCTGGTTGTGGCCGGGAAAATGGGCCGCCCCGCCCTCGTCCACCGTACGGCATAGGGGCTTGGCCATGTCGTGCAGCAGCACCGCCCAGCGCAGCACCCGGGCACTGCGGGCGTCCATACCTTCGGTATCCAGGGCGCCTACCGCTGCCGAGGTGTGGTCCCACACATCGTAGCAGTGCCAGCGGCCCGGCTGTGTGCAGCCGATGCAGGCGTCGATTTCCGGCAGGGCACCGGCCAGAATGTGTCCGTACTGTGCCAGCACTGTGCCGGCAGCAAAGCCTGCCAGCAGACGGTCCAGCTCGGTGAAGATGCGCTCCGCCGAAACACAGCGCACCGAGTTCCGGGCCCGGGCGGCGGCCTCAGCAGTGGCGGGGTCCAGGCGGAACCCCAGCTGGGAAGCAAAACGCACTGCCCGCAGAATGCGCAGGGCATCCTCGTCAAAGCGGGCATCCGGGTCCCCCACGCAGCGCAGCAGCCCGTCCTGCAGGTCCTGCTGACCGCCGAACAGGTCTACAAGCCCCGCTTCGGGGGACCAGGCCATGGCGTTGACGGTGAAATCCCGGCGGGCCAGGTCCTCCCGCAGGCAGGGAACAAAATGCACCTGGTCAGGGTGACGGCCGTCGGTGTAGATGCCGTCCTGCCGGAAGGTGGTGATCTCCCAGCTGTGGCCGTCCAGCACCACCGCTACCGTGCCGTGCTTTTTGCCTTTCAGCAGCAGGCGGTAGCCCGCAAACAGGGCTTCCATCTCCTCGGGGCGGGCGCTGGTGCAGATGTCCCAATCGTCCGGTGTGCGGCCCAACAGGCTGTCCCGCACACAGCCGCCCACAATGTAGGCTTCATAGCCGGCCTGCCGCAGCTTGTTCAGCAGCAGACGGGCGGGTTCCGGAGGCCGGATACGGGGTTCCTGGTTCATGCCCGGGGCCTCCTTTCATCAGAATGGGAATCTGTCATTCAAAGTGCCACTGCTGGGTCAGGTCTACGGTGCAGGCCACGCAGCCGCCCTCGGCCATCAGATCGGCCACTTTGCGGCGGGCGGCCTCCTCGTCGGGCATCCAGGTCACCAGGAAGAAATTCTCCTCCGGCACGCCGTAATATACCCAGATACCGTCGGCGCGCACCAAATCGCTCAGGTGGTCCAGTTCTTCGCCGTCGGTCAGCCCGGCGCCTTCTTCGGCGTAGATCATTTCCGGGCTGACCTGCATGCTCTCAATCACGGTAATGCTGCTGGTAATGTAGCCGTCACGGTCGGTGCCGGGCATATCAGCGCCGCATACCTCCCATGCAGAGGCGAAGGCCTTGATAAGCAGTTCCCGCACCTCGATCATGGGATCCCCAGGATTGTACATGATACTCCTTCTTTCTCTTGTTTACTGTTTACAGTATACCATGCTCCCGCATCGGGGGCAATGAATTTGTATCAAACTTCTGCAGCGGCCCATAGTAGGCCAGCAGCATGTCCGCCAGGGCCAGTTCGGCATACCGATGGAAGGTGAAATCCTGCCCGGCACCCGCCACAACTGCCTGGGTCACAAAGGGATACTTGGGGGCCACGTCCTCCGCCTGGGTCAGCAGCCAGAACTGTCCGGCCTGCTGCGCCAGCCGGGCCACGGCATCGGTCATCACTTCCAGCCCGCAGCCGTTCATGCTCAGCATCAGGATCAGGGTGCCGGGACCCGCCTTCACGTCGCTGAGATTGGCGGTGGAAAGCAGCACCCGGGTGATTTTGCCCCGCTTGACCAGTTCCCGCTGCAGATACAGCATCATCAGGCCGGAGTACTCCATGCCCAGCAGCAGCACGTCCTGCGCGGTGCGGATGGCGTCGGCCAGGGCCCGCATCCGTGCCGGGTCCACTCCGGCCAGGCAGGCGTGGATATCGCTGCCCAGGGTACGGCAGGACTCTTCCAGCCCGGGGCCGGTCATGGGAAAGTTTTCGTTGCCGAACACGTTGCCGCAGTAGTAGGCGGACCGGGCCCGCATCTGGCGGTCCAGGGCGCACTCATCCTTGAAATGCAGGAAATCGTCATACCCCAGAGCGTGGCAGAACCGGGTGATGGTGGCGGCCGAGACATGACAGGCCGCCGCCAGCTGGGTGATGCTCATGGTCAGCACCTGGTCGAAATAGGCCAGGCAGTACCGGGCAATGCTCTGGTTGGTCTGGCCCCTGTTTTCTTCCGAAGCCACAAGCAGCAGCAATTCCTGGGCCATCTGCATGGAACAGTCCCTCCTTTGCGAAAATCAAAACCGTCCCCGCCCCGTGCGTTGTGCAGGGGCGGGGACGGTCATTTACAGGGGTGATTCAGCCGAAACGGCAATCAGGCTTTGGGCTTGGGGCCGGCTTCCGCAATCTCGGAAGGCATGTTGGGATACTTCTTGGCGAAGTTGTCCGCGAACATCTGAGCCAGCTTGTTGGCCTGGGCGTCGTAGGCGTCCTTGTCAGCCCACATGCCGCGGGCGTCCAGCATTTCGTCGGGCACGCCGGGGCAGCTGACAGGATAGTCAACGTTGAACACGTCATGATGCTTGAACTCGATGGAGTCGAAGCTGCCGTTCAGAGCGGCGGTGACCATGGCGCGGGTGTAGGACAGCTTCATGCGCTTGGCGCCAGCTGCAGCGCTGCCGCCGGCCCAGCCGGTGTTGACCAGGTAGACCTTGGTGCCGTACTTGTCCAGCTTCTCGCCCAGCATCTCAGCGTAGACGGAAGGATCCATGGGCATGAAGGGTTCGCCGAACAGGGTGGAGAAGGTGGGCTGCGGCTCGGTGATGCCACGCTCGGTGCCGGCCAGCTTGGAGGTGAAACCGGTGACGAAGTGGTACATAGCAGCGTTCTTGTCCAGACGGCTGATGGGAGGCAGGACGCCGAAAGCATCGGCGGTCAGGAAGATAACGACCTTCGGGATGCCGCCCTCGCCGGGGACCTGAGCGTTGTTGATGTAGTTTACGGGATAGCCCACGCGGGTGTTCTCGGTCAGGCTGTCGTCGTTGAAGTCGAACTCACGGGTCTCGGGATCCATGACAACGTTCTCAACCAGAGAGCCGAAACGGATGGCGTTGTAGATGTCGGGCTCGTTCTCAGCGCTCAGGTTGATGCACTTGGCATAGCAGCCGCCTTCGAAGTTGAAGACGCCGTCCGGGCTCCAGCCGTGCTCGTCGTCGCCGATCAGCTTGCGGCCGGGGTCGGCAGACAGGGTGGTCTTGCCGGTGCCGGACAGGCCGAAGAAGACAGCGGTCTCATGGGTCTCAGGATCCATGTTGGCGGAGCAGTGCATGGGCAGGACGTTCTCCTTGACCATGACGTAGTTCATGGTGGAGAAGACGCTCTTCTTGATTTCGCCGGAATACTGGCTGCCGCAGATGACGATCAGGTGAGCCTCATAGTCGATCATGATGGCAGCTTCGCTGTTGACGCCGTCAACGGCGGGGTCGCACTTGAAGCCGGGGGCAACCAGGATGGTGTAGTCGGCTTCGCCGTAAGCGGCCAGTTCCTCAGCGGTGGGACGGATCAGCAGCTGGTGGATGAACAGGTTCTGGCTGGCCAGCTCGTTGATGATGCGGAACTTCTTGGTGTATTTCTTGTCGGCGCCGGCAAAACCGTCAAAGATGAAGACTTCGCGGCCCTGCAGGTACGCGGCGACCTTGCCCTTGATAGCGTCGAACTTTTCCTTGCTGATGGGGCGGTTGACCTTGCCCCAGGCAATGTCGTCATGCACAGCGGGGGTGTCGACGATGAACTTGTCGTTAGGGGAACGACCGGTGTACTTGCCGGTGGTCACGACCAGCGCGCCGGTGTTGGACAGGGTGCCCTCACCGCGGCGCAGGGCAGCCTCAGTCAGCTGGGCGGGGGTCAGGTTGCGGTACACGGCCTTGGGGCCAATGATACCGAACTTTTCGATTCCATAAGTCTCCATGGGAAACTACCTCCTTATATGCCATTGTATGCCACTATAATGGAACTGTCTTTAGTATAGCCGAAAGCCCCAAAAAAGGCAATGCACCCAGGCACAAATTTGAAAAAAATTAACACATTTTGGGGCCCCGGGCTTGCACCCCCATGGTATAATAAAAAGAAAAAAGCGGGATGAGCCCCGGCCCGCCCGCCAGGAAAGGTGGAACCTGTCTATGATGAATGATACGCTGAATACTCTGTATACCCGCCGCAGCTGCCGGGCTTATACCGACCGCCCGGTAGAAGCCGAAAAACTGGAAGCCGTTCTCAAAGCCGGTACCTATGCTCCCACCGCCATGGGGCAGCAGAGCCCGATAATCGTGGCGGTGCGGGACCCGGCGGTACGGGATCATCTTTCCCGCATGAACGCCGCCGTCATGGGGCGGGACAACGACCCCTTCTACGGCGCGCCGCTGGTGCTGGTGGTGCTGGCAGACACCCGACAGAACAACTGGAAGGCCGACGGCAGCCTGGTCATGGGCAACCTGCTCAACGCGGCGGCGTCCGTGGGGCTGGGTTCCTGCTGGATCAACCGCGCCTATGAGATGTTCGAGACCGAGGAGGGCAAGGCCCTGCTGAAGGAATGGGGCGTGCCCGACGCCGAATATCTGGCTGGTGTGGGCTGCTGCATCCTGGGCTATGCCGCTCCCGGCGGTGAGAAGCCTGCCGACCCCCGCAAGGACAACTATGTGGTGTATGTGGGCTGAAGCCCGCAGAAACGGGAAAGCGAGGAAACAGGCATGATCGTGGGCATCGGCACCGACCTGTGCCAGACCGACCGGATGGAGCGCGCCGTGGCGCGGGAGACCTTTCTGCAGGGGGTGTTCTCCCCGGAAGAACGGGATCTGCTGGCCGGGCGCACCGGCAAGCGCCGGGCACAGACCGCCGCTGCCAACTTTGCCGCCAAGGAAGCCTTCCTCAAGGCCTGCGGCCGTGGGCTGGGGGGCTTTGCCCTGGCGGACATCGCCGTGCTGCGCAAAGAAAGCGGAGAACCCTACTTTGCCCTTTCCGGCGGCGCCGCCGCCTGGGTGGAGGAAAAACGCCTGATCCCGCATCTGAGCCTGACCCACGATGCCGGGCTGGCCTGTGCCTTTGTGGTTTTGGAACAGGGATGATTAAATCCCGCTCTGCCTGCTTATACTGTAAACAGAACAAACAAGCAGGGAGGGCAAATCCATGGAGGTACACAGAGGAGAAGTTTTCTACGCCGATCTGAGCCCGGTGGTGGGCTCGGAGCAGGGAGGCGTGCGGCCGGTACTTATCATCCAGAATGAGATCGGGAACCGGCACAGCCCCACCGTCATCGCGGCGGCCATCACGTCCCGGCAGGACAAAAACCGCCTGCCTACCCATATCGGGGTGCGGGCCGACCGGTGCGGCCTGAGCAAGGACAGCATTGTGCTCACCGAGCAGATCCGCACCCTGGACAAACGTCGCCTGCGGGAGCGGGCAGGGCGCATCCCGCCCGAGGACATGCAGCGGGTGGACGAGGCCCTGGGCGTGTCCATGGGGCTGGTGGAACAGCCGCCTCATGGCAGTTTTACCTGAATCAGCTGAAACATCCATAAAAAAAGCCCTTTCCCGGACCGGGGCGTTCCCGGCGGAAAAGGTCTTTTTGCTTGCAGATCATTGGGGCCAGCCGTCGGAAGGAAGGAGCACATCTCCCTCCAGCACCCACAGGGCACTGGCTCCCTCCACCTTGCCCAGCACCGCCTGCCCCTGGGCCTGAGCCCGCCAGAACACCCCAGCGGAAAGACAACCCCCGCTGC
>CALXHS010000089.1 GCA_944388165.1 uncultured Gemmiger sp. | reverse complement strand
CTGTATCTTTCCTCTTCCCGCAGCGCCGCCCCGGCGGGGGCCGGTAGATCGGAAGAGCGTCGTGTCGGGAAAGAGTGTAGATCTCGGGGGTCGCCGTATCATTAAAAAAAAAACGAGATCTCGGCGGGGGGCGGGTGCGGTGCCGGGTACGGCACCTATTCCACCAATGTGCCCGGCGGACGCAGCGGTTATTCCGGGGCATCCCGCGGTTACCTCAACAGCGAGTACAACGGCGGCTTCGGCGGTCGCTACGGCTCGTCCGGCGGGTTCCGCAGCGGCTTTGCCGCTTCCGGCGGGCACGAAAGCCCCAGCGGCGTCGGACACCGCAACGCATCCACCGGCGGTTTTGGTGCGGGCTACGGTTCTTCCCGCAGCGCCGCCCCGGCGGGGGCCGGTTCCTCCTCTTTGCTGGGAGGCCAGGATACCGCGCCGCAGAAAAAGGCTGCCGGGTTTGCCCCCGGGGACTTTGTGGACCACAAGGTGTTCGGGCGGGGCAAGGTCATCAAGGTCACGCCGGTGGCGGGAGATTGCATCGTGGAGATCCAGTTTGACCGCGTGGGCGTGAAAAAGACCATGGCCAACTACGCGCCGCTGACCAAACTTTCCAAGGAATAAACGGGGGGATATACCATGCTGGTCAACCTGATCGCACACACCAACGACCCGGAAAAGACGGTGGCCGCCGCGGCCAAACTGTGCTATTCCGACGCACACATCGAGACCCTTCTGGACGGCCTGACGCCGGACAAGACCGCCGCCTTTCTGCAGCGGCTGAACGACGTGGGCCACGCCAGCCCCATCGAACACGCCTCCTTCACCTTCGGCATTGAGGGCGTCAGCCGCACCTTCCTGGCCCAGGTCACCCGGCACCGCATCGCTTCTTTCAGCGTGCAGAGCCAGCGGTACGTCCGTCTGGAAGATTTCCGCTATGTCATTCCGCCGGAGATCGAGGCCATTCCCGAAGCGAAGGCAAAGTTCATTGAATCCATGAACGAGGACGCCCGCCGGTATCTGGACCTGGTCCAGACGCTGGAAGATGCCCATACCAAAGAGTTCATGGCCCAGGGCCTGGATGAGAAGGCCGCCCGGGTCAAGGCATCCAAAAAGGCCAACGAGGATGCCCGCTTTGTATTGCCCAACGCCTGCGAGACCAAAATGGTTATGACCATGAACTGCCGCAGCCTGGTCAACTTCTTCCAGCTGCGCTGCTGCGAGCGGGCCCAGTGGGAGATCCGGGCGGTGGCCGACCGTATGCTGGAACTGGTGCTGCCTTTAGCACCCCACATCTTTGCGGCGGCTGGTCCTCGCTGCCTGACGGGCCCCTGCCCCGAAGGCCGCATGTGCTGCGGCCGTCAGGCGCAGGTGCGGCAGAAATACTCCGAGATGAAAGAGAAGGTACTCAACCATGGGTAAGCTCATCATTTTTGAAGGCCTGGACGGTTCCGGTAAAGGTACCCAGACCCAGCTGCTCTGCGAAACCTTGCGCAAGCAGGGGCGGGAACTGCGCCAGATTACTTTCCCGGATTACGAAAGCGATTCCTCGGCGCTGGTCAAGATGTATCTGTCCGGCAAGTTCGGCCAGAAACCCGACGACGTGAACGCCTACGCTTCCTCCACCTTCTATGCGGTGGACCGTTTTGCCAGCTACAAGACCAACTGGGGCGACTATTACCGCCGGGGCGGGCTGGTCGTTTCCGACCGGTACACCACCAGCAATGCGGTGCATCAGTGCTCCAAGCTGCCGCCCATGCACTGGGACGGCTTCCTGGAATGGCTGTTCGACTTTGAATATAAGAAGATGGGGATTCCCGCACCGGACGCTGTGGTTTACCTTTCGGTGGATGTGGAAGTCTCCCAGAAGCTGATGGCTGAGCGTTACCATGGTGACCAGACCAAGATGGACATTCAGGAAAAGGATGCCGAGTATCTGGCCCGTTCCCGTGCGGCAGCCGAATACTGTGCCCGCAAGCTGGGCTGGCGGCGCATCGTCTGCACCAAAGAGGAAAACGGCGTCAAGACCATGCGCAGCGTGGAGGACATCCACGCCGAGATCCTTTCCAAGCTGGCGGATATTCTGTAACGGTTCAGCCGGCCGGAAAGGGGGGCGCACCGAATGGCCGCTGTTTTGCGCAAGGCGGCCCCGCAGGACGTGGAAACACTGGCCCGGCTGCGGGTGCAGGCCTTCAACACTGATCTGGAAGAAGCCCGGTCCTGGCTGCAGAACATTGCCGGACTGGACAATGTACTGGTTTTGGAACGGGCGGGCGCCGAAGGCGAACCCGGTATTCCCGCGGCGCTGCTGGGTGCGGTGCCGGTGGAATGCGGGCACCGCCGGGGCGTTTGGTTCTGCGGCATGCTCACCCGGCCCGAATTACAGGGCCGCGGGCTGATGAGCCGCCTGATGGATACCTGCCTGCGGGCCTATGCCGCCGGCGGCTACGACTTTGCCGTGGCTGTGCCGGAATCGCCCCGGGTGAGCCAAAGCCTGAAAAAACTGGAATTCAAAAGCGCGTTCCCGCTGCGGCTGGTGCGCAAACCCATCGAGCGCAATCTGCGGGCGGTGGCGGAATTCGATAACCTGACCGTGCGTCGCCTGATCGACGCCCGGATGCGGTATCAGCCTGCCTGCATCAGCCTGCCGGATGCCACTATTACCGAGATGGTCACCCGGCTGTACCGCAAGGGCATGACCATTGTGTCCAACCAGCGGGGCTACGGGTTATTCTGCCAGCAGGACGATGTACTGCAGGTGATGGAACTCCAGGCCGACAATGACCACTGCGCCGACGTGCTGCTGCAGGCAGCACGGGAAAAGACCGGCGCTGAATATGCCAGCATCCTGCTGGCCGAAAACCAGACCCTTTACCTGGGGGCCGGAAAACGATGCGGGTACGGTATGATCCGCTTTTTGAACCAGCCGTTCCCCATCACGGACGTGTATTTCCGGCTGCTGCAGTAAACGCGGAGCCCTGTAAAAAATGCCTGACTGCCCCAAGGCACAGGCGAAAAGGAGCATAAGATGAAAATCAATCGTGGACCGGAAACTCCTTCTTCTCCGAAGGAGCCAGAAAAACAGCCGCAGCGCACCGCTCCCGTGCCGGAGCTGCCCCGCCGCCGTGCCTATGATGTGACCCAGGACAATGATTTTGAGGAAATGGAAGAGGAGGAAGCCCCGGCCAAAAAGCGCCGCTTCCCCGTGGGTCTGCTGGTGGTGCTGGTGATCCTGGCACTCATCGCTGTGGCAGGCTGGAAGATGATGCAGTTCTACAGCGAGGTGGACGGCCACGGCTCTGTGGGGCAGGAAGTGACTGTCAGCATTGAGCAGGGTTCCACCGTTGCCGACATTGCCTCTGTGCTGAAGGAAAACGGTGTCATTCAGTACGACTGGCTGTTCAAGTTCTACACCAAATACAGCGGCCGCGCCGGCGGGCTGCAGTACGGCGACTTCCAGGTACATGCCGGCATGTCCTACAACGACATTATCACCACCCTGTCGGAGCAGAAGATCTTCCGCGAGACGGTTCGGGTGACCATTCCCGAAGGTACCACCGCTGTTGGCATTGCCCAGATCTTTGTGGATCAAGGGCTGGTGGACAGCGTGGAAACCTTCCTGAACTGTGCCGAGGGCAAGGATGGTTCCGATTTCAGCCAGTATGAGTTCTGGAACCAGATCCCCGACAACGAGGGCCGCCTGCTCAAGTGCGAGGGCTATCTCTTCCCGGACACCTATGAATTCTATACCGATGCCAGCGTGTACGACATCGTGGACCGTCTGTACGGCGAATTTGACGCCAAGACCTCCGACCTCATGGCCACCATCGAGGAAAAGGGGACCACCCTGGACGAGGTGGTGATCCTGGCTTCCTTCATTCAGGAAGAAGCTGGTCTGGAATCGGAGGACTACCGTGTCAGCGCCTGCTTCCACAACCGCCTGGAATCGGACGACCCGCTGTGGGCGGAGCACAAGCTGGAATCCAATGCCAGCAGCTATATCACCAACGACGGCGACAACAACTACCTCTGGAACTCTCCTATGGCGGAGTATATGGGCTGGCCCCAGGCAGGTGAAATTCCGGAAGAGGTCCTGAACGCCTACGACACCTACCGCATCAGCGGCCTGCCCGCGGGTGCCATCTCCAACCCCGGCATTGCGGCCATTGACGCGGCGCTGAACCCGGACGAGGAATTCATGGCCGAAGGCTATTACTTCTTTGTTACCGGCCACCCGGATACCGAGTATGCGGGCCAGTATTTCTACGCCAAGACTGCCGACGAACACTATCAGAACTGCGTTACGGCCGGTTGGGCCTGATCGGCTCGCCGCCAAGGAAAGGAAAACTCCATGCTTTCACAGCCCGAACTGCTGTCCCCGGCGGGCAGCCTGGAAACTCTGAAATATGCGGTGCTGTACGGGGCGGATGCCGTCTACTGCGCTCTGCCGCAGTTCGGTATGCGCGCCGCGCCGCCCAACCTGACCACGGATGAACTGCGGGAAGGCTGCATCTTTGCCCATGCCCGTGGCCGCCGGGTCTACCTGACCCTGAATACCTTGCCCACCAACGAAGAGCTGCAGCGCCTGCCCCAGGCCATGAAGGATGCCGCCGACGCCGGTGTGGATGCCTTCATCATTGCGGATCTGGGGGTGCTGGCGCTGGCCCAGAAGCACGCCCCCGGCGTGGAGGTGCACTTCTCCACCCAGGCGGGCATCGCCAACTATGCTGCCGCCACCCAGGCGTATCACATGGGTGCCAAGCGGGTGGTGCTGGCCCGGGAACTGAGCCTCACCGATATCGCGATTATCCGGGACAACACTCCGCCGGAACTGGAATTGGAAGCCTTTGTACACGGCGCCATGTGCATGAGCGTATCCGGGCGCTGTCTGCTGTCCAGCTACATGGCCGGACGCAGCGGCAACCGGGGCGAATGTGCCCAGCCCTGCCGCTGGAAATACTACCTGGTGGAGGAACGCCGCCCCGGGCAGTACATGGAGATCGGGGAGAATGAAGACGGCAGCTACATTCTCAACGCCAACGACCTGTGCACTGCGCCCTTCGTCGATCTGCTGTGCAAGGCGGGCGTGGACAGCCTGAAGATCGAAGGCCGCGCCAAGACTTTCTACTATGTGGCTTCGGTGACCAGTGCTTATCGCCGGGCTCTGGACACCTACCTGGCCGACCCGAGCAACGATAACTTCCAGCTGCCGGATTCGGTCATCGAAGAGCTGAACCGCACCAGTCACCGCCACTACTCGCCGGGCTTCTATTTCGGCAAGGAACAGGCCCTGCAGACCCCCAGCCATAGTTATGTGCGGGATTGGGACTTTGTGGGTACGGTGGACAACTGGGAAAACGGCATTGCCAGCTGCACCCAGCGCAGCAAGTTCTGCCAGGGGGATACCCTGGAAGTGCTGCAGCCGGACGGTACGGTGATTCCCCTGACCCCCGCCTGGATCAAAAATGAGGAAGGGGAGACCGTGGATGCCACGCCGCATCCCATGATGCACTACACTATCCCCTGTGAGACCCAGCTGATGCCTTACAGCCTGCTGCGCATGCAGAAGGCGGAAGTCTGACCGACATAACAACAAGAGCCGCACAGGCCCCAAAGCGGGCGTCTGTGCGGCTCTTTCTGGTTTAGATGATAGATTCCTTGTCTGATTCCTGCGGCGCCTGCCAGAAGTCCTCCAGGGTGTTCCGCAGAGCCTGCTCGGTATAGACCGTGCGCAGGTGGGACCAGTGGGGCGGCATCAGGCGCAGATAATCCTGGGTGATGAACCGGCTGTCAAACAGCAGTACCACGCCCCGGTCCCGGGGTGTGCGGATCAGCCGTCCGGCGGCCTGCAGAACTTTGTTCATGCCGGGATAGCGGTAGGCGTAATCAAAGCCGCAGCCCCGTGTCTGCTCAAAGTGATCCCGCAGCTGTTCCTGCCGGGCGCTGACCTGGGGCAGGCCTGGGCCCACCACTGCTACGCCGATCAAGCAGTCCCCGGCCAGGTCCACGCCCTCGCCGAATACCCCGCCCAGCACCGCGAAGCCCAGCAGGCTCTGTGCGGGGGCGGGGGAGAACTGCTCCAGGAAAGCCGTCCGCTGCCCTTCATCCATGGCGCTTTCCTGGAGGCATACGGCAATGTCCGGGTACTGCTCTTTGAAGCTCTCATACACCTTGTCCATATAAGCGTAGCTGGGGAAGAAGGCCAGATAGTTGCCGGTTCTGGCCTCCACCATGGCCGCCAGATAGTCGGCGATGCGGGGTATGCTGGCATCCCGGTCCCGGTATCGCGTGCTGACGTTCTGGGCGCAGAGCAGGGCCATGTTTTCCTGGGGGAAAGGGCTGCGCAGGGCCACCGCTTTTGCTTCCGGCAGGCCGCACAGGTCCTTGTAATAGGACGCCGGGGCCAAGGTGGCACTGAACAAAACGGCGCCCCGACCCAGGGTGAAATCTGCGGCCAGAAAGGCACTGGGATCCAGGCAGAGCATAGCGGCCCGCACCTGGGACCCGTAGGCGCTGACCTGCAGCACAAAGTGTTCGTCAAAGGTATCCGCTACCCGCAGCCAGTCCCGGGCATCAAAATACAGCTGTAATAGCTGGGCATGCAGTTCATTTGCCTCCAGGTGGTCATCCAGCCAGATCTCCAGCTGTTCGCACAGGCGCTGCAGCAGCCGGTCGAAGACCTCGTCCCGTTCGGGATGGAAGAAGGTCTGCCCGAACCGGGCATCCTGACCGGCGATCTCCTCGCAGCGGTGGCGCCATTCGATAAAATGGTCGTTTACCTTGCTCAGAGCCGTTTTCAGAGAGCTTTTCCCTTTGCCCAAGGCTTTTTTCGCCTGGTAGAAGTCGGCCTTCTCCAGGGCGGCGCTGTGCATCTCCCGGGCGCGGTCGGGCAGGTTGTGGGCTTCGTCAATGAGGAACAGGTAATCGCCCCGGCTCTCGAAAAAGCGCTGCAGCCGCACCACCGGGTCGAAGAGATAGTTGTAGTCTCCGATGATCACATCGCTCCACAAAGAAAGGTCCAGACCCATCTCAAAGGGGCAGACCCTGTGCTTGCGGGCGTACTCCTGCAGCAGGGCAGCACTCAGCGCGCCCGTAGGGTCCTGCAAGGCGTCCCACAGGGCGTCCTTGATGCGGTCAAAGTAACCGTTGGCATAGGGGCAGGCTTCCGGGGTACACTCCCGGGTCTCGCAAAGACAGATCTTGTCCTTGGCGGTCAAAGTCACGCTGCGCAGGGGCAGTTGCGGGTCATTGGCCCGCAGCAGGTCCAGGGCGGATTCCGCCGCCGCACGGGTGGTGCCCCGGGCGGTAAGATAAAACACCGGGCCCTTCACCCCGTTGCCCAGGGCTTTCAGAGCCGGGAACAGTACGCTCATGGTCTTGCCGATGCCGGTGGGGGCCTGGCAGAGCAGCTGCCCGCCTTCCATGCAGGTGTTGTATACCTGGGCCACCATGGCCCGCTGTCCGGGGCGGTAACTCTCAAAGGGGAAGGTCAGAACCTTTAGCGCTGCCCGGCTTTTGGCCTGCCAGTCGGCTGCCAGACGGGCCCAGGGGGCGTAGCGGTGCAAAAGATCCTGCACCATTTCCTGCAGTTCGGCGGCGGTCCTGGTGCGCTCAAACCGGATGACGACCTCTTCATCTGCCTGGAAATAGGTCAGCATCACGGTGACCTGTTCCAGCTCGTTCTGCAAGGCGTAAATGGCGGCGTAGACAAGGCCCTGGGCCCAGTGTTCGGGGGCGTGGTCTTCGGTGATGTCCGCCACAGGCAGGGTGGTGGATTTGATCTCCTCAATCACCACGATGCCGTCCCTTGTGAAGATACCGTCCGCCCGTCCTTCCAGGGTATAGGTGATGCCGTCGCAGGCGTATTCCTGGCGCAGGGCGACCTCCGCCTTGTAATCTTCGTGCTCTTTGGCGGCGGCGCGCTGCAGGCGGCGGTGAATGCGGGCACCTTCGTTGGCCCGGTCAAAGCCGGAAAAACGGCTGTCGATGCTGCCGGCGCGCAGAAGAAACTCAACAAGCCGCCGCACCGACAGTGCGACGGCCAGAGGCGCCTGATCGTTGGGAAGAGACACGGACATCGAAAGGTCACGGCTCCTTTATAGAAGAGTGTTCAAACAGTTCCTGTTCCACGCGGGCGCGGATGCGATCCACCGCCTGAAAGTCCGATGCCTGCACATAATACCGTTCCAGAGCGTCGTGCAGGGACTTGGCGACTTCCTGGGTTTTGCAGGTCTTTTCCAGCAGGTCAAAGGCCAGCTTCTTGTGGTAGGCAAGCAGCCGTCTTTGCAGCGGCGCGGGGGCCGCGGTAGTAAAGCGGGTGGCGTGGATGTTCTTCTGTCCCGCAAAATCCATGGGATGCCAAGGATTGCTGGTGACAAACCCCAGTCCCAGGGCGGGGACGAACAAATGGTCGATCTTGCCTTGCTGGTCGCTGGCACAGTGGCATACATAGGCGTCGTACCCGTTATGCCGGGCATGTTCGGCCAGTTGAGCCATCATGCGGGAAGAAACTGCGCCGTAAGGATCATGGACGGCATACAGTGTTTTCCAGGCCAGCTGCCGGACAGTCTCGCGGTAAACCGTAAGCCCCTGGGGTGTGGGAGCAGACAAAAGCCGGTGGTGCTGCTGCCCGGGAACAGCACCGCGCCGGACCGGCATGGTCCGGGCAACCAGACGGGCGGTGAAGGCGACACGCTTTTTCTCGTCCACAAGATCACCCGCCAGGACCCGCCGGCGCAGCAGCACGGCACAGGCCAGTGCCCAGTGGGCGGAAGCCATCTGCATCAGGCGGGCGTGGTCCCGGCCAATCTGCAGGATCTCATCCCGATGCCGCACCAGAAAAGCGTGGTCCAGGGCATCATACAGAGGGATCAGCCGTTCGGCGGCATCGGGGAACTTGCAGTCCAGGGTGTGGGGGGCGGTGGCATCCAGTACCAAGGCGCCCGTGTCACTGAGCCGGACACCGTCCAGACTGTCCGGGTCGCTGGAACAATGGATTCGCTCGATCCAGCTGCCGGTTCTTTGGCATTGAGCGGCGTCCTGTTCCAGCAGGCGGCGCATCAGGGTGGATTTGCCGCAGCCGGGTCCCGCTTTGATCAGCCAGGGGGTGATCTTCGGGTCGGCGGCTGCCTGGGCGAACCAGCCCGTAAAACCGGAAGGGGACAAAGCCCCCAGGAAAAAGTCCAGTACAGGTTTGCATTGCATGGTCCAAAACCTCCCTTTTCGGTACGATTCTGAGCCATGCTATGCTGCAAAAGTTCTGTCTGTGAGAAAGAAGCCCGAAAACGGACTTCACTTTTGATTGAGACAGGGCAGAGAAATATCAATAGGTGTGGTCGCAGATCTCGTTGATCTTGTCCCGCAAAGCGGCAAAATCCTCGAAGGCCAGGGGCTTGTTGTGCGGGTTGCGCAGCAGGGCGGCGGGGTGCAGGGTGGCCATAAACAGCGTACCCTGCTTATCAAAGAACTTGCCGTGATCCTTGGTTACCGAAAGATTCTTGTCGATCATCTGCTGGGCGGCCACGCGGCCCAGGCAAACCACGATTTTGGGACGCAGCAGCTGGAACTGCTGGCGCAGCCAGGGCATGCAGGCGGCGGACTCCTCCGGCAGGGGATCGCGGTTTTCCGGCGGGCGGCATTTGACGATGTTGGCAATAAAGATGTTGCGGTTGCGGTCCAGGTCAATGGCCTCCAGGTAGCTGTCCAGCAGTTTGCCGCTGCGCCCCACAAAAGGCAGCCCCTGCTCGTCCTCGTTGGCACCGGGGCCTTCGCCCACAAACATCACTTCGGCATTGGGTACGCCCTGGCCGAACACCACGTTTTTCCGCGTCTCACACAGACCGCATCGGTGGCAGGCAAGACATTCGGCTTTCAAAGTTTCAAAATCCATAGTGAACACCTCGTTATTCTGTATTGTGCTTTTTGACTTCCGGAAAACAAGCAACGGATTTTTGCTTGTCTTATTGGGTATACTTGCTTATAAGTAGAAAGGGGGCAACGGTATGGAAGCATCGGCGGCAGCGGCACGGCTGGCCTGTGTGCTCTTCGGTGCGGCGGTGGGGCTGCTCCTTTCGGACCGGGTTTGTCTTCGCCTGTGCCGTCCTTTTGCGGCAGGCGGAGCGCGTCTGCTGAAGATCTTATGGGGGATAAGCCAAACAACTGTGGTCTGCGCAATGGCTGTGCTGGCAGCACCGCTGCCGGTGCCGACATCTATTCTGTATGCAGGGATGGGTGTGCTGGAAGCCCACAGCCTTGCGGGACAGAAAACACAGCCGTCATATCTGCTGTCCATCATCTGTCCCTGGCTGATCTTGTATCTTCCGTTTACCGGGGCGCTTGCCTGCCTGGGCGGGGCCCTGCTGGTGCTGGCCGCAGATGTGCCGGCCCTGGCCGGGCTGGCCATGCTGGTTCTGGCGGCGCCCATGGCGCTGCTGCAGTTCGGGGCGGAAGGCGGCCTTGTTCTTCTGACAGGGGCTGTGCTTCTTTGCCCGAAGGAACTTTCCGCCGCATAGAACGAAAGCCGGGGAGGGCAGGCATATCCCGGATAAATAGGCTCTTATCATCATACCATGGCAGGAACTGAAATGCAAAAGGGGGATTTTCAAAAGAATTTTGAAAATAAATTGACGATGATATATCAAAAAACAAAAAAGTCGAAGCTTTTTTGAAAAAAATGCAAAAAACCTGTTGACAATTCGGGGTTCCTCGGCTATAATTATCAACGTTGCAGCCGCCAAGACTAAGCGCCAAAGGCAAAAAAGGCAAAGCAACCGCTGGTTATGGCCCGGTAGTTCAGTTGGTTAGAACGCTAGCCTGTCACGCTAGAGGTCGTCAGTTCGAGCCTGATTCGGGTCGCCACTTGCTGATATAGCTCAGTCGGTAGAGCGCATCCTTGGTAAGGATGAGGTCTCCAGTTCAAATCTGGATATCAGCTCCAGCGCAAGACCCACAGCT
>CALXHS010000088.1 GCA_944388165.1 uncultured Gemmiger sp. | reverse complement strand
GGTACTTCAGACGGCCGATGAGCTTGACCAGGTCGGGATGCAGGCTGTGGATGCCCAGATCCATGACCGCCTTCTCGCCTTCCCGCTTCATCTGCAGTTCCAGTTCCCGGCGGCACTTGTCCACCGTTTCCTCGATGCGGGCGGGATGGATACGGCCGTCGGCGATCAGGCGTTCCAGCGCCAGACGGGCGATCTCGCGCCGGGTCTGGTCGAAGCTGGACAGGGTGATGGCTTCGGGGGTATCGTCAATGATAAGGTCGCAGCCGGTGGCGGTTTCCAGGGCGCGGATGTTGCGGCCCTCACGGCCGATGATGCGGCCCTTCATCTCATCGCTGGGCAGCGGCACCACCGACACAGTGGCTTCGCTGGTGGCATCGGCGGCGCAGCGGGCGATGGCCTGGCCGATCATCTCACGGGCGATGTTGTCGCATTCGTCCTTCATGTTTGCCTGATAGGCGGCGATGCGCATGGCCTTTTCATGGGTGAGCTCGTCGTCGATCTGCTTGAGCAGCACCGCACGGGCATCTTCCTGGGTCATGGCGGCGATGGTTTCCAGCTTTTCGGTCTGGCGCAGCTTGAGCTGTTCCAGTTCGTCCAGGCGTGCTTCCACCAGTTCGCTCCGCTTTTTCAGGTCCTCTTCCTTGCGCTCCACCGCGGCGGTGCGCTTGTCCAGGGCTTCTTCCTTCTGGTCCATACGCCGTTCCTGGCGGCTGACCTCGGCGCGGCGGTCCTTGATTTCCTTGTCCGCTTCGCTCTTCAGCTTGAAGGCTTCGTCCTTGGCTTCGATGATGGTTTCTTTGCGTTTTTGCTCGGCAGCCTTGATGGCGTCGTTGACGATGCGCTTGGCCTCTTCTTCCGCTGAGCCGAACTTGGCCTCGGCGGTGCGTTTGCGGTAGGTCACACCTGCAAAAAAGCAGACGACCCCGCACACGGCGGCGACGACAACGACCACCAGCACCGTAGTAATGATGGTGGGCATTCGTTTCAACTCCTCAAAATTCATTCGTATATGCGTATGCGCGTAAACCTGAGGGGTCGCAGCCTGGGCAGGGCCTTGATTTTATTCGATTAGGTTGTTTGCTCAGACGCGGCCAATGCCGGCCGCGGGCCAAAAGGGTACGCCGAAACACACCGCCCCAAAGGGCGGTTCTCCGGGTCCCCCAAAAGAGAAAGTCTTGTAAAAACAACGAAAGCACGTTCATTCAAAAAGAGACACTCACGTGCGTACTATACCAAATAAAACACGGCGCCCGCCGCAGCGGCGGCCCTTCGGCGCTGCGGTCCCGCCAACTGTGCGGTAAAACTGCATACGCCGTTGTATACTGATTATAGTTTATATTCATTTGAAACGGTTGTCAAGAAATTGTTACAGCATCATAACTTGACCGCCCCGGCGCTTGACTTTTGCACCCCGCCGCGCTACAATAACGGTAACTTCATCCTGATGAATGCGATGATGCGGACAAACGGAAAGGCTGACCGGCGTTTTCAGAGAGAGCCGCCGCCGTGCAAACGGTGTGCTGCAAGCGGCTTGGCGAACGGCGCTTTTCTTACCACCGCTGAGCGCGGGGGCGAACCCCCGCCGGGTGAGCCCGTTACAGCTTTTCGAGAGGCATGCTGTTTTGCATGCAATTCGGGTGGAACCGTGGAGCTTATCGCTTCACCCCGTGTTTGAATGGGGTGAAGCGTTTTTTATTTACCGGGCGGAACAAACCGCCCCCATAGGGAGGTTGCATTTATGAAAGTTATCTACAATGACGGCAGCGTCAAGGAATGCCCGCAGGAAGAGGAACTGCACGTTATCCGCCACACGGCGGCCCACATCATGGCCCAGGCCATCAAGCGCCTGTGGCCCCATGCCGACTTCGCTTTCGGCCCCGCCACCGAGCACGGCTTCTACTATGACGTGGATCTGGGCGACACCAAGCTCACCGACGAAGATCTGGAAAAGATCGAGAAGGAAATGAAGAAGATCTGCAAGGAAAACCTGCCGATCAAGGCCTTCACCCTTCCCCGTGAGGAAGCCGTCAAGCTCATGGAAGAGCGCGGCGAAAAGTACAAGGTGGAACACATCGGCGATCTGCCCGACGACGCCACCATCAGCTTCTATCAGCAGGGCGAGTACATCGACATGTGTGTCGGCCCCCACCTGACCTACACCAAGGCCCTGAAAGCCTTCAAGATCACCCAGCAGTCCGGCGCGTACTGGCGCGGCGACAAGAACAACAAGATGCTGACCCGCATCAACGGCATCGCCTTCCACAACCAGGAAGAGCTGGACGCCCACCTGAAGCTGCTGGAAGAGGCTGCCCGCCGCGACCACCGCAAGATCGGCAAGGAAATGAACCTGTTCATGTTCTGTGACGAAGGCCCGGGCTTCCCCTTCTTCCTGCCCAACGGCATGATCCTGAAGAACACCCTGATCGACTACTGGCGTGAGATCCACCGCAAGGCGGGCTATGTGGAAGTTTCCACCCCGCTGATCATGAACCGCCACCTGTGGGAGACCAGCGGCCACTGGGATCACTACAAGGACAACATGTACGCCACCGTCATCGACGACGAGGACTACTGCATCAAGCCCATGAACTGCCCCGGCGGTGTTCTGGTCTACCGCAGCCAGCCCCACAGCTACCGTGAACTGCCCCTGCGTGTGGGCGAACTGGGCCTGGTGCACCGCCACGAGCTGCGCGGCGCCCTGCATGGTCTGTTCCGCGTGCGCTGCTTCACCCAGGACGATGCCCACATCTTCATGCGCCGCGACCAGATCTCCGACGAGATCGCCAACGTGGTGCACCTGATCAACTCTGTGTACGAGAAGTTCGGCTTCAAGTACTTCGTGGAACTGAGCACCCGTCCTGAGGACTCCATGGGTTCCGATGAGGACTGGGAAGATGCAACCAACGGCCTGAAGCAGGCTCTGGAAAAGCTGAACATGCCCTACATCATCAATGAGGGCGACGGCGCCTTCTACGGCCCGAAGATCGACTTCCACCTGGAGGACAGCCTGGGACGCACCTGGCAGTGCGGCACCATCCAGCTGGACTTCCAGATGCCGCTGAACTTCCATCTGGAATACGTTAACGAAGCCGGCGAGAAGGAACGCCCCATCATGATCCACCGCGTCTGCTTCGGTTCCATCGAGCGTTTCATCGGCATCCTGACCGAGCACTTTGCCGGCAAGTTCCCCACCTGGCTGGCTCCCATCCAGGTGAAGGTGCTGCCTGTGAGCGAAAAGACCCTGGATTACGCCCGCACCGTGGCCGACAAGCTGGCCGACGCCGGTGTGCGCGTGGTGCTGGACGAAAGCAACGAGAAGATCGGCTACAAGATTCGTCAGGCCCAGCAGGTGGACCGCGCCGCCTACATGCTGGTTCTGGGCGTCAAGGAAGCCGAAGCCGGCACCGTGAGCGTGCGTGACCGCAAGGGCGAGACCACCACCATGACCGTCGACGAATTCCTGGCCAGCGTCACCGAAGAGATCGCCGAGCGCCGCTGATCATTTCCCGATTTTGCAAGCCGCTGCCTGCTGCCGCAGGCGGCGGCTTTTTTCTTGTACAGGTTTCGGTCATACGTCAAAAATATCTCTTGCCTGTACCGTATGCAGCCGCTATAATAGAAAAGCGGTGTTTTAAATCGAAGGAGGAGTTATTTTTGGAGAACCGTGAGTCTTTTGCTTCGCGCCTCGGGTTTATCCTGATCAGCGCGGGCTGCGCCATCGGAATCGGCAATGTCTGGCGTTTCCCCACCGTGACCGGTGAAAACGGCGGCGGTGTGTTCGTTCTGTTCTATCTGCTGTTCCTGATCTGCATGGGCGTGCCCGTGCTGACCATGGAGCTGGCCGTGGGCCGTGCCGGCCGGGGCAGTGCCGCCAAGGCGTACCGTGCCCTGGAGCCGAAAGGCAGTGTGTGGCATCTGCACGGCTGGGCCTGCCTGCTGGGCTGCGTGGTGCTGATGATGTACTACACCACCGTCAATGGCTGGATGATCAGCTACTTTTTCAAGTTCCTCACCGGCACCTTTGAGGGCGCCACGGCGGAAACTTCCACCAATGTGTTCAACGCCATGCTGGCCAACCCCGGCGAGATGGGTCTGTTCATGACCGTGACCGTGGTGCTGGGCTTCATCATCTGCAGCTTCGGGTTGCAGAACGGCGTGGAGCGCATCGGCAAATGGATGATGGGCGCCTTGCTGGTGCTGATCCTGGTGCTGGTGGTGCACAGCCTGACCCTGTCCGGCGCGGCAGAAGGCCTGCGCTTCTATCTGCTGCCCGACTGGGAGCGCGCCGGGGAAGCCGGTATCCTGAATGTGGCCGTGGCTGCCATGAACCAGTCCTTCTTTACCCTGAGCCTTGGCATCGGCGCCATGGAGATCTTCGGCAGCTACATGGAACGCAAGTTCACCCTGCCCGGCGAAGCGGTGCGCATCTGCGCCCTGGACACCTTCGTGGCCATCAGCGCCGGCCTGATCATCTTCCCGGCCTGCTTCACCTTCGGCGTCAGCCCGGACAGCGGCCCCCAGCTGATCTTTGTGACCCTGCCCAACGTCTTTGCGGGCCTGGCCGGCGGCCGTATCTGGGGTTCCCTGTTCTTCCTGTTCATGACCTTTGCCAGCTTCACCACCGTTATTGCAGTGTTTGAGAACATCATCGCCTGCCTGATGGACAACTTCGGCCTGAGCCGCCGCAAGACCGTTCTCATCGGCGGCGTGATGATCTTCCTGACCAGCATCCCCTGCGTGCTGGGCTACAACCTGTGGAGCTTCATCACCCCCCTGGGCGGCACCAGCACCGTGCTGGACGGCGAGGACTTCCTGGTCAGCAACATCCTGCTCCCGGTGGGCAGCCTGATCTATCTGCTGTTCTGCGTCAGCCGCTGGGGCTGGGGCTTTGACAAGTATCTGGAAGAAGCCAACGCCGGCAGCGGCCTCAAGATGCCCCGCTGGCTCAAGCCCTACTTCCAGTTCATTCTGCCCATCCTGATCGTGGTGATCCTGCTGGGCGGCCTGTTCTGATCCCGTAACATCGCAACAGCCGGTACGCTGCCAAAGCGTACCGGCTGCTTTTTTAATACAGGTCACTCGGTGGGGAAAGCGCTTTCCTCCACCACCCCCGCACTGGTCTGGGCGGTGTCTTCCCCGGCATCGGGCATTGCCGTCTCGGCCGCGGCGGCGGTCTGCTGGGCGGCAGAGACCAGCCCCGTCACCTCACCGGAAGGCTTTGCCAGCAGATAAGCCCCCACCGGCTGGGTCTTATACACCAGCAGCACGCAGTAGGTGTCGTTCTCTCCGTCGGACAAAGCGGGGCACAGCGCCGTCCACTTCTCCACCGTCTTGCCCTTATAGCTTTCCAGGGTCAGGCCGCTCTCCCCCACCACCTGGTTGAAGGCGGCAAAGCTGTCGTCCCACTGTTTGGGGATCTTCACCTTATCCACCGCCGCCGTGGCCAGGTCCACCTCGAACCCGTAACCGGTGAAATAGGCAGCAATGTCCTGGGTGGTCTGGATCACGGTCTGTTCGGGCACCGCGGCGGATGCCGTCACACTGTCGTTGGCAAAATGCACGGCGGCGGTGACGGTGCCCGCCAGGCAGATGGCGCACAGGGCCAGTGCCCCGGCCTGCCGCAGCCTTGGTTTGGTCACAGTAAACAAAAACATAAGCAGCCCCCTCGCTTACCTTACAGAACTTTCACTGCAAGGTATGCGGGAGGGCTGCTGTTTATGCCTGCATCAGTAGCGGGGTTTAGGCGTATACCATTGGAAGATGAGGGTATCGTACCGGCGCTGCCGCGCTTCATGGTCGTGGTCCGGCAGAATGGTCCACTGCACCATCATGGCGCCCAGGGCGCGGCAGAGAGCCACACCCCAGTTTTCCTTCTCCGGGCACCAGGCAATGAAGTCCGGCCGCCCCAGAAAGTTGCCGAAGCAGTGGCTGATCAGGAAGGCATGGAGAGGATGGGCTCCTTCCTCCCGGTTGGAAAGGTAGCTGTCCACCAGCTGGCCCCGCAGCACGCCGGGAGCCATAAGACGGATGCGCTGCACCACCCGGGGGTCAAAGCTCTCGATACAGTAAGGACCGGTGTACCCTTCCAGGGTCTTCAGGGTGGCCCGGCACAGATCGTCCAGATAGGCGCCGTCATATTCCTGACGGCTCTTGATCTCCACGATCAGGGGCACCCGGCCTCCCACCGTTTCCAGCACCTGGGAGAAGAGCGGCGGGGTGTATCCGGTGCCCGCCAGGGACAAAGCCCCCACCGTCTGCCAGTCATGGTCCCGCACCCATCCCTTGCAGTCAGTCATGCGGTCCAGGGTATCGTCGTGAAAGACGATGAGCTTGCGGTCGGAGGTGAACTGCACGTCCAGTTCGATGCCGTAGTTCCCCTTCACCGCAGCGGCAAAGGCAGGCAGGCTGTTTTCCGGGATGGACTGGTCTTTGGCAAACAGTCCCCGGTGGGCGCAGTTGCTGCGCAGAAAGGGCTCCCGCAGTTCCGTGCGGCGTCCGCCGGGGGCCACCATATACAATACAAGCGCGGCCAGTACCAGCACCGCCGCCAAAATCCAGATCCACATATGATTTCATTCCTTTCCCCGCGGGCAGTACCTTCCACGGCGCCCGCGTACCTTTTTATTGTAGCGCGTCCGTATGGCGGTTACAAGACAGGTTTCTGTAAAATTCGTGAACCAGATTTTAAGAAAACTTTCACAAATCCCCCACCTGTGCGGGTTATTATGGTAGTATATGATTAAGAAACGACCTTGGTCTGGAGGGTTTTACTATGGCAAAAATTCTGGTCGTTGATGACGAACCGCGTATCCGGGATCTGATCCGGGAACATTTGCAGCACAGCGGATATACCTGCGCCGAAGCCGGGGACGGCTCCCAGGCGCTGTCCATTCTGAGCCAGGGCGGCATCGACCTGGTGATCCTGGATATCATGATGCCGTTCATGGACGGCATGACCTGCCTGCGGGAGATGCGTTCCCGCAAGATCACCACCCCGGTGATCATGCTCACCGCCCGCAGCGAGGAATATGACAAGCTGGCCGGTCTGGAGGGCGGCGCCGACGATTACGTGGTCAAGCCCTTCTCTCCCCGGGAACTGGTGGCCCGGGTGAAGGCGGTGCTGGCCCGCACCATGCCTGCCCAGGCAGACGACGGCGGGGTGTTCAGCTTCGGGGATCTGGTCATCGACACCGCCAGCCACAGCGTGAAGGTGGCCGGGCAGGAAGCGCCCCTGACCCCCAAGGAATTTGACCTGCTGGTGTTTTTGGTCAGCAACAAGGGCATCGCCCTCTCCCGGGAGAAGATCCTGCAGAAGGTGTGGAATTACGACTACTACGGCGAGGACCGCACCGTGGACACCCACATCAAGATGCTGCGCGGCCATCTGGGCCCATGCCGCAGATACATCGTGACGGTTTGGGGCATCGGCTACAAGTTCGACCCGGACGTGCTGTAAAGGACGGGGAACCGTATGTGGAAAAAGCTGAAGCCCGGCCCGAAGGCCGAAAGCGCCGCCGCCCGCAAAGGGCTGGGCGTGCGCGGCCAGCTGATGTTGTTTTTGTGCGCCGTGACCCTGCTGACTCTGGGGCTGGTCTGGGCGCTGATCACCTATGCCCTGGAACCCATGTATGACCGCAAGATCCGCACCAGCCTGGAAGCCAAGGCGGATGCGGTGGTGGCCCTGATCGAAGCCAACAACGGGCCGGTTTCCACCCGGGTGCTGGGAAAGCTGGTGCTGGACGAAGATTTCTGGCTGGCCTTTCTGGAAAAAGCCATTGACGGGTCGCTGGATCTGGAAAACTGCTGTGTGGACATCAGCGATTCCACCCTGAGCAACGTCCAGTGTCTGGAAAGCCTGTATCCCTGCGCCCTGCACCAGAGCGAATACTCCTTCAACGGGCAGATCAGCCTGAAGCAGGACACCCCCGAGGTGGTGCGGCTGCGGGGACTGGTCTTTACCAGGAAGGAAGTGCACGAGACCGTTTCCTCCGCCGGCAACCTGCAGATGGTGGTGGGCAAACTCACCTCCGACGGCCAGTATGCGGTGCTGGTTTCCACCAGTCTGGCCCAGATCACCACCGCCGCCGATGTGCTGGGCAGCGTGCTGCCCCCGGTTGCCCTGCTGCTTTTTGGCCTGAATGTGCTGGCGGCCATCCTGTTCAGCCAGTGGTTTACCAAGCCGGTGCACCAGCTGGCGGGGGGCGCCCGCCGCATGGCTGCCGGCAACTACGATGTGCAGGTGGAGGTCAACCGCCGGGATGAACTGGGCCTGCTGGCCAAGGAGTTCAACCACATGGCCCGGGCGGTGCGCCGTTCTGCCGAACTGGAAAAGGAACTGCTGGCCAACGTGAGCCACGACCTGCGCACGCCTTTGACCCTCATCAAGGGCTACGCCGAAACGGTGCGGGACCTGTCCGGCATGGACGAGGAGCGCCGCACCGAACAGTGCAACATCATTGTGGATGAGACCGACCGGCTTTCGGCCCTGGTCAACAGCGTGATGGAACTGAGCAAGGTACAGAGCGGCGTGGAAAAGCCCAACCTGGTGAACTTCGACATGAGCGGGCTCTGCTTTGAGGTGGCGGGTCTGTACGATGCCGTCTGCGAACAGAACCACTGGACCCTGCGCCTGGAAGCCGACAAGGAGTGCATGGTGCGGGCGGACCCCGCCATGATGGAGCGGGTGCTGCACAATCTGCTGGGCAACGCCACCCATCACATCGGGGAGGACGGCGTCTTCGTGCTGCGTGCCCTGCCCATGCCCGGCGGCGGATGCCGGGTGGAGGTGGAGGACCACGGCCCCGGTATTCCTCCGGAGGACCTGCCCTACATCTTTGACCGCTACTACCGCGCCCGCAAGAACCAGGGCAAGGCGGGCACCGGTCTGGGGCTGTCCATCACCAAGGCCATTCTGCAGCAGCACGGGTTTGCCTTCGGGGTGCAGAGCGAACTGGGCCGGGGTTCCCTGTTCTGGTTCGAGATGTCTGCCCCCGGCCAGACCCCGCCCCCGGAAAAATAAGGTCCCTGTTTTTCCCTGATTTACACCGAAAAGGAGGTCCCTGCCATGCCCGATACCCCCGAGATGGAAAATTCTCGCAACCTGCCCGTGCCCCTGCCCGACGGCAGCGCCGCCGAAGCCCCCGAATGGAAGCAGCAGCTGGACCGGCTGGAAGCCAAGGCCGACCGCAACGGGCGGCTGCTGCGCATCTGCATCGGCCTGCTCATCGCCCTGATTGCAGTGCTGGGCATCGGCTTCGGGGTGTTGTTCTACCACGGCAGCATCGCCTACCAGAGCCTGCTGCAGGCCTGTGACCAGGTGGACACCCTGGCGGGTACCATCCAGCAGAGCCTGGATTCCATGGAGCCCGGTGAGCTGGACCGGCTGCTGCATTCTCTGCCCGAGATTGCGGACCAGCTTGCCAATCTGGACGTGGAGGCCCTGAACGAGGTCATCCGCCAGATGCCTGCCCTGATGCAGTCGCTGCAGGAATTGCAGCAGGAAGTAAGCCAGATTTCCGGCTTCTTCAGCGGGTTCGGCAGTCTGTTCCGCTAAAGTTCCCTTTCCCATAACAGAAAAAGCCCGCTCCCCTTTTGCGGACCGCATGGGGAGCGGGCTTTGTTTTTATGCGGGAATCAGTCCTCGTCGATGATGCGCACAGTCTGCATGCGGACGGGCTTCAGGGGCTTGTCGGACCAGTCGGTGGGAACGGAAGCGATCTCGTCCACCACATCCAGGCCGGAGACCACATGGCCGAAGGCCGCATACTGACCGTCCAGATGGGGCGCATCGGCGTGCATGATGAAGAACTGGCTGCCGGCGCTGTTGGGGTTCTGGGCACGGGCCATGCTGATGACACCGCGGGTGTGCTTGATGGGGTTGGGCACGAAGTTGGCGGAGAATTCGCCCTTGATGTGCCAGCCCGGGCCGCCGGTGCCGTTGCCCAGGGGGCAGCCGCCCTGGATCATGAAGCCGGGAATGATGCGGTGGAAGATCAGGCCGTAATAGAAGCCCTGAAGGACCAGCTTTTCAAAGTTTTCGCAGGTGATGGGAGCGGCGCTGGGGTCCAGCTCAATGTCGATGGTCTTGCCGTTTTCCATGGTGATGCGGATCATGTTGCATTCTCCTTTGTTTCGGTATTGGGCACCGGCCCGTTCACCGCGGGCATGGTGCTGCGGTCGGTGGGGGTGCCGGTGGTATAATCCATGCTGCCCAGCAGGGTGGACAGTTCGGTTTCGGTCAGATGGCCCATCCAGAACTGGAGGGCGGCGGTCATATAGACGGCGCTGCGCTTTTCCGCTTCCTTCAGCAGGGCAAAGGCGCCGCCTTTGCGGGCTTCCCCGGTGGCGGGGTCGGTCCATTCGTCAGGCAGATCCAGCCGCAGCGGACGGGGGGATACATGTCCGGTGAGGAACCCCCGGCCTTTCCAGAAGGTCTCCACCAGATAGAACACCGCCGTGCGGATGCCGTGGCGGCTGGTGAACAGCCTGCGCACCCGGTTGAGGTAATAGAAGGCGTCGGCCAGACATTCCTGGGTCACGTCGGCGCCGTAGACCTCCTGCAGAACGGTGTGCAGCAGGGCGGTGATCTCCGCCAGGTCGGTACCCTGGGGCACCGGGGAGGCATCGTCCGCCGGGACCTGGGAAACACCGGTGTCCTCCGCATGGAGGGTGGAGTCCAGGGCTATCTCAAAGTATCCGTGGCCGCCCTTGCCGCCGTAAGGCTGCCCGGGCTGGCACATAGCCACCACATAGGGGTGCAGCACCGTGTCCGCGGCATAATGGCAGAGGAAGCCCAGGGCATATTCCACCTGGGCCCCGGTCTTGACGTGGCGGATCAGGCTGACCAGAAACGCCCCGGTGGCTTCGTCGTGCATCCGCTCGCCCAGGGCGGGCAGGTCATAGCGGCGCTTCGCCTTGCTTTTCCACACCTCAAAGCTGAAAAAGCTGTCCGGCCCATTGGCACCTGCCGCAAAAGCCGCGGGGCAGTGCAGTTTATAATGGATGGCTTCAGCCGCCCGCCGGGCCGTGCGGACGTGGGTATAGCCTTCCGGCATAGAAAAATGCCCTCCTGTTCGGATAAACATAAACGGGGTATGCGGTCAGTATCCGCATACCCCATTATTGTACTGCCCCCAAAGAAGAATGTCAATGCGGGGCGTTTTGGCTCAGATGGAAAGGTTTTTGCCCTTCAGCGTGCGGGGCAGGACGGCAAAAAACAGCGCGCCGCCGATGCCGATGATGAGCAGAATGGACACGATGCCGTAGGGGCTGGATGCCGCGTTGATGGCGTCGATCTGTTCGGCTGTGGCGGTCTGGGCGGTGAGGCCCTGGGCTTTCAGCATACCGTCGGCCACGGCGGCGCTGACCACACCCACCAGGGCGGGCCCCATGATGGAACTGAACTTGCCGAAGATGTCAAAGAAGCCGAAGAACTCGCCGCTGCGGTCCTTGTCCGGGATGAGCTTGCCGAACATGGAGCGGGACAGCGCCTGGATGCCGCCCTGGCTGGTGGCGCACAGAACAGCCAGAACCCAGAACTGCCACAGGTCCCGCATGAAGAAGGCAAACACACAGATGAACATGTACACGCAGATGCCCACACCCACCATGAACCGGGCGCCGAACTTGGCGCTGAGGCGGATGTACAGCAGGCAGAAAGGCAGGCCCAGCACCTGCACCAGCAGCAGAGCCACCATCATGCCGGTGGAATCCAGACCCAGGTTGGTGCCGTAGGTGGTGGCCATGCTGATGACGGTGTGCACGCCGTCGATGTAGAAGAAATAGGCCAGGATGTAGACCAGCATGGGTTTGTTGTCGATGATCTCCTTGATGGTGTCACCCACGCCCCGGATGCTGCGGCCCACGTCCCCCTTCTCATAGGGTTTGCCGGAGGTCTGGCGGCAGTTTTTCAGCAGCGGAAGGCTGAACACCAGCCACCACACAGCGGTCAGGGCAAAGATGACCGCCAGGCAGGTGAGCATGGGCACGCCCACCAGATTCATCACCAGGAAGATGACCAGAGGGATGGTGGAGCCGCCGATGTAGCCCAGGCCGTAGCCCATGGTGGAGACCCGGTCCATCCGTTCAGGGGTGGTGATGTCGGTGAGGAAGGCGTCGTAATAGATGGCGGAAGCGTCAAAGCCGATGACGCTGATGATGTACAGCGCCAGAATCAGCCCGGCCACCCGGTCCGCCGCCCCGGTGGAGGAGGTGAAGTCCATGAGCGGGGTGAAGGCCATGAGGGCCACCGCCGCCACGCCGAGGATGACAAACCCGGCAAACAGCCGCTTGCGCATGCCCCGGATATCGCCAAACACCCCCAGAAAAGGCGCCGCGATGGCCACAATGGCCATGGCGATGCTGGTGGCATAGCCCCAGGTAGACATGCTGGAAACGCTGTCCGCCGTATAGCTGGCAACGCTGTCGAAGAAGATGGGCAGCAGGGTGACCACAATGACCGAATGGGCGCTGTTGGCCCAGTCATATATCATCCAGCTGATCTCCTGTTTGGTGTAGCCTTTCAGTAGACCCATGGGATCATGCCTCCAGTTTATACAAATTTACAATTCTTGTATAAGTGTAACATTTTGCTGACAAAAAAACAAGCCGCCCGACGGCGCCAAAAGCCATCGGGCGGTCAAATTTATGTCAAAAGCAGGAAAATCCCCTTCGCCTTACGCGGTCGCTTCGATGGCGGTGGAAGCGGCGCTTTCGGGGGTGGCGCCCTTCAGCAGAGCCCGCTGTTCATCGATCCACTGTTCGGTGGGATAGGAACCGAACTCCTCGGCGTATTCTTCCGACATGTTGTTCAGAATTTCTTCGATACGATAGTCTTCCATGTCGTCGTAGCTGGAATAGCTGGCACCGTCATACCAGTAGGACTGATAGACGTTTTCGGCCAGGGCATCCGCATCGGCACTGATCTGCCATTCGGAGTCCATATTCAGGGAATAGGTCACCATGTTGTCTGTCACGTCACGGTAATAGGTATCAAAACGGTAGCGGTTGAAAGGCAGCCCCGCCGCCTGGCAGGTGTCCACCACCTGGCGGGCCATAGTGGCAAAAGCCTTGGGGGAATCGTACCGGCCCGCATACACGGTGACATACAGTTCCACCCGGTCACCCGGCTGCACCGACGCAGTAGCGATATCGGTAATGCCGTGGTTGAAGTCCAGCACCACGCTCAGATCGGAAACATTGCTGTTCAGTTCGGAAACGTTCCGCAGGGTCTCGGTAGCGCTCTTCTCCAGCTCATCCCCCAGGCGCATCTGTGCCGTCTGGGCAGAGATGCCGTATTCATTCCACAGCTGGACAGCAATCGAGGAACCGCCCACGCCCATCAGGATCAGGATGCAGACAAAGATGCTCAGGCCGTCGTATTTCAGCTGCACGTTGGGGCGGGAGGCATAGACAAGCACCTCGATGCCCAGGGCAATGAGGGCCACCGGCAGCAGGTTGACCACAAAACGCAGGTCCAGGGAAGGCACCACCGTGCGCAGGATCAGCACCACACCGGCCACCACCAGAAGCAGGCCGAAGGTGAAGGTGCCCACCCGGCGGATCTTGCGGGGCGGCTGGGCGGTCCCGGCAGGGCCGGCGGCGCCCGTCTTTCGGTCATTCACATTGTATTTTTCATCCATGATTATACACCTCGTATACTCGCAGAGCTAAAACAACACAGGCGGGCAGCGGGAAAAGACTGCCCACCCGTTTGGGAATCGTTTTCCTTACCGGGGCATATCCTGGCTGTCCCCTTCCCCGTCCCGGAATTCCCCGGGATAGGGGGGCATAGCGTTGGCGCCGCCGCCGCTGCGGCCCAGCAGCTTGATGCCGAAGTAGATCAGCAGACCTGCTACAATGACGGTGGGCAGCTGGCCGATGAGGTTATAGTACAGATACTCGATGCCCAGGTTGATGAAGAGGTCGTGGAGCAAAGGTGCTACCCAGCTGTCAAACAGGACCCACACACCGCAGGCCACCAGCACCCAGCCGATGATGCGGTTGCCACGGGGGGTAAAAGCCTTGAACCGGCCCAGGTCAATGCGGTCACCCCAGATGAAATCATCGGGTTTGGGGCTGCCGGATACCAGGTAGCGGATCAGGTCATAGGTGTCGAAGAAGGCGTACATCCAGATAATGGGCGTGGCCAGCAGGATGGGCGGGATGATGACGCCGATACCGGAAGCCACGCAGAACAGGGTGACGAGAGACAGGCCACGGCGCATATAGCCGTAGTACATCTGCCCCGCGCCGGGGATGCAGGCAAAGATAAAGGTCAGTAATGCGTTCTTTTTCATGGCGTTCACTCTCCGTTAGCGGCCGCTTGGCCGTGGTTTTGCTGGTTATGGTCCGAAAGCTGCGCCCAGCCGCTGAGGGCGGTGTCCTGGATGGAGCCCAGGACATTCTGCAGGCCCTGGCTGGCACCGTTCAGGGTATCGCTGAGCATCTGGCTGATGCTGGTTTTCTGGCGGGGTTCTTCCTGGGGGCGGGGGGCAGTGCCGGGCGCGCCGCCGAACATGCCGAACCGCCACAGGGCCAGAGCCAGGGCGATGGCGGCGGCCGCCGACACATACCGGTTGGTCATGACCCGGAAGGCACGCAGCCGCATGAGGGCCTGCACCTGAGGGATCAGGTCCCGCATGGGGGCGGAAAGCTGGATGCTCTCCAGCAGGGCGGTGTAGCGGGCCAGGCAGCGGTCACAGAAGGTCAGGTGCTCGGCAGCTTCCAGCCGGCCCAGATCGTCCAGACGGTCGTCCCGCAGGGCTTCCAGGCCGCTCTGGGTCAGGCAGCCGGCGGTGTCGAACAGGTTGTTGTTGTCAAAATAAGGGGCCATGCTTTCGGTCATGTTACTCCTGCCTCCTTTCGGTGATCTGTTTGCGCAGGATGGCTTTTGCGCGGAACAGTTGGTTCTGCACGGTGGCGGGGGGCCGCCCCAACAATCGGGCGATGTCCGCCACAGGGCGGTCTTCCAGGAAATACATCGTTGCCACCCTGCCGTAGGGTTCCCGCAGGCCGCGGACCATGCCGTCCAGTTCGGCGGCGTCGGCTTTCTGCAGCAGCAGGTCCTGGGGGTCCGGGTCGGACGGGGTCAGGGCAGTGCCGGTGGGGGGCTTGCCCCGGGGTTCCGGCAGGCTTTCGTGATCCTGGGCTTCCACCTTGCGCACCCAGGCGCTTTTCAGATCGTCCTTGCACGTGTTGGCCTCCACACGCACCAGCCACTGTTTGTAATAGGCCGGGTCGCACCGGTCGATGCTGGTGTAGGCGGAAAGGAAGGTGTCCTGGGTAAGGTCTTCGGCGGTGTGAGGGTCGCGGACGAACTGCAGGCAAACGGTGTAGATCAACTTTTGATACTGCCGCATCAGTTCCGAAAAGTCCTGATTGTTCATAATGCCGTGCCCCTCACCTCCTTGCTCGAAACGTTTCTATTCTATACTACGAAGAAGGCCCGCGGCATTTTGCAGCGGGCCGGAAAAAATAATGATATTTTTTTACAGGTCGATCTCCAGCACCACCGGGCAGTGGTCGCTGCCCATCACCTGGGGCAGGATCTCGGCGGCGTGGATCTTATCCGCAATGCGGTTGGACACCAGGAAATAGTCGATACGCCATCCTGCGTTCCGTTCCCGGGCGCGGAACCGCATGCTCCACCAGCTGTAGGCACCGGTCACATCCGGGTGCAGGTAACGGAAGCTGTCGGTAAAACCGGCAGCCAGCAGTTCGGTCATCTTGCCACGCTCCTGGTCGGAGAAGCCTGCCGCGCCCCGGTTGGGGCCGGGGTTCTTCAGGTCGATCTCCTGGTGGGCCACGTTCAGGTCGCCGCAGACGATCACCGGCTTTTTGGCGTCCAGGTCCAGCAGGTAGGCGCGCAGGTCGTCCTCCCACTGCATGCGGTAGTCGATGCGGGCCAGCTCGTTCTGGGCATTGGGCACATACAGGTTCACCAGGTAGAAGTTCTCAAATTCCAGGGTGATAGCCCGGCCTTCATGGCTGTGGGCTTCCACACCGATGCCGTTCCAGGCATTGAGGGGCTGCAGCCGGGTGTAGATCAGGGTGCCGGAATAGCCTTTCTTCTCGGCGCTGTTGATGTATTCGGTGTAGCCTTCCGGCTCAAAGTCCGCCTGGCCGGGCTGCATCTTGGTCTCCTGGAGGCAGACGGCGTCGGCGTCAAAGGATGCAAAGGATTCGGCAAAGCCCTTTTTCAGGCAGGCACGAAGGCCGTTCACATTCCAGCTGATGAATTTCTTCATGGTCGTATCCTTTCAGAATGAGAGTAAAAAAGTTCAGGCGGCACGGACGGGGGTGCAGCGCTTTTTCCAGGCACCGGTGGCAAACCGCACCACAAAGCAGATCACCCGGAAGATCCAGTCCACCACCATGGCGATCCAGACGCCCACGGCGCCCATGCCCATCTGGACACACAGAATGTAGGAGAAGCCCAGACGCCACACCATCATGGAGAAGATGGAGGTGATCATGGTGAACTTCACATCGTTGGCGGCGCGCAGGGCGTTGGGCAGGACGAAGGAGGCCGGCCACAGCAGGATACCGCTGCCCGCATGGATCATGACCAGCAGCCAGGCCAGCTGCCAGGTCTCTTCGGAAAGGGTGTACATGCCCAGCAGCTGGGGCAGGAAGATGAGCACCAGGGCGTTGGACGCTCCCTGCACCAGATAGTCCCACAGCAGCAGCTTTTTGGCAAAATACCCGGCCTGGCGCAGGTCCCCTGCCCCCACGCAGCGGCCCACTACCGTGATCATGGCCAGGCCCATGGCCTGCCCCACGATGCAGCCCATGCTGTCCAGGTTGTTGGCCACCGCGTTGGCGGAGATGTGCACCGTGCCGAAAATGCTGATCATACTGACCACCAGCACCCGCCCCAGCTGGAACAGGCTGTTTTCCATGGCCGAGGGGATGCCGATATACAGGATGTTCCGGGCCATGACGGGCTGCAGATGGCGCACGCCGTCCCAGGTGATGCGGGCGGGGTTGTCGTGGTGGGCGGTGGCCAGATACAGGATGATCGCCGCACCCATGCCGCGGGAAACCAGGGTGGGCACCGCCACGCCTGCGGTACCCATCTTGAGCACATACACACACAGGGCGTTGCCGGCGATGTTCACCAGGTTCATGAAGACGCTGACCTTCATGGAAACGGCACTGTTGCCGATGGAGCGGAAGATGGCCGCCCCGGCGTTGTACAGGGCCAGGAAGGGATAGGACAGCCCGGTGATGGTGAAGTAGATCAGGGCTTCGCGCATGACGCTGTCGTCAATGCTGCCGAAGAACAGCCGCAGCATGGGCGCCCGGAGCAGCAGGCAGAAGGCTGCCACCGCCACGCCCAGCAGCGCGCTGAGGGTGACCAGCTGCCCGGCGCTGCGGGAGGCATCCTCCGGCTTGCGGGCGCCCAGGAACTGGCTGGTGACCACCGCGCCGCCGGTGGCCAGGGCCGCAAAGATATTGATGATGAGGTTGTTGATCATATCCACCAGCGACACGCCGGAGATGGCCGCTTCGCCCACGGTGGAGACCATGACCGTATCGGCCATGCCCACCAGAACGGCCAGCCCCTGCTCGATGATGAGCGGCCAAAGCAACCGTACCAGCTGGCGGTTTGTAAACAATCGTTCGTCCTCTTTCATAAACTGACTCTCCTCTTTCTTATACCGCTTCACAGTATACCATAAACCGGTGGAAAACAAAAGCGCCCGCCGCCCCGGACCCAAGGAAAGGTCCGGGCACGGCAGACGCAGGCAAAAGAGATCTTATTCGTAGCGCAGCGCGTCGATGGGGTCCAGTTTGGCGGCCTTGTTGGCGGGATAATAGCCGAAAAAGACGCCGATGCCCATACTGAAGCCCACCGCAATGACGATGGCGGAGATACTGGGTTTGGCCGCAAAGCCGATGAGGCTGCTGAGCCAGGAACCCATGGAAACGCCCAGGATCACCCCGATGATGCCGCCGATGACGCAGAGCACGATGGATTCGGTGATGAACTGCAGCCGGATGGCGGAACTGGGAGCCCCCAAAGCCTTGCGGGTACCGATCTCCCGGGTGCGCTCGGTGACCGAAACGGTCATGATGTTCATGACGCCGATGCCGCCCACCAGCAGCGAGATGGCCGCGATGGCGGAGATGCCCAGGGAGATGGTGTCCAGCATTTCGGTCATGGATTCCACCAGGCTGGAGATGCTGGAAGCGCTGGCGGTCCAGGTATCGTTGCGGGTGTAGTAGCTGGCGAAGTAGTCCCCCACCACATCCACGAAAGAGGTCACATCCACCCCCGTGGCGGTGACCACCGTGATGTTCTGGTAGCCTTCGTCCGCGCCGGTAAGGACGCGGGCGGTCTCCAGAGGAATGTAGATGGTTGTCTGGATAGAATCGTCATCCTGAGCGCCGAAGAGGCTGGCGTACTCATTTTCCACATACTTGTAGACCCCGGCCACATAGAAGGCGCAGGGATTACCGTTCACCGTCAGCACCACCCGGGCGCCCACAGCGTCGGCATTGGTAGTGCCGATGGCCTGCTGCACGAATTTTTCCGACACAACGCAGAGATACTTGCCCTCGTCGGCATCGGTGAGCCAGCGCCCCGCCAGGATGGGAGTGTCCTCCTCCAGGTTCTGCAGAGTCTCAGGAGTGGTGCCGGTGAGGGTGGCGCTGATGGTGGTGTCCGGGTCGCCGTACTTGTCGATGGTGGCGGTGCCCGCCTCCCGGGTCAGCTCCACCCGATCGATCTTGTCGGCAAAGGTTTCCTCAAATTCCCCGATCATCTCGTCGGAGATCAGGTCTTCGGCGCCGGGGGTGTTATCCATGAACCGGCGCAGGGTCACCCCTGCCGAGGTGCCGCTGGTATCATCACTGCTTTTCTGGGTCAGGCCGACGGTGATGTTGCCCACCCCCATACCGGACATGCTGTCGGTGACCGATCCGGTCAGGCTGCCGCCCACCGTCTCGATGGCAATGACCGCCGCGATACCGATGATGATACCCAGCATGGTCAGCAGGCTGCGCATCTTGTTGCTTTTCAGGCTGGTCAGGGCCATGATGACGTTTTCCAGAATATTAGAGAGCCCCACGTGCGCCGCCCCCTTTCCGCTCGTCCACAATGCGGCCGTCCTTCAGGGTCAGCACCCGCTGACACTCCTGGGCCAGGGCCGGGTTGTGGGTGATGAGCACGATGGTCTTGTGGTAGCGCTCGTGCATTTCGTGGAACAGGTCCATGACCACCCGGCTGGTCTCGCTGTCCAGAGCGCCGGTGGGTTCGTCCGCCAGGATCAGGGCAGGCTCGTTGACCATGGCCCGGGCGATGGCCACACGCTGTTTCTGGCCGCCGGAAAGTTCGTTGGGCTGGTGGCGCATGCGCTCCCCCATGCCCACCCGGGTGAGCCATTCCTTGGCGCGGCGGGCGCGCTCGCCCCCGGGCACCCCGGCATAGAGCATGGGCAGTTCCACGTTCTTCAGGGCGCTCTGGCGGCCGATGAGGTTGTAAGTCTGGAACACAAAGCCGATTTTCTGGTTGCGGATGGCCGCCAGCTGGTTGTCCCGGGCTTCGTGGATGTTGACGCCGTCCAGGATGTAGGTGCCCTGGGTGGGTTTGTCCAGCACGCCAATAATGTTCATCAGGGTGGACTTGCCGGAACCGGATTCGCCCACGATGGCCACAAATTCCCCGGGGTACACCTTCAAGTCGATGCCGTGGAGGATCTCCAGTTCATTGGGCTGGCCGATGTAATAGCTTTTGCGGATGCCCTGCATCTCGATGAGCGGGCGGGGCCGCCGGGGACCGTTGACGCGGCGGGCCACAGCCTCGGCAAACTGTTTGCTGTCGGCCATGGTCACATACCTCCCGCCATGCCGCCGCCACGGCCCATATCGGCGGGCGGGTCACCGGCGGGGGCGGCACCGTCAGTCACGGCGATCTCCACCGAACCGCTGCCGTTCATGGAATTCATCATCTGTTCCATGTGGTCGGTGGTGGTGACGATGCCCTGGGTCAGGTCGGCGCTGGAGCGGATCACATCCCCTTCCTGCAGGCCGGTGCCGGAAATGGTGGTGTAGTAGTCGTTGGAATCGCCGGTGGTGACGGTGACTTCTTCAAAGGTCATGTCCACACCTTCGCCGCCGGTCTTGCGCAGCACATAGCTGGTGCCGTCCTCGGCGGTGCCCACGGCGTCGATGGGAACCACATACACATCATTGACCTGGCTCTTGATGATCTCCACCTGAGCCTGGATGCCGATGAGCAGGTCGGCGGCTTCGCCGGTGACCCGGACCTTGGCGCCGAAGCTGCCCTGTTCATTGGCCACCGGGTCGATCTGGGTCAGGGTGCCGTTGATCTCGGTATCGCCGGTAGCGTCGGAGGTGATGAGGCAGGACATGCCGGTCTCCAGACCGGGCACATCATCCGCCGGGATGGTCACTTCCACCACCAGGGCTTCGGTGTCCTGGATGGTGGCCACGGTACCGGCGCAGACCGAACCCACGGTGGCGTCCAGGGCGGTGATGGTGCCGGACATGGTGGCGGTGAGAGTGCATTCTTCCAGGGCGTCCTGCAGGGACTCCAGGGTGTCGGGGATACGCTTGGCCTGTTCCAGCTTGGTTTTGGCGTCCTCCACCGTCTGTGCCTTGGTCTTGA
Source organism: uncultured Gemmiger sp. (assembly GCA_944388165.1). Classification (GTDB taxonomy): domain Bacteria; phylum Bacillota; class Clostridia; order Oscillospirales; family Ruminococcaceae; genus Gemmiger. Next base: position 19,540 of record CALXHS010000088.1, on the reverse strand, counting down.
TGGTGGAATAGTTCTTTTCGTTGTCGTAGGCGTCGTGAGCGCTCTTGACCTGCTGTTCGGCAGCTTCCACCTGGGATTCGGCGGTGCTCACCTGGGTCTCGGCCTGGTTATAGGCGGTCTCGGCAGAATTCTTGGTCTGTTCCGCCGCGCTCACCGCCTGCTCGATGGCAGTATAGCCGTACAGGCCCCGGGAGGTGATGGAACAGTTGTTCTGGGCGTTGAGCAGATCCGTCTCAGCTTGCTGGGCTGCTTCCTGGGCCTTGACATAAGCCTCGTACTCCGGCGGATTGCCTGCGGACTGGCTGCTGTCCCCTGTCGTATCCGACGATTCGGGGTCATAGCTGTCCTTCACCGCATTCCAGGCTGTCAGCGCCGCGTTCAGGGCGTCGGAAGCACGGTTGTAGGCATCGGTATAGGTGCTGATCTGGGCCTTGATGGTCTGGAACTCCGCGGAAATGGAATTGTAGTCGTTCACCGCCGCGTCATAGGTATTTTTGGCGGAATCCCGGCTGGACTTGGCATCGTTCAGAGATTCCTCGGCGTCGGCCAGATCCTGGTCAGCCTGGTCGATCTTGGCCTGCAGGTCGATGAGGTTGTTGTCGTGCTGCACCACTGAAGTGTTGTAGTCATCCACCGCCCGGTCATAGCTGGTCTGGGCGGACTGCAGGGTGTCGTTGTAGCTCTGCTGGGCGTCCTCGATCTGTTTGAGCAGGTCGGTGGTGTCCAGGGTGGCAATGACATCCCCCTCCTGCACCGTGTCGCCCACTTCCGCTTCCACGGTGGCCACTTTGTAGGTCTTGACGCTGTCGGAGACGGTGACATCCGCTTCGTCACCGGAGACCACTGTGCCGCTGACGGTGACCGAATCGTTCAGGCTGCCCTTGGTCAGGGTGGTGGTGCGGACATACTGGTATTCTGTTTCCGCCATGGCGGGCACCGCATGGGTCATCCTCCAACCGGCCACAGCAGCCACCACCACGACGATGCCCAGAACCACGCACAGTTTCTTGTGGCGGCCGGCCCAGCCGCCCAGCCGGGCCAGCGGGTTGCGCCGTGCCGGTGCTGCGGGGGCCTGTTCTTCGGCTTCGGGTTCCTCATACCCGGCGTCGTACTCCTCGCCGGGCTCTTCGGGGAGGTTTTCCCCGGCGGAAGCGGTGTCTGCGGGGGTCTGTTCGGGGGCCTGGGGCTGCACAGCCTTGTCTTTTTGGAACGGGTTGAACATGATTTCCTGCCTCTCTGAATCCAAATCAAAATTCCTCTTCGGCCGCCGGGCGGCCGAAGGTATTGCAAAAGATACCCGCCGGGAGGGTTTCCGCAACCGGGCAGAACCCCCGGACGGCCTCTTTGCACAAAACACAACAATTTAATTGTATACTTTCACAGGAAAATATCAAGGAAAGATCTGTTAAATTTGAGTGATAGATGGCCCTTCTCCCTGAAAAAGAAAACACCCGCCGGGTATACGGCGGGTATTTTTATGCAAAACAGGGAAAAATGCGGGGTCAGCGCTCTTCCCGGAAGTAGGCCAGGCCCAGGTGAGCGGGAGGCTGGTCCTCCTTCTTGCGGCGCATGGAAACGGCGATCAGCACCACGATGGTGACCACATAGGGCACCATCTGTACCAGGTCGGTCATGGCGCTGGACATGGTGATGCCCAGAATGCTGGGCAGGAACTGATACAGCCAGTACAGGATGCCGAAGAGGTAGGCGCCCCAGATGGCGTTGAGGGGCTTCCAGGTGGTGAAGATGACCAGAGCCAGAGCCAGCCAGCCCAGGGCTTCGATCTGGCCGGTGGTGGCCCAGATGCCCTGGTTGTAGTCCAACACATAGTACAGGCCGCCCACGCCGCAGATGGCGGCGCCGATGCAGGTGGCCAGATACTTGTACTTGGTGACGTTGATGCCGGCAGCATCGGCGGTGGCGGGGTTTTCGCCCACGGCACGCAGGTTGAGCCCCGCACGGGTACGGGTGAAGAACCAGTGCAGCACCAGAGCCAGCACAATGGCGGCATACGCCAGGAAGCCGTAGGAGAAGACAGTCTGCCCCAGCACCCCCAGGCCGGAGAGCACCGGGATCTTGGCGGCAAAGGCCTTGTTGGCCAGGGGGGCGGCGCTGTAAGTGGAACCGTTGAGGATGAACACGCCGAAGAAGTTGGCCACACCCATGCCGAAGGTGGTCAGGGCCAGACCGGTAACGTTCTGGTTGGCCCGCAGGGTGATGGTCAGGAAGGCGTAGATCAGCCCGCCCAGGGCCGAAGCCGCCAGGGCGCAGATCAGGGCAATTAGGACGCTGAGGACGGGGTTGGGGTTGGCCACGCTGTTCTCATAGAAATAAGCGCTGGCGAACCCGGCGAAGCCGCCCAGATACATGATGCCGGGCACGCCCAGGTTCAGGTTGCCGGACTTTTCGGTGACGATCTCGCCCATGGCGCCGTACATGATGATGGTGCCGAAGGGGATCGCGCGCAGGATCCATGCGATAAGGCTGCTCATTCGCCCTTCACCTCCTTATGGTGGCCGCGCCAGATCAGGCGGTAATTGATAAAGAACTCGCTGCCCAGAATGAAGAAGAGGATCACGCCGGTGATGATGTCGGCGGCGTATTCATTCAAGCTGTAGGCCGAGGCGATCTCGGAAGCGCCGCGCTCCAGGAAGATCAGCAGGAAGGAGATCAGCGCCATGTAGAAGGTGTTGAACTTGGCCAGCCAGGCCACGATGATGGCGGTGAAGCCGTTGCCCCCCGCCGAGGTGGTGGAGATGGTCTGGTCCTTGCCGGCCACGATGAGAAAGCCGCACAGGCCGCAGATAGCGCCGCTGATGAGCATGGTGCGCACCATGACCCGGCGGACGTTGATACCCGCATAACGGGCGGTGTTTTCGCTTTCACCCACCACGGCAATCTCGTAGCCATGCTTGGAATATTTCAGGTAGGCGTACATGGCGAAGGTCAGCACCAGCACCACAATGATGTTGATGGTGTACCGCTGGCCGAAAATGATGGGCAGCCAGCCCGCCTTGGTGGCCTTGTTCAGGGTGCCCAGACTGGAAGCCTGGCCGCGCATGATGTTGGTCATGCAGGCCACGATGCTGGTGGCCACATAGTTCATCATCAGGGTGAACAGGGTCTCGTTGGTGTTCCACCGGGCCTTGAACCAGGCAGGAACAAAGCCCCACAGGGCGCCGGCAGCCACGCTGCCCAGCACCATGGCCGCGAACAGGGCCGGGGCGGGCAGGCTGTTGCCGAAATACACCATGATGAGGGCGGTGGCAAGGCCGCCCACCAGCACCTGGCCTTCGGCGCCGATGTTCCAGAAGCGCATCTTGAAGGCGGGAGCCAGGGCAATGCCGATGCACAGCAGGGTGGACAGGTCACGCATGGCCCAGGAGAAGCGCACCGGGGTGGAGAAGGTACCGCCCCACATGACTACATACACGCTGATGGGGTTCAGGCCGGTGACGAAGAAGATGAACAGAGCGTCCACCACCAGAGCCAGCAGGATGGCGGCGGCACGCACCGCGATTTTGCGGCTGAGGGGGGCGGCTTTCCGCCGGGCAATACGCACCAGCGGTTCTGCCGGATGAGAAGTATGGGCTGCCATCAGGCGCGCACCTCCTTTGTTTGCTGCAGATTGGTCATACGCAGGCCGACTTCCTCCTTGGTGGTGGTGCGGGCGTCCAGCATGCCGTTGGCCTTGCCCCCGCACAGAACCAGAATGCGGTCGCACAGTTCCAGCAGCACGTCCAGGTCCTCGCCCACATAGATGACGGCCACGCCTTTTTTCTTCTGCTCATTGAGCAGGCGGTAGATGGTGTAGGAGGTATTGATGTCCAGGCCGCGCACGGCGTAGGCGGTCATGAGCACGATAGGCGAGGCGGCCAGTTCGCGGCCCACCAGCACCTTCTGCACGTTGCCGCCGGACAGCTGGGAGACGGGGGTGTTCAGGCCGGGGGTGACAACGCCCAGCTCTTCCCGGATCTCCTCGGCCAGTTCCCGGGGAGCCTTGCGGTCCACAATGGGAGAATGGCCGCTGCCGTAGCTCTTGAGCATCATGTTGTCGGTCATGCCCATGGAGCCCACCAGACCCATGCCCAGGCGGTCTTCCGGCACGAAGGACAGGTGGATGCCCGCATCCCGGATATCCTTGGGGCTCTTGCCGATGAGGGAGGTGGGCTTGTCCTCGGTGCCGGGGGCAAAGAACTGGATCTGCGCGCCGCCGTCGGCATTCTGCAGACCGGCGATGGCTTCCAGCAGTTCCTTCTGGCCGTTGCCGGAGATGCCCGCAATGCCCAGGATCTCGCCGCCGTAGGCGTCGAAGCTGATGTCGTCCAGCACCTTGCCGCCTTCCGGACCGGTGACGCTGAGGTGATGCACCGACAGGCGGCGCACCGGGTTGACGGGCAGCGGACGGTCAATGTCCAGTTCCACCTTCTTGCCCACCATCATCTCGGTGAGCAGGGCTTCGTCGGCGTCCTTGGTAGCCACGTCGCCCACGTATTCGCCCCGGCGCAGGATAGCCACACGGTCGCTGATGGACAGCACCTCGTGGAGCTTGTGGGTGATGATGACCACCGCCTTGCCGTCGGCTTTCATGTTGCTCATAACGGCAAAGAGCTTTTCGGTCTCCTGGGGGGTGAGCACGGCGGTGGGTTCGTCCAGGATCAGGATGTCGGCGCCGCGGTACAGCACCTTGACGATCTCCAGCGTCTGCTTCTGGCTGACGCTCATCTCATAGATCTTCTGGTCCAGGTCCAGCGCAAAGCCGTATTTTTCGCAGATGGCACGGGCCCGGCTGCGGACCTTTTTCAGGTCGTATTTTTCCCCGGGTTCCATGCACAGGGCGATGTTTTCCAGCGCAGTAAACACGTCCACCAGTTTGAAGTGCTGGTGGATCATGCCGATGCCCAGGGCCAGCGCGTCGCGGGGGGAGCGGATATCCACCGCCTGGTCCCCCACATAGATCTCGCCTTCATCGGGATAGTAGATGCCGGCGATCATGTTCATCAGGGTGGTTTTGCCGGACCCGTTCTCCCCCAGAAGGGAGAGGATCTCGCCCCGGCGGACTTCCAGAGTCACATCATGGTTGGCCGTCACATCGCCAAAGGTCTTGGTGATGTGTTCCAGCCGGATGGCATACTGCGTGTTGGGCATGCGCTGCCTTCTCCTTTCACAACGGGAAGGGAAGCCCGCATAAGCGTGAGCTTCCCTCCCGAAAATTCATGTTCAGACTGGTTCAGGCCACCGGTTCGCTGTCCTCGACGATGCCGTCGATGTGCAGAGCGAAGTAGGGGGCGCTGCGCAGGGTGCTTTCGTCAAAGTAGCCGTCATGGATGGCTTCCTTGGTCTCACCCTGGTACACGGCCACGGCTTCACCGCTGGAGAAGTCGTAGTAGGTCAGGTCGATGGGGGCGCTGGTCACGGTCTGGCCGTCCACAGTGAAGTTGGCAGTGTCGAACACGTGCAGGCTGCCGTCCTTCAGAGCGGCTTCCACTTCAGCCACCTTCTCGGCGGTGCCTTCAGCACATTCAGGTCCCAGATCGGTGATGGCAACAGCGCCGTCGTCATAGCCCTTGGCCCAGTCGGTGGGGATCTCCTCACCGTTCATGGCAGCGGTGAGCAGCTCGGCGTAGTAGGCCTTCCACACGTTGGTGGAGGAGGTCAGAGCCGCAGTGGGAGCGGTCTCCAGCATGTCGATGTTGTAGCCGATGGAGTAGCAGATCACGCCGTCGTCCTTCTTGCGCTGGGTAGCAGCGGGGGCGCCGGTGGAGTCGGCGTGCTGGCCGACGATGACGGAACCGTTGGCGATCAGAGCCTCAGCGGCAGCGCCTTCCTTGTCGATGTCGAACCAGGAGTTGGTGTACATAACTTCCATGGTGACAGTGGGGAACACGCTCTTGACGCCCAGATAGAAGGCGGTGTAGCCGGAGATGACTTCGGCATAGGGGAACGCGCCCACGTAGCCGATCTTCACGTTGCCGTCGGCATCAAAGGAGTTGGGCTGGGTCTCGGGGGTGAGGGTGCCGCTCTCCACCAGTTCCTGCAGCTTCAGGCCGGCAACCACGCCGGAGACGTAGCGGGACTGATACACGGCGGTGAAAGCGTTCTTGAAGTTGTCCAGACCGCTGATGGCGGCGAAGTCGCCGGTCATGGAAACGAAGGTGGTGTCGGGATACTTCTCGGCGGTTTCCACCATGTAGGTCTGATGGCCGTAGGAGTTGGAGATGATCAGATCGCAGCCCTGGCCCACCAGGTCTTCGGCAGCGTCGGAGCACTCGGCGCCTTCGGGGACCTTGTACTTCCAGATGATCTGGTCGTCGGTCAGGCCCACTTCGGCAGCGGCGTCCTTGATGCCGGTGATATGAGCGGCGCTGTAGCCTTCGGTCTCGTCGCCGATGAGGATGACGCCGACCTTCAGGTCGGAGGAAGCCCCGGCGGCTTCGGCGGTGCTGCCGCCGTTGGCAGCTTCACTGCCGGTGGAGCCGCAGGCTGCCAGAGACAGCATCATGGCGCCGGCCAGCAGAATGCCCAGCATTTTCTTCATAAGATGGTTCTCCTTTTCTCTTTGTCTGTTGCAAGCAAAACAAAATGAAACGCGCGGCCCGCCGAACCGGCATGCCGCTCTTACTGTTCTATTGTAGACACCCCGCCCCGGTTTTTCAATAACTTTCGGGACAAATGTAAAAAAACTGTGAATTTGTAATTTTTGCCGCGGATTTTTTCGCGTGGCTCTGGAAGAAACGCACAAGGATTTTTTGAAAAAGTACGACTTTTTCGCAGTGCATAGGCGGTCACCTGTTCGTTTTCCGCATACAGATTTTTCCTGTACGGGAAAACAAACCCATAGAACTCCCCGCCTCTCCCCTTTTGGGCAAAGGAAAAGCCCGGCACCTGCGGGCGCCGGGCCTGATTGTCCCAGGGGGTACTTATATAAACAGGGCTGTCATCGCTGCCGGGCCCGGTAGGTCTCACAGGTTTTGAGCACCAGCAGCAGAAGCGCCACGTCGATGGGGAACTTGATGAGGTTCTTCACAAAGCGCAGGCTGCTGAGCACCACAAAAGCCTGTCCGTAGACGAAATGCAGCCACAGAGGGGTGAGGAAGAAGTTGAAAATGACCACGGCCATGGTCTTGCAGGCGATGATGCGCCACAGTTTTACCGGGCGGCGGTAGTACCACAAGCCGTACAGGACCCCCGCCAGAATGGCGCTGAGGGTCCAGCCGGGGAAATAGGGGCCGTTGGGGCGCAGGACATACCCGAACACGTCGGTGACAATGCCCGAAAGCCCCGCCACCCACGGTCCGCACAGGTACCCCATGGCGGCGGTGGCCAGAAAGTCGAAGCCCACTTCCAGCAGGCCGGACACCGGGATGGTGAACTGGTTGAGGATGAGATGCAAAGCCGAGAGCACCGCGGCGGTGGCCAGGGTGCGGGGGTTGTGCAGTTCCTGCACGGCCTGCACAAACAGGCGGTCATACAGGCTGGCGGGGTTGGACAGGGTACGCTGGGTCATAATAGTTGCCCTCCTTATACAGGCTGGGCCGCACCCGGGCCGTGCACTTCCCTGCCCCGAAGAGGGGCAAAAAAACAAGAGCACCCAACGCAAAAGGCTATGCGGGTACCCTTCTGCGGCAGCGCTCTTTCCGTGTGCAGCAGTGGGATGCGGGACCCGCACCGCGCACTGGGCTTCGTCCTGCCACAACTCCCCGTTGGTCAGGCACTTAACGCGCGGGCCCCTACTCTGCTTGCCGGCGGGAACTGCCGCCGACATACGCCCTATATTATACACCGCAAAACCCGTTTTGCAAGCGGGCACAGAAAATAATCTTGCTTTCCTCCCCTTTTGTGCCGGGGCGGGGTTGACAAAGAGAGCCGGAAAGGATGCGGATACCCTGGACTGCATTTCCTGGCTGTACCGCCGGATGGCCTACGGCGCCGAGCATTATCCCGGGTTCTTCAACCTGCACGCCGCCAGTTTTGCGGGGTTGGGCAAGGAAGAAGGCAAGCGGCTGATGCAGCAGACCTGGCAGCATATTCCCCAGGCACTGTGCGGGGTGATGCGTACCGACCCCAAGGTACGCCCCGGCGCCCTGGACGAAAGCCTGAGTGCCCAGCAGTATGCCGACATCCTGTTTGCCATGCTGTTCTGCGCCATGCTGCGGGAGGACTATGACCCCGCTCCGGCCTTGGAACTGACCCGGCGTGTTCTGTATCAATAAACTGTTCCCGCCTTCAGCGCGGGATTTTTCGGCCGCAAAATGAACAATGTTCAAATTCAGAAAGGAGTTTGGGAGATGGTCAAGAAACGGACCCTTCTGCTGCTGGCCTGCCTGGTCTGGGCGGCGGCGGGGTTCAATATCCTGCGCATCGGGCTGATGTGCTATCCCGGGCGGGTGAACCCGGTAAACCTGCTGCTGTCGGCGGTGGTGTTCGAGGTGTTCCGCCGGTTCATCTTCGGGCGGCTGGTGCACAAGCACAGCACCCGCATCCTGGCATACGAGCAGGAGCGGCAGTTCTTCTGGCGCTTTTTCGATGCCCCGTCCTTCGCCATCATGGCGGTGATGATGTCCGGCGGCATCTGGCTGCGGGCCTCCGGGCTGGCGCCCCAGGGCTTCATCGCCGTCTTTTACACCGGTCTGGGCGCGGCCCTGCTGCTGGCGGGACTGCTCTTCGGTCTGCGCTTTGTACGGGCAATGCGCACATAATAACGGGAGGTCATACTCATGCAGGCAATTATGGAAACAGGTTTTGACATTGTATATCTGGCCACGGTGCTGACCCTGGGCATCAAGATGTTGCGGCAGTGCGGCGACCGGGCTCAGTTCCGGCTGTTCGGGGCCATGGCGGTGGTACTGGGGGCGGGCGACGCTTTCCACCTGGTACCCCGTGCGCTGGCGCTGTGCACCACCGGGCTGGAAAACTACACCGTGGCTCTGGGCGCAGGCAAGTGGATCACCTCCATCACCATGACGGTGTTCTACATCCTGCTGTATTACGTCTGGCGGCTGCGGTATCAGGTACAGGGGCGCCGGGGCGTCACCGCGCTGGTATGGGTGCTGGCGGCTTTGCGCGTGGGACTGTGCATGATGCCCCAGAACCGCTGGCTCAGCGCCGATGTGCCCCTGAGCTGGGGCATCTGGCGGAATCTGCCCTTTGCGGCGCTGGGGCTGGTGGTGATCGTGCTCTTCTTCCGCAGCGCCAAAGAGCATGACGACAAGGCCTTCCGCTGGATGTGGCTGACCATCGTGCTCAGCTTCGGGTTCTACATCCCGGTGGTGCTGTGGGCGGATACCGTGCCGGTGATCGGCATGCTGATGATCCCCAAGACCTGCGCGTATGTGTGGACGGTGGTCATCGGCTGGCGGGCCATGAAGGCGGAAGCCTGATTCTTTTACACAAACAAACCACGCAGCCAGGACCTGTAAGCCCCTGGCCGCGCGGTTTTTGTCATATACGCACACAAAAACGCCCCCATCCTTCCGGATGGGGGCGTGTGCAGTTGGTTAGGAATTACTTCGCAACCTTTTCCTTCAGACGGCCGCTGGCCTTGAAGCCCGGGATTGCGGTGGGCTTGAGCTGGCTGGTGACCTTGGTCTTGGGGTTGGTGAAGTTCTTGGTCTGACGCTCGCGCATCTCAAAACGACCGAAGCCCGCGATGGTGACCTTTTCCCCGTCACGGAGCACATCCCCGATGGTACCGAAAATACCATCCATGACTTTTTCGACCTGGGCAGCGCTCAGACCGGAATCGTTGGCAACTTTGGTAATCAACTGCGATCTTGTCATTTGCTTTTATCTCCTGTTTCATCGGGCCTTGCCGCAGGCTTTCCCTGCCCTGCAGCGGGTGCCCGTTTAAATTGTCGCTACCAATTATATGAAAAATATGGCGCAGAATCAAGGGATTTTGCAAAAAACGGAGAGCAGCAAACAAAAATTGTCAATTGTGATAAAAAGCACGGACACGGGTGCGCCAAACTTTGGCGGATTGAGAAAAATGTGTTTTATTTTCCCTTCGGGTCACGATGCAGGGTAGCCACGTCCACCAGTTCCATCTTGCTGATGTCATGATCGCCGCGCAGGGCATCCACCAGCACGCGGGCGGTGTCCAGGGCGGTGATGCAGGGGATGGAAAGCTCGGTGGCCTTGCGGCGGAACTTTACCGAATCACGGGGGGGGTCACGGCCATGGGGGCTGGTGGAGATGATGTAATCCACCAGGCCGCTTTCCAGCAGATCGATGACGTTGGGACGCTCGCCGCTGACCTGACGCACCACGCTGCAGGGGATCATTTCACTGTTCAGGTAGCGGGCGGTGCCGGGAGTGCCGTAGATCTTGTAGCCATAGTCATGCAGCTTCCAGGCCAGTTCGGCAGCTTCGGCCTTGTCGGCGTCCTTCACCGAGATGATGACACAGGAACCGGGGCCGGGGGTCTTGAACTGGTAACCGGCGCCCACCAGGCCCTTCATCATGGCCTCGTGGAAGGTGGGGGCAATGCCCAGCACTTCGCCGGTGGACTTCATTTCGGGGCCCAGCATAGTGTCCACGCCGTGCAGCTTCAGGAAGCTGTACACGGGCACCTTGACCGCATAGTAGGGGCTCTTGCCGCCGCGCCACAGGCCGGTGCCGTAGCCCATATCCTTGAGCTTTTCGCCCAGAGTGCAGCGCACGGCCAGGTCCACCATGGGAACGCCGGTGACCTTGCTGATATAGGGCACGGTACGGGAGGAACGGGGGTTCACCTCGATGACGTAAACCTTGCCGTCCTGCACGGCGTACTGCACGTTGACCAGACCCACGACCTTCAGTTCACGGGCAAAGCGGCCGGTGTAATCCACCAGGGTGTCGATGACGCTCTGGGGGAAGTCGTAGGGCGGATAGACGCAGATGGAGTCGCCGGAATGCACGCCGGTGCGCTCGATCTGTTCCATGATGCCGGGAACCAGGTAATCCTCGCCGTCGCAGATGGCGTCCACTTCACATTCGGTGCCGTAGATGTACTTGTCCATCAGCACAGGGTGGGACATATCCACGTGGGCGGTGATGACGCCCATATACTCCACAACGTCGGCGGAGTTGTAAGCCACGATCATGTTCTGGCCGCCCAGCACGTAGGAAGGACGCATCAGAACGGGATAGCCCACTTCCTCGGCAGCCTTGAGGGCTTCGTCCAGGGTGTAGACGGTGCGGCCCTCGGGACGGGGGATGCCGCAGCGCTCCAGCAGTTCGTCGAAGCGTTCACGGTCCTCGGCCTCGTCGATGGCGTCGGCCGGGGTGCCCAGGATGGGCAGGCCGATCTCGTCCATGTGGTTGGCCAGCTTGATGGCGGTCTGGCCGCCGAACTGCACCAGGCAGGCGTCGGGCTTTTCGGTGGCGATGACATTGTCCACGCTTTCGGGGTTCAGCGGGTCAAAGTACAGACGGTCGCCGGTGTCGAAGTCGGTGGAAACGGTCTCGGGGTTGTTGTTGATGAGGATGGCCTCGCAGCCGTGCTTTTTCAGCGTCCACACCGCGTGCACCGAGCAGTAGTCGAATTCGATGCCCTGGCCGATGCGGATGGGGCCGGAACCGAAGACCAGCACCTTCTTGCGGGACTTGTCGCTGTGCTCCTCAATGAAGCCGGCGGCCTCGTTGTCCTGGTCGTAGGTGGAGTAGAAGTAGGGAGTGCGGGCGGCAAATTCCGCGGCGCAGGTATCGACCATCTTGAACCCGGCATGCAGGTCCTTCACCGGCAGTTCGGAAGCGCCGGACAGACGCAGGATGGTCTTGTCCAGGAAGCCGTATTTCTTGGCTTCCAGATACTTCTCCCGGGTGAGTTCGCCGTTCTTCAGGCCCATTTCCAGGTCGGCCAGGTGCTGCATCTTGTCCAGGAACCACCAGTCGATCTTGGTGATGTCATAGATGACCTTGTGGTCCACGCCCCGCTTGAGGGCTTCGTAGACGCAGAAAGCGCGCTCGGAATCCTGCACATGCAGGTGTTCGATGATTTCCTCGGTGGAGAGGGTCTCGAAATCCGGCAGGGTCAGGGTGTCCATGCCCAGTTCGATGGAGGACACAGCCTTCATCATGGCATGTTCGAAATTGTTGCCGATGGCCATGACTTCGCCGGTGGCCATCATCTGGGTGCCCAGAGACTTGTCGGCATAGACGAACTTGTCGAAAGGCCACTTGGGGTACTTGACCACCACGTAGTCCAGGGCAGGCTCGAAGCAGGCGCAGGTCTCGCCGGTAACGTCGTTGGTGATCTCGTCCAGGGTGTAGCCCAGGGCGATCTTGGTGGCCACCTTGGCGATGGGGTAACCGGTGGCCTTGGAAGCCAGAGCGGAGGAACGGGACACACGGGGGTTGACCTCGATGACCGCGTACTCGAAGCTGTCCGGGTTGAGGGCGAACTGGCAGTTGCAGCCGCCTTCGATGCCCAGCTCGGTGATGATGTCCAGAGCGGCGGTGCGCAGCATCTGGTATTCCTTGTCGGACAGGGTCTGGCTGGGGGCCACGACGATGGAGTCGCCGGTGTGCACGCCCACGGGGTCCAGGTTCTCCATGTTGCAGACGGTGATCACGTTGCCTTTGGAGTCACGCATGACCTCGTATTCGATTTCCTTCCAGCCGGCGATGCACTTTTCCACCAGGATCTGGGTGATGGGAGACAGGCGCAGGCCGTTGGTGGCGATCTCACGCAGCTTTTCCTCGTCCTCGCAGATACCGCCGCCGGTACCGCCCATGGTGAAGGCGGGGCGGACGATGACGGGGTAGCCGATGGTGGCGGCGTATTCCACCGCGTCCTCCAGCTCTTCCACCACCTTGGAAGGCACGATGGGCTGGTGCAGCTTCTCCATGGTATCCTTGAAGAGCTGACGGTCCTCGGCGCGGTCGATGGTGTCCGGGCGGCAGGCCAGCAGGCGCACGCCGGAACGGTCCAGGAAACCGCTGCGGGCCAGTTCCATGGAGAGGTTCAGGCCCATCTGGCCGCCCAGGTTGGGCAGGATGGCGTCGGGCTTTTCCTTCTCGATGATGCGCTCCACCACCTCGGCGGTGAGGGGCTCGATATACACATGGTCGGCAATGTCGGGATCGGTCATGATGGTGGCCGGGTTGGAGTTGACCAGCACCGTCTCGATGCCCTCGCTCTTCAGAGCGCGGCAGGCCTGGGTGCCGGAATAGTCGAACTCAGCGGCCTGGCCGATGATGATGGGGCCGGAGCCGATGACCATTACCTTCTTGATTCTCGGGTCTTTCGGCATTCTTACAGCCCTCCTTTAACGCGATTGATGCGGCGGATGTTCTGGATGAAACGGTCGAACAGGAATTCGGTATCCCGGGGGCCGCCGCTGGCCTCGGGATGGAACTGGACGGTGAAGCAGTTCCACTGCATATACTCCACGCCTTCGCAGGTCTTGTCGTTGGCGTTGACGTGGCTCACCCGGCCCACACCGGCGGGCAGGGTGCCGCCCAGAACGGCGTAGCCGTGGTTCTGGCTGGTGATGAAGGTGCGGCCGGTGGCAAAGTCGGTGACCGGCTGGTTGGCGCCGCGGTGGCCGTACTTCATCTTGCTGGTCTTGGCGCCGGCAGCCAGCGCGGTGAGCTGGTGGCCCAGGCAGATGCCGAAAGCCGGGATGCCGGTGTCCAGCATCTTGCGGATGTTGGCGATGATCTCGGTGTTTTCCGCCGGGTCGCCGGGGCCGTTGGACAGCATGAGGCCGTCCGGCTTGAGGGCCGCCAGTTCTTCGGGGCTGGTGGTGCCAGGCAGAACGGTGACGCGGCAGCCGCGCTTCTGCAGGCAGCGCACGATGTTGTTCTTGCAGCCCAGGTCCAGCAGGGCCACGTGCAGCACCGAACCGCCGTCCTTGGGTTCTGCGGTGGGCTCAAAGGTCATGGGGGCGGCGCAGGTGGTGGACTTCACCGCCTCGGTGACGGCGTAGCCCTGGATGGCGGGCATGAGCGCGGCCATCTTTTCCGGTTCGGCGTTGGGGTCGAACTCGGTGGTGATGGCGCCGTTCATGACGCCGCTCTCCCGCAGAGTGCGGGTCAGGCTGCGGGTGTCGATGCCCTCAATGCCGATGATGTTGTTCTTTTTCAGGAAAGCGTCCAGGGTCATCTCGCAGCGGAAGTTGCTGGGGGCGGTGCACGCTTCGCGCACGATATAGCCCCGGGCCCAGATGCGGGTGCTTTCCATATCTTCGCTGTTCATGCCGTAGTTGCCGATCAGCGGGTAAGTCTGGGTGATGATCTGGCCGTAGTAGCTGGGGTCGGTCAGGGTCTCCTGAAAGCCGACCATGCCGGTGGCGAACACGACCTCGCCCACGGTGGTGCCTTCGGCGCCGATGCTTTTGCCGGTGAGCACCGTCCCGTTTGCCAAAATCAGATATGCCTGCATAGTTTGCCTCGCTTCAAAAATCACAGCTTCTGCTTTGCCTTTTCCTGCATCTTACGGCTGCCCAGGTGCACCAGGGGCAGCTTGCCCTCCTTGCAGATGGGGCATTCGTCCGGCGCATAGTTGGGCAGTTCCAGCTTCAGGGCGCTGGCCAGGATGGGAATGGGAGAGGGGGCGGCGGCGGTGGTGCGGTCCACCACGCAGACGATGCCCAGGCAGATGCCGCCGGCTTCTTCGATGACGCGCTTGGTCTCCAGGCTGGAAACGCCGGTGGTGACCACGTCCTCAGCGATGATGCAGCGCATGCCCGGCTTGATCTGGAAGCGCTTGAGGGTCATGACGTTGTCCACACGCTCGGTGAAAATGGCGGGCTTGCCGCACTGACGGCCCAGCTCATAGGCATAGACAATGCCGCCCATAGCGGGACCCACGAACAGATCCACGTCCATCTCCTTCAGCTTTTCGGCCACGGGAGCCATGACTTCGGCGCACTTGTCCGGGTACTGCTGCAGATAGGCCATCTGGCAGTAAGCGCCGGAGTGGCGGCCGCTGGACAGCAGGAAGTGACCTTCCAGAAAAGCGCCGCATTCTTTCAGAATTTCTTTTGCATCTCTTGCCATCGTTATACCCTCCATAAATTGTTTCCGTATACCTGTTATCCTTTGACGCGGGCGAAGACCCGCACTTTTCCACGCTTTGACTTATGATAGCACAGCTTGCATAAGTTTTCAATGTAGTTGCATAAAATGCATAAAAATTCAGTTTGCACGGGCACAGCCGCGGATCTCGTCCAGGCTGTGCACGCCGTGGGCCTGCATCCAGTCCGCCATTTCGTTCACGATGCGGGTGCAGGCCATGGGGTCCAAGAAGTTGGCGGTGCCCACCTGCACGGCGGCGGCGCCGGCCATGATGAATTCCAGGGCGTCCTTACCGGTGCTGATGCCGCCCAGCCCGATGACCGGGATGTTCACGGCGCCCACCGCCTGCCAGACCATGCGCAGGGCAATGGGACGCACCGCCGGGCCGGACAGGCCCGCGAAGGTGTTGGCGAACACCGGCTTGCGGCGTTCCAGGTCAATGGCACAGGCCTGGAAGGTGTTGCACAGGCTGATGCCGTCGGCACCGGCGGCTTCCACTGCCTTGCACATCTCGGTCAGGTTCTCGGCCTGGGGGCTGAGCTTGACCACCAGGGGTACGGTGCAGACCTTGCGCACCGCCGAAACCACTTCGGAAGCGTCCGCGGCCCGGATACCGAAGGCCAGACCACCCTGCTTGACGTTGGGGCAGCTGATGTTCAGTTCCAGGAAGTCGATGCCCGCTTCGCAGAGCATCCGCACGCCTTCCACGTTCTCCTCGATGGTGTGGCCGCCCAGGTTGGCCCAGACGGTGGTGCCCAGGGTCTTCATGGCGGGCAGTTCGTGCTCGATGAAGTGGGCCACGCCGGGGTTCTGCAGGCCGATGGAGTTCATCAGGCCGGAGGGGGTCTCGTACAGGCGCTCGCCGGGGTTGCCGGGCTGGCCGTTGAGGGTCAGGCCCTTGCCGGAGATGCCGCCCAGCACCCGCAGATCCTGGATGTCGGCGTATTCGGGGCCGAAGCCGAAGGTGCCGGAAGCGGCGATGACCGGGCTGGCCAGACGCTTGCCCAGCAGGTTCACATGCAGATCTACGTTAGTCAAGGTCGAACACCTCCTCGGCAGCGAAGACCGGGCCGTCCTTGCAGACGGTGCGCGGTCCCACCTTGGTCATGCAGGTGCAGCCCAGGCAGGCGCCCAGACCGCAGGCCATCTTGCGTTCCAGGCTGACGATGCAGGGGGTGTTGTGCTCGGCGCAGAGCTTGTACACGCCCTTCATCATCACGTTGGGACCGCAGGCCAGCACCAGGTCGAAGTTTTCAGGGTGCAGGATGCCGGTGACCAGGCCATGGTAGCCCACGGCGCCGGAATCGGTGGCCACGCTGACGGCGGCACAGTAGGGCAGGAATTCCTCCAGCCCGTAGGGTTCATCCCGGAAGCCGGCGTACAGTTCCGGCTTGGCACCGGCGGCGGCCAGCTCCTTGCAGAGCAGCAGCAGGGGCGCGGTGCCGATGCCGCCGCCCACCACGGCCACTCGGCCGGTGCCGAACCTGGCGGCTTCGGCCACGTTGAAGCCGTTACCGCAGGGGCCGGTGAGGGACAGGGTGTCCCCCGCCTTCAGGGCTGCCAGCTTCTCGGTGCCCTGGCCCTTGACCTGATACAGGAAGGTCAGGGTGTGGGAAGCGGCATCAAAATCATGGACGCTGATGGGGCGGGAGAGCACGGGTGCTTCGTCCGCCGCCCAGCAGCGCAGCATATAGAACTGGCCGGCGTGGGGCATGAATTCCGGGCGCTGGTCCTCCCAGGACACGGTCAGGCGGCGGATGTCCGGCGCCACCGTTTCCTGTGCCAGCACACTGACCTTACAGTTTATCGCACTCACTCTGGATATCCTCCCTCATGCGGACGCATTCATTATAGGCGGCCTCGGCATAATCCACGCCGGGCTGCTTCTTCCAGGCCAGCAGGATGCCGCGGCTGGAGTTGACCACGCCGCCGTTGCCCTTGTTCAGGTAACGGGCGATGTCGGCGGCCTTGCCGCCCTGGGCGCCGTAGCCGGGGATCAGGAAGAAGGTGTTCTGGTAGGCGGCGCGGATGGCGGAAGCCTCCTCGGTGTGGGTGCCGCCGATGACCAGGCCGATGCTGGTGTAGCCGCTCTCGCCGATATAATCCTGGCCCAGAGCGGAGAGGCTGTCGCCCACCAGGTCGTAGACGTGGCGGCCGTCGGCCAGTTTCTGGTACTCAAAGTCCTTGGCGCCGGGGTTGGAGGTGCGGCACAGCACGAACACGCCCTTGCCCTGGTCCTTGCAGTAGGGCAGGTAGGGGCTGATGGAATCCAGGCCCATGTAGGGGGCCAGGGTGATGAGGTCGGCTTCAAAGTCACCGGAGAAGTGGGCCTTGGCGTACATCTCGGCTGTCTTGGCGATGTCGCCGCGCTTGATGTCGGCAATGACCGGCAGACCGGTCTCCCGCACCATGCGCAGGGTCTCGGCATAGGCGCGCATGCCGTCCATGCCCAGGGATTCATAGTAGGCGATCTGCACCTTGTAGCAGCCCGCGGCGGACTTGGTGGCGTCGATCAGGGCGCGGTTGAAGGCCACCACGTTCTCCCCTGCCGTCTTGGTGGAATCCACAGCGGATTCGGGCAGGTAGCTCAGTTCGGTGTCCAGACCCACGCACACAGGGCCGTTGGCGGCCACGCTGGCATACAGTTTGTCCATGTTGGTCATTGGAAATTGCCTCCTTACTCTTCGCTCTGATAGGTGGTCTTGCCGCCCTTGATGGTCATCTTGATGCGGCCGTACAGATTTTCCCCGTCGAAGGGGGTATTCTTGCTCTTGCTGTGCAGCTTGTCGGCGTGCACGGTATACATATGATCGATGTCCACCAGCACCAGGTCAGCGTCATAGCCGGGGCACAGCAGCCCCTTGCGGTCGGCCAGGCCCATAACGGCGGCGGGACCGGCGCTCATGAGGAAGCTCAGGTGTTCCAGGGGCAGGCCCTCCATGCGGCAGAGCTTGGTGTAGCAGGCGGCAAAGGCGGTTTCCAGCCCCACCATACCGGCGGCGCCCTTCTCCTTTTCCTCGGCGGTGTGGGGGGCGTGGTCGGTGCCGATGCAGGTGACGGTGCCGTCCTTGATGGCCTGCACCAGGGCCCGCACATCGTTGTCGGTGCGGATGGGCGGGTTCACCCGGTACTGCAGGCGCTTGTCGTCGAACCACAGGTGATGGGGGGTGACTTCGCAGGAGACCCGGGCCCCCTTGCGGCGGCTCTGGCGCACCGCATCCACAGACTCAGCGGTGGAAACATGGCACATGTGCAGCCGGGTGCCGTAGTATTCAGCCAGGTGGCAGTTGCGCACCGTTTCGATGTTTTCGGCCAGGCGGTAGTCCCAGGGGCTGATCTCCCGGTCCTCGGCGTGGGACATGACGGTGAGGCCGCGCTCGGTGGCGATGGCAAAGACCCGGGCCATGACGGCGTTGTGCATGACGCCGTTGCCGTCCTCGGTGGTGAAGCGGATGTTCTCCGGCAGAGTGAGGAGATGGTCGATGGTCTTGCCGTCAAAGTCCTTGGTGATGGACACGGTCTGGTTGGCGTCGCACAGGCCGATCTCCCTGGCCTTGTTCTGCACCGCGTAGACGGTGTCGGCGTCGGAGCACACCGGCTTGGTGTTGGGCATCAGGTTCACGAAGGTGTACCCGCCCGCGGCAGCCGCGGCGGAACCGGTGGCGATATCCTCTTTATATTCCAGGCCGGGGGTGCGCCAGTGGCAGTGGGTATCGATGAAAGAGGGCAGGATGGTCAGCCCGGCAGCGTCGATGACCTCGGTGTCCAGGTCGGCGGGCAGACCGGCGCCAATGGCAGCGATCTTGCCGTCTTTGACCCAGACATCACAGCGGCGGCCGGAGTCGTCCTTGGCATTGCGGATCAGCATGATACAGCCTTCCTTTCAGGTATGTTTTAACCGCGTTTGGGCAAAAAAAAACTTTTCCCCGGTGAGGAAAAGTCAAAAAAGCCGCCCATCCGCGGTGTCAGGAAAAAACACGGCACCGTCAAAAATCAGAACACCGGACATTCGGGCCAAGCGGAACTGCATGTGACGGTGCCTCCTTCTTTTTGACAATCTTTGCGGGGGTTTTGCATAATTTTTATTATTCTACCACGCCCCTGTTTCTCTGTCAAGGCAGAGAGCACCGCCCCGCCCGCCGTCTTTGGGGCGGTTTGGGGGCGGGATTTTGGGCAATCTGACAAAGGCGCCTCCCCTGCCCTGCCGCCCGGGCATGCAAAGACCCCGCCGTCCGGGGACGGCGGGGTCGGTGGCTCTTGAACGAATCAGGGGCTTATCAGTTTTCCTTCATCTTGGCGAAGCACTCGCTGCAGTAGACCGGGCGATCCTCGCGGCGCTGGAAGGGAACCTTGCACTCCTTGCCGCAGCTTGCGCAGACAGCGTCAAACATCTGGCGCTCGCCGCGAACAGCGTTCTTGCGGGCATCGCGGCAGGGCTTGCAGCGCTGGGGCTGGTTCTCGAAACCACGGCTGGCGTAGAACTCCTGCTCGCCGGCGGTCCAGACGAACTCTTTGCCGCAATCCTTGCATACCAAAG
>CALXHS010000087.1 GCA_944388165.1 uncultured Gemmiger sp. | reverse complement strand
CACATGGCCAGACTGGCGATGGTGGGGTCCAGGTCCTTCTGGCCGATGATCTGCAGGGTGTAGCCCACGCCGCTGGACAGGATGCCGCAGTACAGGATGGACACCGCCGCCCCGGCCAGCTGGGCGGGGTCGGGGGATTCAAAGATGAACATGAAGATGGTGGACAGCACCGAGGTGGTGAGGAATTCCGCAAAGCTCAGCTGCACGCCGTCCAGCTGGGGGCCGAAATGTCCCACCAGCACGATCTGGATGCTGAACAACAGGGCGCAGAGAAGCAGCTGCCATTCGCCGCCGGTGAGGGAGAGAGTATCCCGCCCGGCCATGCACAGCAGGTACAGCCCGGCCACACTCACCGCCACGCAGACCCACAGCTTGGCGCCGGGGCGGCGGCCTGCGAACAGGCCCAGCACCGGCACGATGACCACGTACAGTGCGGTGAGGAAGCCCGCCTTGGCGGTGCTGGTGGTGCCGATGCCCATCTGCTGGGCCGCCGATGCCGCAAACAGGGCGATGCCGCAGAACACACCGCCCACCAGCAGTTTTTTGGGGGCGATCCAGAAGGGCAGGCGCACCCCTTTGCGGTGCTGCATGCCCCGGCGTACCAGCATCAGGCCCAGCAGAAAGGCACAGGCCAGCCAGCTGCGGGCCGCCAGAAAGGTGTAGGCGCCCACATAGCCGCTGCCGACGCTCTGGGCCACAAACGCCACGCCCCAGATCAGGGCGCCCAGCACCAGCAGCAGAGTGTTGCGCAGCTGGGTGCGGTCAAGGGTGGGGTGATGCATGATATGATTCCTCCTGTTTCACAAATCACGGTTCATGGTCTCTTCAAGGCCGCTTTTTTCTTCTGTGCACGGTCATACAATACAAGCGCCGCCCCAATGGACACGGCAAACAGGGCTGCACATTCCAGAACGAGCACCACCGTGCCCGGCTGGGGCAAAAGGGTGTGGATGAACAGATCGGTGTACAATCGGACTGGATAATGCAGCAGATACATATACATGGCCGCATTACCCAGCCGCTGCATTTTGGGGCTGGAAAGCGCCGCCGAAAGCCTGCCCTGTCCCAGGGCCAGGATCACCAGCAGAACGGCAACCAGGCCCAAGTCCAGCAGATAAGTGACAAACCAGGGCAAAGAAAGATGCATCCGACTGACAAACCAGAGAAACGCAGCGGCCGCCGCAATGATCTCCGCTTTTGTAGCCCAGGCCGGGGACCAGGGGGCTTTCTGTCTCAGGCGGTCCCACAAATGCCAGCAAACCATGCCGGTGAAGAAATAGAACACACGTCCGTAGGGAGCACCATAAATGAGATTATCGAACCGATACCGTTCCTGTACCCACATCATTCCCTTGGCACAAGCGAGAAAGAGCCCCCAGGTCCCTGCCATACACACCAGCGTGCTGCGGGTGTTCCGGCAAAGAAAGTCTGCCAGACGAGCCAGAAACGGAAACACAATGTACAGCACAAACAGGCAGGACAAAAACCAGCACACGCCGTTGAAGGCATTGGTATAGGACTGGATGCCGGTGCAGGATTGCAGCAGCGGAACACAAAGGACAACCCGCCGCACCACTGCCTGGATGATCTGGCGGGTATTTTCTCCCGAAAGCCAGTACGTGTAGACGGAATAGGGAATGCTGACGGCCATGGTCAGCAGGTACATTGGGTACAGCTTACGGATGCGGCGCGCCGCGTCCCCCAGAGGACGAAGGCGCATCCCCGGTTTGGCGCTGCGGCTGTACATCAGCCCGAACCCCGACAGCATGAAGAAGAAATCCACCGCCGGAAACGGATTATTGAACACAGTATAAACTGCGGATAAAGAACATTCTTCCAGAAATTCCATATGAGAAAACACAATGACCATCGTCATGATAAATCTCATACCGGTCAGAGAATCGATTTTTTTCACAGTTGCACTGCCGCCTCCTTTTCAGATACCCGCAAAAAAAGGGCCGACCCTCGGGCCGGCCCCTTCGCCGTGTTTATTCTTCGTCGGTTTCCACCGTGGTCATTTCCTCGCTACCGATACCGGTAACAGTCATGCCGCCGGTGATGTAGTAGCTGCCGGAGTCATAGCTCACATAGACCTTGTACATCTTGCCGGGGGTCAGGCCGGACACAGTGGCGGTGGAGCACTCGCCGCCGGTGGGGAAGTAGATGGTGGTACCCTGCACATAGCTGGTCTGGGTTCGGTCGTCGGACAGTTCCCAGATGGCCGCCTTGAACTCGTTGATGGTGGCAGAGTCGGTGGTGGCATAGGCGGTGATGGTCACGCTGTCGCTGCCCGCCACAAAGTAGTCTGTGCTGCGGTTCTGCACGCCGTTGAAGGCAATGTACAGCGTATCGCCGTGGACCTCGTTCACAAAACGGCTGGTGGTGTCCATCCCTTCGGGGAAGGTGACGCTGCCTCCGGATTCGGCCACCTTCTCGGGGGCTTCGTCCTCGTCGCCGTCATCGGCACTGCGGAAGCCCAGCAGGGTGGCGGTGCTCAAAATCATGTTGGACAGCATTTCTTTGGGGCTGCAGGCGGTCAGGGTCAATGCCATGATCCCGGCCATGGCCAGCGCGGCCAGACGTTTTTTCAGGCTCATATTGTTTACCCTCCAGTGGGGAAGATCGTGATTTCGGCGTATTGCGGCCAGAACCGCGCCATGCCGGTTTTTTAGCAAATCTTAGTTTATTATACCCGATTTCCCACCTTGGTACAAGGGGCCGGGGAAAATTCACATGTAAACAATGGGTGTCTTTGCCTTGCTAACGGCAGGCAGCCGTTTTGTTCTTTCTTTTTTGTTGGTGGCTTCTTGGGAAACGGCAGGCTGCCGGAGTGTCCTTCCTTTTGTGACCAAAAGGAAGCGAAAAGTCCCGCCGTTCCGATGCGGCGGCCGCCGGCCGGGGCTGCGGCCCCGGACCCCAAGATGCGGCCACCTTACGACGGCCTATTCACCGGGCTGGGGCCCGGTGAACAAGGAAAAAGTTTTAAAACCATTTCCCGGTAACGGCTTCTGAGCAGAGACCTTCCGGCAACGTCATTTAAATCCACTCCTTGCTCAGGCCCCCCAGGGCCTGAGTAGGCCGTCGTAAGGTGGCCGCACACCCCGGGTCCAGGGCCGCAGCCCTGGTCGGCGTCCACCGCCTCGAAACGGTGGCGGTTTTTCCGTCGCTTTTTGGCGGCAAAAAGCGACAACACCCCGGCAGACTGCCGTCTGCCAAGAAGCAAGCAACAAAAAAGGAACAACCACCCGGGCAGACTGCCGTCTGCCTGGCAGCGGAATACGGGCAAGGTTTCTCACCCGACCATTGGCCGCTGTGCGCGGCCGACCTATTTCGGAAACAACGCTTCGCGTTGCTTTTTGCATGGCGCTTCGCGCCATCGGGCGGCATAGCCGCCCGGGCAAAAAATGTTCCCCGTGGAACATCTGCATGACCCAAAAATCAAAAAAATCAGGGAAAATGTTCCCCGTGGAACATTTTCGGCCCCAAAACGGGGGCAAAAACCGCCCAAAACGCCAAAAATGCCGCTGAAGTCTTTCTATTGGCACACAGCTGTGGTATAATAAACCCAAATCGCGCCCCGGCACACCCCGGCAGGCAGTACAACACAACATTTTGCAAGGAGGATGTGCCAATGGCTAAGGTGGTTGCCATCGCAAACCAGAAAGGCGGCGTGGGCAAGACCACGACCTGTGTCAACCTGTCGTCCTGTGTGGCGGCGCTGGGCAAGCGGGTGCTTGTGGTGGACCTGGACCCCCAGGGCAACACCAGTTCCGGTTACGGGATCTCCAAACATGAACTGACGTCCAACGTCTACACCTGCCTCATCGACGATGAGGACGTGCGCCAGGCCATCGTCAAGACCAACTACAACGCCGACCTGCTCCCCTCCAACACCCAGCTGGCGGGCGCGGTGGTGGAACTGGTCAACCTGCCCCGTCGGGAAAACCGCCTGCGCAGCGTCCTGGCCCCGGTGGTGCCGGTGTATGACTACATCTTCATAGACTGCCCGCCTTCCCTGGACCTGCTCACCGTCAACGGCCTGTGCGCCTGCGACACCGTGCTCATTCCCATCCAGTGCGAATACTACGCCCTGGAAGGCCTGTCCGAATTGATGAACACCCTGAAAACGGTGCGAAAGAAATATAATAAGTATCTGGACATTGAAGGCGTGCTCTTCACCATGTATGCCGGGCGGCTGAACCTGACCATGCAGGTGGTGGCCCAGGTGAAGAAATACTACGGCGACAAGGTCTACAAGACCGTGGTGCCCCGCACCGTCCGCCTGTCCGAGGCTCCCAGCTTCGGCATGCCCATCAACTTCTACGAGCCCAACGGCAAAGGCAGCGAAGCCTACATGGCCATGGCCCGGGAATTCTTGCAGAACAACGAACGATAAGAGAGGGGGATGACCTTGGCCAAAAAGAAGATCGGCGGGTTGGGCCGCGGGCTGGACAGCCTGTTTGCCGACCTGCCCGAGGAGGAAAGCTCCGGCGGGGTGTCCACCCTGCCTTTGCGGGAGATCGAGCCCGACCCCGACCAGCCCCGCAAAAACTTTGACGAGGAAGCCCTGGCCGCCCTGGCCCAGTCCATCACCGAAAACGGACTGCTGCAGCCGGTGGCGGTGCGGCCCAAAAAGGCCGGGCCCGGGTATATCATCATCGCCGGCGAGCGCCGCTGGCGGGCCGCCCACATGGCGGGGCTGGACGAGGTGCCGGTCATCGTCAAGGACGTGACCGACGAGCAGGCCGCCGCTCTGGCCCTCATCGAAAACCTCCAGCGGGAGGACCTGGACCCCATCGAAGTGGCCGAGGGCTGCCGCCGTCTCATCGACCAGTACGGTCTGACCCAGGAACAGGCCGCCCAGCGCCTGGGCAAGAGCCGCAGCGCTCTCACCAACACTTTGCGCCTGCTGGGCCTGCCCGATGACGTGCGGGAAGCCGTGCGCACCGGGGGCATCAGTACCGGCCACGCCAAGGCCATTCTGGGCCTGCCGTCCGCCGAGATCATGTCCGCCGCCGCCAAGCAGGTGATGGACAAGGCGCTGAACGTCCGCCAGACCGAAGCCCTCTGCCGCAAGCTGTCCAAGCCGCCCAAGGCCCCCAAGCCGGTGGATGCCTTCATCCGGCCGGTGCTGGCCACCGAGGTGGAAGCGGCCCTGAAAGAGGTCACCGGCAGCGAGGTCCATGTGGACTACAAGAACGGCAAGGGCAGTCTGCGCATCGACTTTTACTCCGACGAGCAGCTGCGCCGCTACGCCGAACTGCTGGGTCATTACGACCCCGAACAATACGGAATCTCTGAAGAATAAACATAGAGGAGAGAAAGCATCATGTTAGACATTCGTTTCCTGCGTGAAAACCCCGACCTGGTCAAGGAAAACATCAAGAAGAAGTTCCAGGACGCCAAGCTGCCCCTGGTGGACGAGGTCATCGCCCTGGACGCCGAGTACCGCGCCGCCATCAGCGAAGCGGACAGCCTGCGCGCCAACCGCAACAAGCTGTCCAAGCAGATCGGCATGCTCATGGGCCAGGCCAAGAAGGACCCTTCCAAGGCTGCCGAAGCTGAGGAAGTGAAGGCCCAGGTCACCGCCCAGGCCGACCGCCTGAAGGAACTGGAAGCAAAGGAAGCTGAACTGCAGGTCAAGATTCGGGATATCATGTACACCATTCCCCAGATGGTGGACCCCAGCGTGCCCGTTGGTCACGACGACAGCCACAACGTGGAAGTGCAGCGCTTCGGCGAGTGCACCGTCCCCGAATATCCCATCCCGTATCATGTGGATATCATGGAGAGTTTTGACGGCATCGATCTGGACGCCGCCGGCCGCGTTTCCGGCAACGGCTTCTATTACCTGCTGGGCGACATCGCCCGCCTGCATGAGGCTGTGCTGGCCTATGCCCGCGACTTCATGATCGACAAGGGCTTCACCTATGTGATTCCGCCTTTCATGATCCATGGCAACGTGGTGCAGGGCGTTATGTCCTTCCCCGAAATGGACGCCATGATGTACAAGATCGAGGGCGAAGACCTCTACCTCATCGGCACCAGCGAACACAGCATGATCGGCCGGTTCATCGACCAGGTCATCGACGGCGCCAAGCTGCCCCTGACCCTGACCAGCTATTCTCCCTGCTTCCGCAAGGAAAAGGGCGCCCACGGCATTGAGGAGCGCGGCGTCTACCGTATCCACCAGTTCGAGAAGCAGGAAATGATCGTGGTCTGCAAGCCCGAGGAGAGCATGGACTGGTACGAAAAGCTGTGGAAGAACTCTGTGGAGCTGTTCCGCAGCCTGGAGATCCCTGTCCGTCAGCTGGATTGCTGCACCGGCGACCTGGCCGACCTGAAGGTGAAGAGCTGCGATATCGAGGCATGGAGCCCCCGTCAGCAGAAGTTTTTCGAGGTGTGCAGCTGCTCCAACCTGGGCGATGCCCAGGCCCGCCGCCTGCGCATCCGCTACAAGGACGAGAACGGCAGGACCCAGCTGGCTCATACCCTGAACAACACCTGCGTGGCCCCGCCCCGTATGCTCATTGCCTTCCTGGAGAACCACTACCAGGAAGACGGCAGCGTGACCATTCCCGAAGTGCTGCGCCCCTACATGGGCGGCAAGGCTGTGCTGGTGCCGACCAACAAGAAGTGATTTTACCCTTTGCAGGTGCAAAGGGTGGAGGCAGTCCCGGAAAGGGGCTGCCTTTTTTGTTGGTTGCTTTTTGGCAGACGGGAGTCTGCCGGGGTAACGGCTGGCAGCCGAGTGGTTGTTCCTTTTTGGCGTCAAAAAGGAAGGACTGAACGGCTAAATGCTGTTTCCCCGGCAGCGGAAAAGGAACATAAACGGGATTATAACAACGATATATCGATAAAAAATAATCAAGAATCAAGAAATCCTCCCATTGGGGAAATTTGCCGGAATTTTTTGAAAAAAAGTATTGACAAAAAGGGCTTGTTTACGTATAATAAACAAGTAACCCCAACCGGGGTGACGCCATGTGGCGGTATAGCTCAGTTGGCTAGAGCATTCGGTTCATACCCGAAGTGTCACCGGTTCAAATCCAGTTACCGCTACCATCATGCAGGCTTTCGCTAAAATACTTGGGGGCCGGCTGCAGTAGTGGTCGGTAAGTTGCTTGCTGTTTTAGCGAAATCCTGCGTAATATGGCCCGTTGGTCAAGCGGTTAAGACACGGCCCTTTCACGGCTGTAACATGGGTTCGATTCCCGTACGGGTCACCAAGGCACCTGCTTCTTAGGAAGCAGGTGCTTTTCTTTATGTCCAGCCCTGGGTGAGGGCATAAACCCGGTGACCCGTGCGGGAATTGCTGTGCAGGCGACCGCCGCCTGCGGCGGAAACAGGGAGCCGGAGCAGGGGCAGCGCTCGTAGAGGACAAACCCCGTACCGGGGTGCAGTCCGATGCGTGTCCGCAACCGGATAAAGCTCGGCTCCGCCGCTTATGATGGGGTAGGGCGACAGCTACCTTTTATTGGCCGCTGTGCGCGGCCTGCCAATTTCGGAACCAACGCTGCGCGTTGGTTTTTGCATCCCGCTTGCGCGGAATTGCGCGGCATAGCCGCGCAGGCAAAAACGCTCCAGTGGACCATTTTTAGAGCGCGGGAGATTCCTCGTGCGGGCAGAACCTGAAATATACGGACAAGCCACTTGCTTCTTAGGAAGCAGTGCTTTTTTCTTATATGATGAGCCATATTTTATTCGTTCCCGGTTTCATGGTTGTTAAGATTATCTATCAGATATCAAACGGATTTCTGTTGGAAATTTTATTTGGATATACCTTGTGTTTGACACTACTTCGATAAATTATTGATTTACATTTTATAATGCGATATAATCAAATTAAATATCATTATCGGAGTAGCGTACATATGATGCAACGTCCAAAACTAACAATTGAAGAGCAAGTGGAACATATGAAATCCAGAGGGATTGCATTTTCCATTTATTCGGAATCCGAGGCAGAAAATTTTTTAAGGAATAACACATATTTCTTTAAGATCAAGGCTTTCGATAAGGATTTCGTTTTTAACCCTACTACAAATTCTTATGTAAATCTTGATTTTGCCTATTTGATTGAACTATCCACGCTGGATATGCACTTGCGCCGATTGATCTTGCACGCAACACTAGATATTGAGCATTATCTTAAGGTTTGGCTAATTCGCGACATAAGTTCAAATCCCGATGAGGATGGGTATGATATCGTGGACAGATTCTTCACGGTTTATCCTGATGTAAAGCAAACAGTGGAAGCAAAAGCAGAAAATTCCATGTGTAAGGATTTAATCCAAAAACTTCAAATGGAAGGGTATGCCGTTTGGAATTTAATTGAAGTCCTTTCCTTTGGGGATTTTATTAAACTGTTTACCGTATATGACCAAAATAATGGCAACCGAAATAAAGGATTACTTTCCTGCCTTTTTGCTGTACGTTGTCTCCGCAATGCGGCGGCTCACAATAACTGTTTGCTTAATAGCTTGCGCGCGCCATACACTCGTTCTATTAAAGCTTCCATGTATTTAAGCCGTTTAACAAGTCAGATTCCAAAGATTAAAACTACAACACGCGAAAAGAAAATGTCGAATCCCGTTATTCACGATTTTGTTGCGATGTTATGGGTTTATAAAGAAGTGGTGACTTCCCAAAAAACAAAAGAGCACTTTACAAGAGAATTGCATCAGCTTTTTGATGTACGTATGAAGCAACATGCGGATTACTTTACCAGTAATGAAAACATCAGTTCTGCTTATTCATTTGTCCTTAAGGTAGTTAATTACATCTTCCCACAGAATTAACCTTAAAGTTGATTTGTTTATCCATAATGTTGGGCGATTTGTGCATTGTAACGTGGCGTGAAAATTACATATAATATCAAAGATGAACAAAAACAAATGAATAATTTGTTTTTAGGGGGCTGGTGCATGCACCAGCCCCTATTTTTATATCATTACTTATGGTTCAATGAAAAATGCCGGAAGGGTTTGCCTCCGGCATTTTTACGTATCTCTTACTTTTTCTTTTTGGCGTCCAGTTCGGCCACCTTTTGCTGGTAGAGTTTCATCAGTTCGGCCACGCAGGCGCTTTCGGTCATGGTCTTGATATCAAAGCCGTAGGCCTGCATCACGGCGCGGTCATTGTTCTGGTGGGCTTTCAATAAGTCAGGGAACAAATACATCTGTTCTCCATATAAATCGGCCAGACTGCAGTCCGGATATCTAGATCGGGCATCCAAAATTGCCTGGGCGGTCTGCTCAATTACGGATTTTTGAGTATCCGTTGTAGTTGGCCACGGAAATGTATTGTAAACAATTTCCTTTGAATAACGATAATCGCTTTTTAATCGTCCGCATACTGCTCGCATCCATGCCATGTGAATGTTGGAGGTCAATACACCGAAATGGTAAAGCGTTGCATCCGGGACAATCTGTACAGCATTTGATGCAATTACATCTGAGGTTTCAAATCCAATAGGAACATAACGCCGTTTTTCAGAAGAAACGCTTGGAATAATCAGATAGTTTACATCATCGGGCTGCGTAATCTGTGCAAACAACTGGGGAACCTTTGCATAGCCTTTGGTGGTTTTTGCTTTGGAGGAGAGGCGGAACTGGCGCACCGCTTCTACTTTTTCGGAAAGAATTTTGCTTCTCATAATATCCTTGGGAGAGGCATGTTTCAGCCACAGGCACCAGCGCTTTTTCCCTTTAATAAATTCATCTGCGCCCATATAGGGGTGAAGCCAGGTTTGAAGCTCCGGTTCCGCAGAGATGATTCTTTGATATTCCTCTTCATTGATGACAAAATAGCCGCCGTCTCGGGGCTGGTTGCCAAAATTCATTTTTGGCATTTTCCAAAGGGAGTCCTTTTGTGCAACAACAAAAATATCGTTGCCTTCCACGAGGTAGGGGGCAATATTAGAAACAATTTTTCCGTTTGTTCCTGTTGAATATAGAACCTTTTTGTCTCTATTAAATGCAGCAAAGCCGACAATCACACAATGTACGGCAGCTTGAGAGGACGACTCACTGTTCCACTTGAAGGTTTGATATGCAAAGTTGATGTGGATATGGTAGCCATTGAAAAGAGTGCCCCATAAAATGGGAACCTGCGATCCCTGGCAGATAGAGTTCGTTGAAACGAAACAAGTTTCGATCCGCGAGTTTTGTATATATTCGGCGGCTAATTTATACCAGCAAGTCACATAATCCAAATCCTGAACATCCTTGATATTACCAAAGATGGCTTGAACATCTTTCTTCTGGTCGCCGTCCTGCTCCATCAACCGGGCCCCCACAAACGGCGGGTTCCCCATGATGTAGTTCAGCCGGGTCTTGGGCACGACTTTTTCCCAGTCAATTTGCAGGGCGTTGCCTTCCAGAATATAGGCGTTGGTTTTCAGGGGCAGAAAATCCAGAGGCACCAGCAGGATTTTTTCGGTCTCCTTCATCATCTGGCTTTCGGCAATCCAGAGGGCCGTCTTGGCTACCGTCACCGCAAAGTCGTTGATCTCGATGCCGTAAAACTGGGAAATGGAAATCTGAATGGGGCTTTCGCTGGCGGAATACATGGTCACCTGGCCGTGGGCCAGTTCCAGCAGTACCCGGTTTTCAAGCCGCCGCAAACTCAGATAGGTCTCGGTCAGGAAGTTGCCCGATCCGCACGCCGGGTCCAGAAGGGTCAGAGATGCCAGCTTGCGCTGATAGGCTTTCAGTTTTGCTGTTTTGGTGCGCTCCACCGCAATGGCGCAGATCTCGTCCAGCTCCCCTTTCAGTTCATCCAGGAACAAAGGGTCAATGACCTTGTGGATGTTCTCGATGCTGGTATAGTGCATGCCGCCGCTGCGGCGGGTTTCCGGGTTCAACGTGCTTTCGAAAACGGCACCGAAAATGGTGGGGCTGATCTCCGACCAGTTGAAGTTCTCGCTGGCTTTGGTCAGCAGCAAATCCCGAATCTCATCGGTGAAAGGCGGAATCTCAATATCTTCATCCGAGAAAA
Organism: uncultured Gemmiger sp.; assembly: GCA_944388165.1. Classification (GTDB taxonomy): domain Bacteria; phylum Bacillota; class Clostridia; order Oscillospirales; family Ruminococcaceae; genus Gemmiger. Next base: position 28,820 of record CALXHS010000087.1, on the reverse strand, counting down.
GGCCGCCGTTCACATAGGGGATGGCCGCCAGCTCCGGGTTATCATCCTTCAGATAAGGGTCACGGTCCTCCGGCTTGGTGTCCAGCACCTTGAACAGTTCCACCAATGCTTTGCGCATACTGCGGGTATCAAAGCCGGAAAGATAATCATGGAACATGCCGTGGTGTCCGAAAATTCCCGCATCCTCGGCATACAGGCAGAACACCAGCCGGACACACAGTTTGTTCAGGCTTTTCAGTGCCCGTTCACTTTCCGGGTCGGCGTACTGCTTGAGAAAAGCGTCATACAACAGCCCTACCATCTCGCCGGCGGCAATGGAAACTTCCATTTCCCGCTTCAGATGCTCGTTGCCGGACTCCACCAGAAACTGCAGGCGGTATGCCTCCGTTTCCAGATTTTTCAGCTCGATGACTTCGGGCTCGCCCTGGGGACGTTCCATATCGTACACATAAAAGGTGCTGAAATTACAGGTAACGACCCACCGGGGGTGGCGGGACACAGGCAGCTCGGTGATATACCGCTTGGCCTGCTGGAAGGGGGTCAGATAACTGCCGTCCGATTGACGAATGCCCTTTTTCAGGTCTTTGTCCAAGGCTTTCTGCTCGATCAGGACCCGGGTGGCGGGAATATACCCGTCGATGAAGCTGGTGTGGTCCAGGTGCACCTGCTCTTCAAACTCGATAAACTGTTCCGGGTGCTCCACACCGTACACGTCCCGGAGCAGGGAAAGCCAGAACTTCTGGCTTTCGCCTTTTTCGTATCCCTTGTCCTTCCAGTAGTCGGCAAAGGTTCTGGCGGCCTTCTGCTGCTGCGCTTCCGTCATGTTTCCACACCTCGCAATCTTTCTCTATCATCATAACATAAAGCCCCGGACAGGGCAAACCAAAAGGCGGAGGACACAGCCTTCCGCCTTCTGGTGGTCGTTCATTTTTTCCCCAGCCTGAACAGCGCCACCGCATTTTCGGTGGTGACGCGGGCCAACCCTTAGAGGATCAGGCCCTTCAGTTCCGCAGCTCGCGCAGCCAACGGGGCGGACCCCCCATATAAAAGAGCCTGCTTCCGAAAAAAGCAGGCTCTCTGTTATCTTTGTTTACCGCTGGTCGGGGTCAAAAGGGTCGTTGTCAAAAAGGTCGTGGTCGCTGTCCTGGGAATCATCGTCCCCGTCATCGGGGGTGTCATCATCCCCGCCCAGGGCGGAAAGAAGCACGGCCAGCAGGAAGAGGAACAACAGGAACAGCAGCACCAGAAAAAGCAGGTCACGGGTGGAGGGAGTGTCCTCCGGGCCGCTGCCGTCGGCCGTCTCGGCGGTCTCGCCGGTCTGGGAGGGCGCGGGAGTGGCAGTTGGTGCAGGCGTGGGGGTCTGGGTGGAGAGCCCGTCCGGTTCCGGGGTGGTTTCGGGGGCTTTGGTGGGAGCGGGGGTCGGCGCGGGGGTGAAAACGGGGGCTGCTGTGGGGGAAGTGGCGGGAAGGACCGGCGCCGGAGAGGGCGCGGGGGTGGCTGTCACCGCATAACCCCGCAGTACCTGCCCGGTATAGTTGCCCTGGAAGGTGATGGTCAGTTCCACCCGGCCGTTTTCCTGCCGGGAGGTCACGGTGTAGTCCACCCCTTCCTTCAGCAGGGTATCGCCGTCCCGCACCGTCAGATTGGCGGCGTCCTGGGCGTTGTTCACTTCCGACACCCACAGGGCGTCGGCGGATTTGGGCAGAACACGGAGAGAGATCTCCACCGGGTCAGCCACCAGATAATTGTCGGTGTCGGCAGGGACGTAGCGGGCCTGGAAGGTGCGCAACCCCACGCTGCCCACCGTCAGGCCGGGGTCTTTCCAGAAAAAGCCTTCCCCGGGTTTCACGTCCGCCAGGGTGTTGCCGTAGATGGCGGTGAGCCCGGTGGGGATGGTGAATTCGGGCTGGGCTTTCAGGATATGAAATTCCGAGACTGAAGTCAGCCCGGCATGGCCGTCCACCGGTTCCACCACGGCCTGCACGTACCAGGTCCCGGCGTCGGTGGGAGGCTCGGCGGTGAAGGGGCCTTCGGGGGAAGCGCTGTACCTGTACACCGGCTCGCCGTACTGGGCGTCCGCGTAGGGCTGGTGGGCTTCTTCGCCGTAGGTCCAGTCTTCCAGAAACAGGGGCTGCAGCCAGGTGTTGCCCACATGGAACAGCAGGCTGGCCGTAAAGGAGACCCCGTTTTTGGTGTAACGGTAGCTGACGGCGGAACCGTCCTGCAGGCCGGTGAGCACGCTGCCCGAAAGCTGCGCCCCGCTCATGTCGGAAATGCAGGAAAGGTCCAGGGGCACGTCCAGCGTTGTCAGGTCAAAGGTGGTCTCGCCCACAGCCAGTTCCACATCCACCGGGCGCTGGCTTCCCAGGGTGATTTCTGGGGAGCCGGACCCCGGTTCCAGGGCCAGAAGCATGTTGTCGTCGGCCATGACGGAGGTCAGTTTGGGGGTGTGGCTCAAATCCAGATAGGTCAGGTCGCTGCGGTCCACGCCCAGCAGTTCCAGGTTGGGGGTCTGGGACAGGTCCAGCTCCGAAACCAGGGAGTAGGTGCACCACAGGTCGATCAGGGTGTCGTTGTGGGAAAGGGTCAGGGTCTTGAGGGGACCGCCCACGTACAGCAGGTAGGTCAGTTCCCGGTTCTGGGACAGGTCCAGGGTGGAAAACGGGTTATCCCCGCAGGCCAGTTCATACAGATGGGGCAAAGGGGATACATCCAGCGCCGCCAGCCGGTTGTTGTGGCAGTGGAGCACGGTCAGTTCCGGTACCTGGGACAGGTCCAGGGAGGTGATCTTGTTCTCGTTGCACAGCAGGGAGGTCAGCCGGGACAATCCTTCCAGGGACAGCTGGGTGAGCTGGTTGCCGATGCAGTTCAGGTAGGTGAGCTGGGGGAAGTGCCGGATGCCTTCCAGCGACTGGATGCCCTTGCCCCGGATGTCCATGCGGGTGACGGCGGCACATTCGGCGGGGGAAAGCCCGCCGCTGCCGTCGGTGTCATAACCGCGGACAACGGCCAGAAACACCGGGTCGGGGAACTGGCTTTCATCCAGAGGGATCTCGTCGGAAAGGGCTTCGGCTGCCGGGGCAGCCGGGAGAGTCTGGAAATTTTGGGCTGCAGGGGCGGTTTCCGGGCTGGCGGTTTCCGGGGCGGGAGTGCTTTCCGGAACAGAGGTCGTTTCGGGGGCCGGGGTGGTTTCCGGCGCGGGGGTGGCCTCGGGCACAAGGGTGCTTTCGGGCTGGGCGGACTCGGGGGTGGCGGCATCGGGGGCGGTCTGCGCCAGAGCATCGGAGACCACCGGGCCGGCGGGAGAAAAATCGGCCCAGGCAGCGGTGGGCAAAAGCATCGCTGCCATCAGGACCGCCATTCCGGCTTTCCACCGGAAGGCGCGGGGCCGGGGGGATTTGGGCGTTTTGTTGTTCATGGTTCTGCGCACATCCTTTCGGGAAAATGACGGACGCCTGAAATACAGGCACGACAGGAAACAGATGTCTGTTCCCATGTGTTCAGTCTACCTGTTTGCAGGGGAAAAGTCGGTTTGCCGGACAACCGACTTTGAATTTGTCCGGCGCAGAGCCTTTTTGGGTACAAAAAAGCGCGGAAGGAATCTCCTTCCGCGCCGAAAAAACAGAATATGGGTCAGGCAGGCTGTTCCAGCCCGGTCACGGCCATCAGCCGGGGTTTGCACAGGGCGTTGAAGGCCGCGATGACCCGGCCCACCCCCACCATGGAGAAGATGGTGCCCAGGCCGATGCCCAGCAGCGGGTCGCCGAAAAGGCAGCCCAGAATCAGCGAGCCGGTCACGCAGCCTATATCAAAGAGGTTCTTGCACAGGCCCAGTTCCTTGCCGAACCGCTGGGCCAGGCTGTACACGATGCCGTCGCCGGGATTGGGAACCAGCTGCATGTCCACCGACATGGCGGCGCCCACCCCGGTGAGCAGGATGGCCAGCAACAGCAGGGCGATGTCGGCGGGGGGAAAACCGCTTTCGTAGGGGATGGCGGCCTTGAACAGGTTCAGCAGCCGGGAGACCAGCAGGCTGACCACCAGCTGCAGCAGGTCCACCCAGGTGCGGTTTTTGCCCTTGACCACGAACTGGGCTGCCACCAGCACACAGTAGGTGAGGAAGGTCAGGTCTCCGAAGTTCAGGCCGGTGCCCTCGCTGAGGGTGAAGGGGATGGACACGATGGCAGAAGCCCCCAGCCCGGTCAGGGTGTTCAGGGTCAGGCCCAGGGCCAGCAGGACCATACCCGCCAGATAAAAGAGGAAGCGGGCCGCAAATTTTCCGTCAAACCTTTGCATGCAGAGAACAGAATCTTTTCGGTAAAATCACAGAAACAAAGGGGTCAGTCCCGGTCCGCGGGCCGGGGGTCCATCTGGCGCAGCACCACAAAGAACTGCACCACAAAGGGCAGCGCGATGAAGAAAGCCAGCACATCCGCCGCGGGCTGAGCCATGGCCACACCGTCCATGCCCAGGGCGGTGCTCAGGATCAGCAGCGCCGGAATGAACAAAAGGCCGCTGCGCAGGCTGGAAAGCAGGGTGGCGGTGCGGTTCTGGCCGATGCTCTGGAACAGCATGTTGGAGCAGACGGTCAGCGGCTGGAAGAACAGCGCCCCCAGCTGCAGCGCCAGGGCGGAAGCGCCGATGCGCACCACATCCTCGGCGGGCTGGAACAGGGCGATGAGTTCCGGGCAGAAGAAGAACCCCGCCGCCGCGATGGAACCCATGAGCACTTCCGACACGGCGAAGGTGAACAGGAATGCCTGGCGAACCCGGTCATACCGCTTGGCGCCGTAGTTGAAGGCGCTCACCGGCTGGAAGCCCTGGCCCACGCCCAGACCGAAGGAGAAGATGAACTGGGCAATGCGGTTGACGATGCTCATGGCGGCCACGGCGGCGTCGCCGTACAGCCGGGCCTGGCCGTTGAGCAGCATGGTGGACACGCTGCCCAGACCCTGGCGCATCAGGCTGGGCAGGCCGGTGCGGCAGATGAGCAGCACGTCGGCCATGTTCCGGGTCATGTTGCGGGGTGCGATCTTGCTCTGGGTGTGCCCGGCCAGGAACATGTAGAACAAAAGGCAGAAACTGATGATCTGGCTCACGCCGGTGGAGATGCCCGCGCCCAGAACCCCCAGGCCGAACCCTTCCATGAGGATCCAGTCCCCGAAGATGTTCAGGATGCCGCCTGCCGTCAGCCCCACCATGGCGAAGGCCGCCTGGCCTTCATACCGCAGGATGTTGTTGAGCACGCAGCTGGACGCCATGAAGGGCGCGCCCAGCAGGATGAACAGGGCGTATTGCCGGGCGTAGGGGAGGATGGTGTCGGTGGAACCCAGCAGCCGCAGCAGCGGGTCCATGAAGGCAAGGCCCCCCGCCGTGATGAGCAGCCCCGCCCCGAAGGAGCAGAAAAAGCTGGTGGTGGCAAACCGGGAAGCGCTGTCCACGTCCTGGGCGCCCAGGCGGCGGCTGATGATGGACCCGGCCCCGTGGCCGAACATGAAGCCGAAGGCCTGGATGATGGCCATGAGACCGAACACGATGCCCACCGCGCCGGAAGCGCTGATGCCTACCCGGCCCACGAACCAGGTATCGGCCATGTTGTAGATGTTGGTGACCAGCATGCTGATGGTGGTGGGGATACCCAGCTGAATGACCAATTTTGGAATGGGGGTTTTGGTCATCTTGTCGAACTGGGCGGTTTGAGAAAGCTGTGTAGTGTGCATAGAACCCCTTTCTGCCGCACGGCGCAAAAAAAGAGCGTGCCGGCGGCAGGGAAAACCCCGACGTCCGGCACCGGAAAAGGATAAGCCTTTTTGTGTGTTGATTTAAGTATACCACCCCTGGGGGGTGGATGCAAGGTGGGGGGCTATTGGTGGGCAGGGGAGAGTGGTCTCCCCTGGGGACCCCTTCTGCGTTTTTGGGCTGACGGCATTTAGCCGGAGTGTCCTTCCTTTTCGTGCCCGAAAAGGAAGCGAAAAGGGCCCGCCGTTTCGATGCGGCGGCCGCCGACCAGGGCTACGCCCTGGACCCGAGTGCGGCCACCCCTCCGGGACGGCCTACTCACCGGCTGGGGCCGGTGAGCAAGGAGTGGATTTAAAAACCTTGCGGGGCAGTTGAGCAATCTTCCCGTCAAGCAACCGTTACCGGGAAATGGTATTAAATCATTTTCCTTGTTCACCGGCCCCCAGGCCGGTGAATAGGCCGTCGTAAGGTGGCCGCATCTCGGGGTCCGGGGCCGCAGCCCCGGCCGGCGTCCACCGCATCGGAACGGTGGCGGTTTTTCCGTCGCTTTTTGGCGGCAAAAAGCGACAACCCAACGGCTAGCAGCCGTTTACCCTCCGCACACACAATCCCCAAACTTTTTAATATACGCCTGTATATCATCAAAAATCGGCATCAGCGCCTCGCCGTGTTCGGTCAGGCTGTACTCTACCCGGGGCGGAACTTCCCCGTAATCGTGGCGGGAAATCAGTCCGTCCGCCGCCAGTTCTTTCAGCTGGTTGCTCAGCATCTTGTGTGTCACCCCGCCCAAAAGGTTGCGCAGTTCGCCGTACCGCAAAGTGCCGTGGGCGCCCACCATGAACAGGATGCGCATCTTCCACTTTCCGCTGATCTGTTCCATCACCTGTTCCATCTTGTCGCAGCCCACGTCCGCATAACGGCAGCTGCATCCCGGTCCCGGTTTCATAAGCCTTACTCTCCTTTTGGATAGCGGTATCTTTTAAGTGCGTACTTGCCTTTTGGGCAAATCAGGTTAGAATTAAGATACCACCAAAATTCTGTTGCCGCAAGTCCTGCCCTGCGGTACAATAATACCAAGACCCCGCCCTTCGGGCCGGGCAAAACTTATATAAAAAGAAGGAACACAAAACCATGCAGATGCAGCAGCTTTTTGATTTTCTCCGCGCGGGGGTCACCCCCTTCCACGCCGTGGCCCATGCAGCCGGCCTGCTGGACGCCGCCGGCTTCACCCGCCTGGAAGAGGCGGATTACTGGAACCTGGAACCCGGCCGCGGCTACTATACCACCCGCAACAACTCCTCCATCATCGCCTGGCGGGTGCCGGACCACGCCATCGGCGGCTGGCGCATCACCGCCAGCCACAGCGATTCCCCCACCTGGCGCATCAAGAATACCTCGGTCACCTCGGCGGGCTGCACCCGCCTGAATGTGGAAGGCTACGGCGGCATGAACATGGCCACCTGGCTGGACCGGCCCCTCTCCGTGGCGGGCCGGGTGCTGGTGCGCACCGAAGACGGCCTGGAATCCCGTCTGGTGGACCTGGACCGGGACCTGGTGGTCATCCCCTCTCTGGCCATCCACATGGACCGCACCGTCAACGACGGCCATAAATACAACCCCCAGGTGGACATGCAGCCGCTGTACGGCCCCGAAGGCTGCCGCCCTCTGCCCGCCCTGCTGGCCGAAGCCCTGGGCGTGGCCGAGGAAGACATGGTAGACTTTGACCTGACCCTGTACACCCGGCAGGCGCCCACCATCATCGGGCCGGAAGGGGAGTACTTCATGGCCCCCCGCATCGACGACCTGGAATGTGCCGCCACCACCCTCTTCGGCTTTATCAATGCCGCCGCTGCCGCTGACAGCGCCTGCGCCCCCGTCTGGGCCATGTTCGACAACGAAGAAGTGGGCAGCGGCACCCGCCAGGGCGCGGCCAGCATCTTCCTGCGGGACGTGCTGGACCGGGTATACGACGCGGTGCCCCACAGCGCTCAGGGCATGCAGCGGGCACTGGCCAACAGCTTTGCCCTCAGCGCCGACAACGCCCACGCCACGCATCCCAATTTTGCCGACAAGGCCGACCCCGCCAACCCGGTACGCCTGGGCGGCGGCCTGGTGCTGAAGGTCAACGCCAGCCAGAAATACACCACCAACGCCCTGTCCGGCGCGGTGGTGAAAGAACTCTGCCGCCTGGCCGACGTAAAGGTGCAGCAGTTCGCCAACCGGGCGGACCTGCCCGGCGGTTCCACCCTGGGCAACCTGCAGAGCCACACCCTGCCCGTGCCCATGGCGGACATCGGTCTGGCCCAGCTGGGCATGCACAGCGCCGTGGAGACCGCCGCCGTGTCCGACGCCGACGCCATGGTGCTGGCGGTGGAAGCCTTCTACCGCACCCATCTGCGCTGCCTGGGCGACGGCCAGTATACCCTGGAGGCCGCCCAATGACCGTAGGCCGCTACGCACCCAGCCCCAGCGGCCGGATGCACCTGGGCAACCTGTGCTGCTGCCTGCTGGCATGGCTTTCCGCCAAGAGCAAGGGCGGCAAGGTGGTGCTGCGGGTGGAGGACCTGGACACCGCCCGCTGCCCCCGGAAATTCGCCGAACTGCTCCAGCAGGACCTGGCGTGGCTGGGGCTTTCCGCCGACGAGGGCGGGGATAAAGGCGGTCCCGACGGCCCCTATTACCAGAGCGACCGCAGCGCCGTTTATCAACAATTTTATGATGTTTTGTGGAAAAAAGGGCTGGTCTACCCCTGCTTTTGCAGCCGCAGCCAGCTCCACGCCGCCGACGCCCCCCACCGCAGCGACGGCCAGGTGGTCTATGCCGGTACCTGCCGGAACCTGACCCCCGAACAGGCGGCGGAAAAAGCCCTCCGCCGTCCCCCCGCCTGGCGGGTGAGAGTGCCCGACGAGACCGTCGGCTTCACCGACGGCCACCTTGGCTGTTACGAGGAAAACCTGGCCCGGGATTGCGGGGACTTCTACCTGCGCCGGGCGGACGGGGTGTTTGCCTATCAGCTGGCGGTGGTGGTGGATGATGCCCTCATGGGCGTCACAGAGGTGGTGAGGGGAGCGGACCTGCTCTCCAGCACCCCCCGGCAGCTGTGGCTCTACCGTACATTGGACCTGAACGCCCCGGAGTTTATCCATATGCCCTTGCTGCTGGCCCCGGACGGGCGGCGGCTGTCCAAGCGGGACGGGGACGAAAGCCTGGAAAACCTGCAGGCGAAATACACCCCCGAAGAGATCATCGGGCGGCTGGCCTATGCCTGCGGCCTGCAGAAAGCCCCCGACCCCCGCACCCCCGCCGAACTGGCGGACGGGTTTTCCTGGGAAAAGGTGCCCCGGCAGGACATTGTTCTGCCCGAAGGGCTGTTTTGATTTTGCAGCAGATGAAATGCCATACCGCAACGGAAAGGAAGTGTACGTATGCAGCGGTTTGAAGTCACCGGCATGAGCTGTGCGGCCTGCAGCGCCCATGTGGAAAAGGCAGTGGCCGCCGTGCCCGGGGTCGCCGGGGTATCGGTGAGCCTGCTCACCAACAGCATGCAGGTGGAATACGAAGCCGACCCTGTGACCGAAGATGTGATCGCGGCGGTGGAGGCCGCCGGTTACGGCGCGGCTGTGGCCGAGGAAGCCGACGCCGACGCCCTGGAAGATACCGAGACCCCCAAACTGAAACGCCGCCTGATCCTGAGCCTGTGTTTCCTGGTGCCCCTGATGTATCTGAGCATGGGGCACATGATCGGCCTGCCCCTGCCGCCCTTTATGGATGGCGGCGGCTGGGACGCCTTGTGGTTCGGCCTGGCCCAGCTGGTGCTGACTTTGCCGGTGTGCTGGATCAACCGGGCTTTCTTCATCAGCGGATGGAAGGGCGTGCGCAGCCTTTCCCCGGGCATGGACACCCTGGTGGCCATGGGCGCCGGGGCGGCGCTGGTCTACGGTGTGTTTGCCATCTTCATGATCGGGGGCGGCATCGCCGCCGGCAACGAAGAGCAGATCATGCAGTTCCGCCATGACCTGTATTTTGAATCCGCTTCCATGATTTTGACCCTCATTACGGTGGGCAAGATGCTGGAAGCCTACTCCAAGGGCAAGACCACCAGCGCGCTGAAAAGCCTGATGCAGCTGGCCCCGCCCACCGCCTGCGTCCTGCGGGACGAAGGCGAACTGACCATCCCGGTGGAACAGGTCCGGGTGGGGGACATCTTCCTGGTGCGTCCCGGGGAAAGCATCCCGGTGGACGGCGTGGTGGTGGAAGGGCAGTCCAGCGTGAACGAAGCCGCCCTCACCGGCGAGAGCATGCCGGTGGACAAGGAGAAGGGAAGTCCCGTCAGCGCCGCCACCATCAACCAGAACGGCGCCCTGACCTGCCGGGCTACCCGGGTGGGGCAGGATACCACCCTGAGCCAGGTCATCCGTCTGGTGGCGGATGCCGCCGCCACCAAGGCGCCCCTGGCCCGCACCGCCGACAAGGTGGCCGGGATCTTTGTGCCCACGGTCATCGGCATTGCGGCGGTGACCTTGGTCATCTGGCTTCTCATCGGCCAGGCCTTTGACTTTGCCCTGGCCCGGGCCATCAGCGTGCTGGTCATCAGCTGCCCCTGCGCCCTGGGTCTGGCCACCCCCGTGGCCGTCATGGTGGGCTCCGGTGTGGGCGCCCGCAGCGGTATCCTCTTCAAGACCGCCGCCAGCCTGGAATCCACCGGCTACACCGACACGGTGGTGCTGGACAAGACCGGCACCGTCACCGCCGGTGAACCCAGCGTGGTGGAGATCGTGGGCACCCGCCGCGTGCCCCAGAAGTTCCTGCTGGGCATGGCCGCCGCCCTGGAAAGCCAGAGCGAGCATCCCCTGGCCAAGGCGGTGCTGGCCTGCGCCAAGGAAAACGACGTCAAGCCTTCCGCCATGGTGAAGGATGTGCAGGCGGTGCCGGGCAAGGGCCTGGTGGGCAAGGTAGCCGGAAAGGGCATGGCGGGCGGCAACGAGGAGTTCATCCGCAGCGTGGCCGATGTGCCCGACGACCTGCTGGAATCCGGCCGCCGCCTGTCGGGACAGGGGGCCACGCCGCTGTATTTCTCCCTGGACGGTCACGCCGCCGGCGTCATCGCGGTGGCGGATTCGGTGAAGCCCAGCAGCAAACAGGCCATTGCCGAACTGCGGGCCCTGGGCCTGCATGTGGTGCTGCTCACCGGTGACAACGCCAACACCGCCGCCTACATTGCCCAGCAGGTGGGCCTGGACACCGCCGACGTGGTGGCCGGGGTGCTGCCCGCAGGCAAGGAGGCGGAAGTCCGCCGCCTGCAGGCCGAGGGCCGTGTGGCCATGGTGGGCGACGGTATCAACGATGCTCCCGCCCTGACCCGGGCGGATACCGGCATTGCCATCGGCGCCGGGGCGGATGTGGCCCTGGATGCCGCCGACGTGGTGCTGGTGCGCAGCGACCCGGCGGATATCCCCGCCGCGGTGCGGCTGTCCCGCAAGGTGGTCACCAACATCCATCAGAACCTGTTCTGGGCGTTTTTCTACAATGCCGTCTGCATCCCGCTGGCGGCGGGTGTGCTGTACCCGTTGGGCATCCTGCTCAATCCCATGATCGCCGCGGCGGCCATGAGCCTGTCCAGTGTGTGTGTGGTGACCAACGCCCTGCGGCTGAACACCTTTGACCCCCACAACGCCGAACACGACGCCCCGCCCAAGCGGCCCGCGCCGCCCCGGGGGGAAGTAACTGAACCCCAAGCCTGCCCGGTGGCCTGCCCGGCTGCTGCGGCGGACGTCCAACCTGAGAAAGGAGAATCTGCCATGACCAAGACCATGCATATCGAGGGCATGATGTGTGCCCATTGCGAAGCCACCGTGAAGAAAGCTCTGGAAGCCCTGGACGGGGTACAGAGCGCCGCCGTCAGCCACGAGGCGGGCACCGCCGTGGTGACCCTGACCGCCGATGTGGCGGATGATGTGCTGAAAGAGGCCGTGGAGGCCAAAGATTACACGGTGACGGGGATCGAGGCATGAACGCCCCGGAACGACGTCACTGGCGGTTCACCGGCCGGGTGCAGGGGGTGGGGTTCCGCTACCGCGCCCAGTATGCGGCGTCCCTGCTGGGACTGACCGGCTGGGTGGTGAACAACTGGGATGGCAGCGTGGAACTGGAAGCCCAGGGCGACCCCGTCGTGCTGGATAGGCTGGTGCCAACCCTGACCACCACCAGCAAGTGGATCATGATCGAAGGCATGACCTGCCGCACCGTTCCCCTGGAGGAGAACGAGCGGGGGTTCCGTGTAAGAGGCTGATTTTATAAAATAAAAGACCAGGGCGTTCCCTTGCATTTGGGGGAACGCCCTGGTCTTTTATTTTTGCGCTTTTGTTTTTTTGGGGAACGGCAGGCTGCCGGGGGAACGGCATTTCCCCGGGGTGTCCTTCCTTTTCGTGCCCGAAAAGGAAGCGAAAAGGGCCCGCCGTTTCGATGCGGCGACCGCCGACCAGGGCTACGCCCTGGACCTGTATGCGGCCACCCCTCCGGGACGGCCTACTCACCGGCTGGGGCCGGTGAGCAAGGAATGGATTTAAAATCCTTGCGGGGCAGTTGAGTAATTTTCCCGTCAAGCAACCGTTACCGGGAAATGGCATTAAAATCATTTTCCTTGTTCACCGGCCCCCAGGCCGGTGAAGAGGCCGTCGTAAGGTGGCCGCATCTCGGGGTCCGGGGCCGCAGCCCCGGCCGGCGTCCAGCGCATCGGAACGGTGGCGGTTTTTCGGTTCCTTTTTGACGCCAAAAAGGAACAACCCAAAGGCAAGATGCCGTTTCCCAAGAAAAGTAAAACTAAAAAGGGGGAACCATTAGGGGGGCTTCGCCCCCCAAAAAGTTACCCCCACCTGCTTGCGGTAACAGGTGGGGGCTTTGGGGTATCGTTTTGGTGTGAGGAGGAATCATGTTCCAGGGATGACGGTTGCGGCTCCGTTCCCTGTGCTTATAAGATACCCAATACTTGCGAAAAATCTATTATCTTCCTGTGAACTTTCTGTTAATTTCGCAGGAAACATGCGTTTTTTAGAAAATATTCGATAATACGAATAAATGTGCTTGCAAAAAATAGACGTTTCCGGTTGTTTTGTACAATGTGTTCAAGAGAATGTCAGAAGAATTTTTCGCAAAAATGTCCATGAAGGGCAGAGATGGAAGGGGAGGCTTTGGGGAAAGCAGTTGCTGCCGGTCAATGGCTTTAAAACAATTCCTTGTTCACCGGGCCCCAGCCCGGTGCACAGGCCGTCGCAAGGTGGCCGTACACCGGTGGGGCAGGGTTTCTCACGCAACCACTGGCCGCTGTTCGCGGCCGACCAATTTCGGAAACAACGCTGCGCGTTGCTTTTTTGCATGGCGCTGTGCGCCATCGGGCGGCATAGCCGCCCGGGCAAAAAATACCTGGTCGGCGTCCACCGCCTCGAAACGGTGGCGGTTTTTCCGTCGCTTTTTGGCGGCAAAAAGCGACAATTCTCCGGCAGATTGCTGTCTGCCAAGAAGCAAGAAACAAAACAAAAAAGGACGGGATGAATCCCGTCCCTACCAATAATCCATCAAAAACATGCACACCCGGCAGGGGAGAGCGGGGTGCTCACACCGCCCCATAAATCCCCCGCACGCTCACCTCGCCGGTGAACACATGCACATCCCCGCCGTGGTCGTCTTCCACCACCAGGCGGCCCAGTTCGTCGATGTCCACCGCCGTGCCGGTGCCGCCGTCAAAGGTGACATGGCGGCCCAGGTTGACGCACAGGGCTTTGTAATCCTCCCGGCAGGCGGCAAAGCCTTCCCGCTCAAAGGCATAGAGTTCCTTGTCAAACCCGAAGGCCGTCAGGTCCCGGGCCAGGGCGTCGGCGTCCTCGGGCAGATGCACATCCGCCCCCTGCAGCGTCAGGCTGGTGCCGTGGGGCAGGTCTGCGGCGTCGAAATAACTCTGGGGCTGGGCCAGGTTGAACCCGATGCCCGAAAGTGCCGTCACCTTGGGGCCCTGGACCACCGTTTCGCACAGAATACCCACGATCTTTTTGCCGTTGAGCAGCAGGTCGTTGGGCCACTTGATGCGGCAGTCCACCCCGTAACGGCGGCGCAGCGCACGGGCCGCCGCCAGGCTGGAATACAGCGAAAGGGCAGCCGTGTCCGCCAGGGGCACCTGCAAAACGGCGGTGTAATACAACGCCAGACCGTTGGCGTTCACCCATTGGCGGCCCAGCCGTCCCCGGCCCGCTGTCTGGCTGGTGGTGTACACCGCCCCCACCGGGCCGAATTTGTCCAGGTGGGCCTTGGCCCAGGTGTTGGTGCTGTCCGTCTCATCCAGACAGATCAGGGTATTGGGTTCCATCGTCTCGTTCATAGGTCCTGGGGCACCTGCTTCCAGCCGAAGGCACACTTGCCGTCGGTGATGGTAATGACCCCGTAGCTGCCCGTATCCCGCAGGCTGCCGGGGTTGAAGATCGCCGGGTTGGCCGGGGTGGCCGCCCGCAGCGTTTTGTAATGGGTGTGGCCGAACAGCGCCACGTCCGCGCCCCGGGCGGCGGCGGTCTCCATCAGCTGCTCAAAACCGGCTTTTACCCCATAATGATGGCCGTGGGTGTAGAAGAACAGCACCCCCGCAAAGGGGGCCAGACCCTCGGCGGGGTCGTGGGCGCCGAAATCACAGTTGCCCCGCACCCGGTAAATAAGGTAGGGGGGCTGCATCCGGTTCTGCAAAATGGCCTGGTCCAGGTCATACAGGCCGTCGCCCAGGAAAAACAGGGCGTCGGCTTTTTCGTGGCGCAAAATCCAGCGCAGCCGGGTCAGACGGCCGTGGGTGTCGCTGACCACCAGAATGGTGGATACATCTTCCGCCATAGGGAAAACCCCCTTTCTCGTTTCAGTGCTGCGCAAAGTGCGCGGGTCAGTCTCCCCGCACCAGCTGCCGGTAGATCTCCCCCTTGGAGTAGGGGGTCCCGGCGGCGGCCTGCTTGGCGGCCGCGGAAGGCGGGGTGCCGCCCTCCATCAAAGTGCGGGCGGCGGCCACGGCGTCCTCCAGGGTGGGGGCTTCCGCCTCCTCAGCGGGGGCTTCGGCGCCTGCCAGAACCAGCACATATTCCCCCCGGGGCTCGGTCTCGGCATACAGCGCCGAAGCCTGGCCCAGGGTGGTCTTGTTGATCTCCTCGTGGAGTTTGGTCAGTTCCCGGCACAGGGTCACCGACCGGTCCGGCCCGCAGGTCTTGATGAGGTCGTCCAGGGTGGCGCGCAGCTTGTGGGGGGCTTCGTACAAAAGGATGGTCCGGGTCTCGTTTTTCAGGGCGTCCAGACGTTCCCGGCGCTCCTTTTTGGGTACCGGCAGAAAGCCCTCGAACACGAACCGCCCGGTTTTCTGCCCGGACACCGCCAGGGCGGTAACGCAGGCGGAAGCTCCCGGCACCGGCACCACATGGATGCCCCGGGCCAAAGCTTCGGTGACGATCTGTTCCCCGGGGTCGCTGATGCAGGGCATACCCGCGTCGGAACACAAAGCGCAGTTTTCCCCGGCCTCGATGCGTTCCAGAATGGCCGCCCCGTGGTGCAGAGCATGCTCATAGTAGCTGACCATGGGCTTTTTCAGCCCCAGATGGTTCAGCAGCCGCAGGGTCACCCGGGTGTCCTCCGCCGCCACGAAATCCGCCGCGCCGAAGGTGGCCGCCACACGGGGCGGCATGTCGTCCAGGTTGCCGATGGGGGTGGCCACGATGTACAGGGTCCCGGCCATGGGTCAGTCCTCCTTGTCCGGCTTCACGGGGGCACGGCGTCCGCCCCGGATGTACTCACACTCCGACCGCTTGTAGGTCTTGGGGGCCAGGCTCTCCACGCTGCGGACTTTCAGGTTGCCGGAAATGACGTTCACCTCGGTGACGGTGCCTTCGCCGTCGGGGGTGCGCACCACGCTGCCCACCTGGGGGGTGATGCTGTTCAGATATTCGTAGCTCTTCTGTTCATAGGCCAGGCAGCACATCAGGCGGCCGCAGGCGCCGCTGATCTTGGCCGGATTCAGGGAAAGCCCCTGTTCCTTGGCCATCTTGATGGACACCGGCTGGAAGTTCTTCAAAAACCGGCTGCAGCAGAAAGGCTGGCCGCACACGCCCAGGCCGCCCAGCATCTTGCTTTCGTCCCGCACGCCGATCTGGCGCAGTTCAATGCGGGTGCGAAACTGGGAAGCCAGGTCCTTGACCAGTTCCCGGAAATCCACCCGGTTGTCGGCGGTGAAGTAAAAGACCAGCTTGCTGCGGTCCAGGGTATATTCGGCGTCGATGAGCTTCATCTGCAGCTTGTGGGCGGCAATGCGCTGTTCGCAGATGCCGAAAGCCTTGCGCTCATCCGCCCGGTTCTGGCGCATACGGCGGATGTCCATGCCGTCAGCCATGCGCTGCACCGGCTTGATCTCCCGGGCAAAGCCGGTGTTGGGCAGTTCGTGGGGGCCGCGGACCACCTCGCCGCATTCCACGCCACGGGCCGTTTCCACAATGACAAAATCCCCGGTGGCCACCGTCAGGCTGCCGGGGTCAAAGTAATAGGAACGGCCGCTTTCCTTGAATTTCACAGAGATGACTTTCATGTTTGTTTTTCCTTCTGGTTTATGGGTCTTGGGCGGTGGCCGCGGCGGCCAGCAGGGTCAGGGTCAGGCGCAGGTTGGCGTTGGAGGCCATGGCCTTCATGGCGTCCCCGGCGGCCCGGGCCAGCCGGGCGGCGGCAGGGGCCGAAAGCCCGTCGAACCCCGGACGGCGCAAAGCGGCACTGGCCGCCGTGCGGGTCTGGGCCAGCAGACGGGCGGCGCCTTCCCGGTCCTTCTCATACTTGGCCAGCAAAGCTGCGGCACGGTAGGTGTCCCGGCTTTCGGCATGGCGGCAGAGTTCCCGGGCGACGTTGCGGGCGGCTTTCACCGCCGGGTCCCGCATCACGTCCAGGGCGGCGCCGATGTGCCCTTCATAGAGAAATGCCAGGTCGGCGGCCTGGCGGTCGTCCAGGTCCGGCAGGGCGGCCCGCAGAGCGGCGGCACATTCCGCCACCGGCACGGGGGCCACGGTGTAGGCGGCGCAGCGGCTGCGGATGGTGGGCAGCACCGCCGCGGCACTGGAAGCCGTCAGCAGGAAGAGCACCCCTTCGGGCGGTTCCTCCATGATCTTCAGCATGGCGTTGGCCGAAGCCCCGTTCAGGTTCTGGGCCCCGTAGATAAAGAGCACACGCCCCGCGGCATCCGCCGAAAGGGCGCTGTGCTGGATCTTCTCCCGGGCGTCCCGTATGCGCTCCACCTTGATCTGGCCGGAAGCGCCCTCCCCCCGGATGGTCAGACATTCGCTGTCCTCTCCCCGGAGCACCGCCTCGGCATGGGCGCCGCCGGCGGGATAGAGGTAATCCGCCGCAAGGCAGCGCGCGGCAAAGCCCGCCCCGCAGCCCGGTTCCCCCACCAGCAGGATGCTGTGGGGCAAACGTCCGGTGCCCAGCGCGGCGGACAGGTCCTCTTTCAGAGAATGGTTGCCGGCCAGGCGGGCCAGCATGCCGGGGGCGCTCACAGCTTTTCGAAGCGCTCCACGTTGGTCACAAAGATGGTGGCGCCGCCCACGGTGACTTCAATGGGCATGGCGCTTTCCAGGCCCAGGCCGATGGAAGCGGCGCCGGGCACGATCTCGGTGCGCTGCTTGCAGCACTTGGAGATGCAGGCGATGCAGTCGTCCACACGCTCGTCCTCGGTGCCGATGAGCAGGGTCATGTTGCCCGCCATCAGGAAGCCGCCGGTGGTGGCCAGACGGGTGACATAGAACTTGTTGCGCACCAGTTCGGAGCAGACAGCCTTGGAATCTTCCTTGTTGACGATGGCAGTGATGAGTTTCATGATGATTTCCTCCTTATATAAACAGTGAGACAGTCAAATGTGGAAAAAGGGATCACTTCCAGCGGCGCTCCCAGTCCTTGCGGCGTTTGTAGTTCACCGCGGTGTCGCGGCACCACAGCCACATCTCCCGCCCGAAGAAGAGCAGGAACCCGGCCAGACCGAAGAGCAGGGACACCCGGCCGGAAAAGCTGCTGGTGATGAAGTTCCAGGCCCAGACGGCACCGGCCGCCCAGCCCAGCCACTTCACCTTCACCGGAATGATGAAGAAGAGCAGCACCTGCTGGTTGGGCCACATCCAGGCGTAGGCGAAGAAGAGGCTGAGGAACAGCCCCGAAGACCCGCCGAAGCCGGTGATGAGGCAGCTGAGGATGGCCCCCAGCATGCCCGCCAGCCAGTAGACGGTGAAGCGGAAATCGCCCCAGGCACGGGTCAGGGAGTTGCCCACCCACCAATAGAAATACAGTTCCAGCAAAAACCAGAAAGGTCTGGTGTTCAGGCTGGGCATAAAGACGAAGCTGACCAGGCGCCAGATCTGCCCGTGGAACAATCCCGACCGGGTGAGCATCAGCGCTTCGATCAGGTTGTAGTTGACGAACATAATGATGACCCAGGCAACGATCTGCCCGATCAGTACGATGTTGAGAAGGTTGGGAATGGCGAAACGCCGGTAGCGGCGCTCCAGCCGGTCGAGCCAGTTCATAAGGCCTCCTTGTGGAAAACCGTGGAATTTTGCCGCTTTAGGGCGGCCGGTTTATTATGCTATTGTACCATTTCCACGGGGCAAGTTCAACATTTTGTTGTCGAAATGCGCAGTGCCTCACAACGGGGAAAAACCAAAAGTTGTAGATTGTGGAAAACCGGGGTGTTTTCCACACTTTCCACAGGGTTTTCAACATTTTCAACGTGAAAAACCGATATACGCGGTGGGAAAGTTTACCCGAATTTCATCATTTCGTAATATTCGCTCCAAAAAGGGCCAAGTTTTCCACAGAATAAACAGAGTTTTCCACAAAAGGGGTTTTTCTTTCCACAAAAGGGGCCTTGTTTTCCACCAACTGAGAAAAAGATGGTGCAAAACCCGAAAACTGTCCCAAAGAGGGACGGACCAACGTTGGTTATTCTTGACTAACTGCACCGGGGCGTGGTATGGTACTCGTTGCATAAGGGAGTAGCTGGCGCGGAACACCCTCCGCGTGATAGGGCCAACATACTGGGGCGACCCTGGCTTTAGATGAAACAGCGAGACTTATCTTTTGCCTTGCACGGCAGGGCGGGATAGGTCTCGTTTTTTTCGTCCTTCCCGCCCGCCGCATCACAAACAGGAGAGTGGTTTGGAATGTCTTTGGCGGATCTTTTTGTTATTGCCGTGGGCCTGGCCATGGATGCCTTCGCGGTGTCTGTGTGCAAGGGGCTTTCGGTGCAGCGCATGCGGCCCCGTCACGCCCTGATCTGCGGGGTGTGGTTCGGTGCCTTTCAGGCCCTGATGCCTCTGCTGGGGTACTGGCTGGGTTCCGGCTTTGCCGGGTTCATCGGCAGTTTCGGGCACTGGGTGGCTTTCGCGCTGCTGGCCATTATCGGCGTGAACATGCTGCGGGAGAGCTTCGGCGATGAGGAGGAGGAAGTCACCCCCGACTTTTCCCCCAAGGCCATGCTGCCCCTGGCGGTGGCCACCTCCATCGACGCCCTGGCCGTGGGGGTCAGCTTCGCGGCGGTGGGCACCAACATCCTGGCGGCGGTGATCCTCATCGGCCTTGTCACCCTGGTCCTGGCGGCGGCGGGCGTCAAGATCGGCAACCTCTTCGGCACCCGGTACAAAGCCCTGGCCGAACGGGCCGGCGGCGTGGTGCTCATCCTCATGGGGCTGAAGATCCTGCTGCAGGGGCTGGGCATCCTTTCCTTTTCATAATAGAGCATTTCTTGTCTGAGGGAGTAGTTCCGCGCCTTTGGCGCGCGGCGGCATCGTCACCCCGGCGCTCTGCGCCCGGTGCCGCCTTTACGGCAGAATACGCTGTGAAGAATGAGACTCATACACCGGGAAACTGGTAAAAATTCCCTGGTGTATGGGTCTTGTTTTATATATAATAGGTACAGAGGGATGGCGGGGCCTTTTCCCCGCCCGAAGATTGAAAGGAGATTACGCGTGAAAAGTTACGAACTTTCTGCGGAGGAAGTCCTCCGGCAGGAAAACGCCGGCATGGACGGTCTGAGTACCGACGAAGCCAAGCGCCGGTTGGAAGAACACGGCCCCAACAAGCTGAAGGAAGCCCAGAAGGCCACTTTGCTCCAGCGTTTCATCGAACAGCTGAAGGACCCCATGCTCATCATCCTGCTGTGCGCTGCCGCGGTGTCCGCCGTGACCAGCCTCATCGAGGGCGAAAGCATGGCGGAAGTCATCATCATCCTCATCGTGGTGCTGCTCAACGCGGTGCTGGGCGTTTATCAGGAGAGCAAGGCCGAGGCCGCCATCGAAGCATTGCAGACCATGACCGCCGCCACCAGCAAGGTGCTGCGTGACGGCCAGCATGTGACCCTGCACAGCGATGAGCTGGTGCCCGGCGACATCGTGCTGCTGGAAGCGGGCGACAGCGTGCCTGCCGACGGCCGCATCCTGGAAAGCGCCAGCCTCAAGATCGAGGAAGCTGCCCTCACCGGCGAGAGCGTGCCGGTGAACAAGATCGTGGACGCCCTGGTTCCTGCCGAAGGCGGCAAGGATGTGCCTCTGGGCGACCGCAAGAACATGTGCTATATGGGTTCCACCGTGGTGTACGGCCGCGGCCGCATGGTCATCACCGACACCGGCATGGACACCGAGATGGGCAAGATCGCCGGCGCCCTGGCTGCGGTGACCGACGAACAGACCCCCCTTCAGCGCAAGCTGGACGAACTGGGCCGTACCCTGTCCAAGCTGGTGCTGGGCATCTGCGTCTTCATCTTTGCCTTCAACCTGATCTCTCACGGTGAGTTCAGCCTGGATGCCATCCTGTCCACCTTCATGGTGGCCGTTTCCCTGGCCGTGGCCGCCATCCCCGAAGGCCTGGCCACTGTGGTCACGGTGGTGCTGTCCATCGGCGTGACCAACATGAGCAAGCGCAACGCCGTTATCCGCCGCCTCACCGCCGTGGAGACCCTGGGCTGCGCCCAGGTCATCTGCTCGGACAAGACCGGCACCCTGACCCAGAACAAGATGACCGTGGTGGAGCACACCGGCGACGAGACCCTGCTGGCCACCGCTATGGCCCTGTGCTCCGACGCCGAATATACCGAGAACGGCGCCCAGGGCGAACCCACCGAGGCCGCTCTGGTGAACTACGCCGCCAGCGTGGATCTGAAAAAGACCGACCTGGAAGCCAAGCAGCCCCGTGTGGACGAAGCGCCCTTTGACTCCGGCCGTAAGATGATGAGCACCCTGCATGCCGCGGGCGATGCCTTTGTGCAGTACACCAAGGGCGCCCCGGACGAAGTGCTCAAGCGCTGCACCCGGTACTGGGACGGCGAAAAGGCCGTGCCCATGACCGAGGAAAAGAAGGCCGAGATCCTGAAGGCCAACAAGGCCATGGCCGACAAGGCCCTGCGCGTGCTGGCCGCCGCCATGCGTCCCTGGGCCGAGAACCCCCACAACAACGAACCCTCCTTCCTGGAGCAGGATCTGTGCTTCATCGGTCTTACCGGCATGATCGACCCGGTGCGTCCCGAAGTGAAGGATGCCATTGTGGAATGCCGTCAGGCGGGCATCCGTCCCGTGATGATCACCGGCGACCACAAGGACACCGCCGTGGCCATCGCCACCGAGCTGGGCATCATCGACGATCCTTCCCAGGCCATCACCGGTTCCGAGCTGGACGACATCTCCGACGAGGACCTGGCCGAGGCCATCACCCGCTACGGCGTCTACGCCCGCGTGCAGCCGGAACATAAGGTGCGCATCGTCACCGCCTGGAAGAAGCGGGGCTGCATCACCGCCATGACCGGCGACGGCGTCAACGATGCCCCGTCCATCAAATCTGCCGACATCGGCGTGGGCATGGGCATCACCGGCACCGACGTTACCAAGAACGTGGCGGACATGGTGCTGGCCGACGACAACTTTGCCACCATCGTGGGTGCCGTCAGCGAAGGCCGCCGCATCTACGACAACATCCGCAAGGCCATCCAGTTCCTGCTGGCCTCCAACATGAGCGAGGTCCTGGGCGTCTTCACCGCCACCCTGCTGGGCTTCACCCTGCTGAACCCGGTGCACCTGCTCTTCATCAACCTCATCACCGACTGCTTCCCGGCCCTGGCTCTGGGCGTGGAAAAGGGCGAAAGCAACATCATGCACCGCCCGCCCCGCAAGTCCACCGACGGCATCTTTGCCGGCGGCCTGGGCTTTGACGTGGTGTATCAGGGCATCCTGGTCACCATCATCACCCTGGCTTCCTATATCATCGGCCACTGCATGGAAGTGGGCTACTTCGAGATGCCCAAGGGCATTTCCGATGACGGCATGACCATGGCCTTCCTGACCATGAGCATGTGCGAGATCTTCCACAGCTTCAACATGCGCAGCCAGCGCGGCAGCATCTTCACCCTGCACAGCCATAACGTGGTGCTGTGGGCCGCCATGCTGGGCAGCCTGGTGCTGACCACCCTGGTGCTGGAAGTTCCCTTCATCGCGGGCGCTTTCGGCTTCACCCCCGTGGACCTGCCCGAGTATCTCATTGCTCTGGGTCTGTCTGTGCTGGTCATTCCCATTGTGGAGATCGTCAAGCTGGTACAGCGGAGCATGGCGAAGAAGGCTGCCTGAGCCTTTGCAGCTGAGTTTGTCTGCATAAAGTAAGTACACACCGCCTCTGCCGGATTTGTTCCCCGGCGGGGGCGGTGTTCTTTTTTTGTTAACGGCAGTCTGCCGTTTAGTTCTTCCTTTTCGTGCCCGAAAAGGAAGCGAAAAGGGCCCGCCGTTCCGATGCGGCGGCGGTTTTTCCGTCGCTTTTTGGCGGCAAAAAGCGACAACCCTACGGCTGGCAGCCGTCTGCCAAGAAACCCCAAACAAAAAAGCCCGAGCCTTTCCTCAAAACGAAAAGCTCGGGCTTTTATAAAACTCAAACGATGGGATCGGGAATCCCGATAGTCACCTGCATCCGCAGCACCTGACTGATGCCGCTCTTTTCGTAACGGGTGAGCAGACGGTCGCGGACGATCTTGTAGTCATCGGTGTTTTTCACCGACAGCATCAGCACATACTGGTTGCGGCTGTACCGGGCAAACACATCGCCTTTGCGCAGCATGTTCTTGATGAGCTCCTTCACCGAGAGCATCACCCGGATCATCTCCTGCTTGGGCGCTTCCAGGGGCACCAGAGTCACCAGCAGCAGAATGACGTCTTCCGAATTGCGGGTGGCGCTGCGCACCACCATGTGGTACATGTGCTTGAACACCTCATAGGGGCAGAAATAGGCGCCCCGGATGGGACGGTCGTCCCGGGTGATCTCGTCCAGGTCCTTCTGGATGTGGCGGATATCCTCCATGGGCAGGTTGGCGCCCTCGGCGGCCCAGCGGTAGATCTCCCGCACCGATTCCGGCAGCGGCTGGCCCACCTCGTCCAGGAACATGTTGGCCACCACGGGGTAATAACTCAGCACCGCGGCCTTCATGTCCAGCTTGCGCAGGGCGGTGAAATGCCGCAGATAAATGTCCTCGCTCAAGGGTTCCAGCAGCAGCGCCCGGGAACACAGATTCATGACCTCTTCCGCACCGGACCGCTCATCGGATGCCAGCAGCCGGTCGCTCAGGTGCAGCACCATGTTCAGATACCGCTGGCGCAGCGTGCTGGCCCGGGTCATCAGCCAGTACCGGTCGCTGAGACCAGGCAGGAAATCCCCCGCATACAGGGCCAGGGCTTCCCGGCAGCAGCGCACCATCTCCTCGTCCGAAACGTCGGGATTCTGCATGGCGGCTTCGTACAGTTTGTTGAACCGGTCCACGTCCAGGTCCACCGGCACATCGGGGTTCCAGGCATACTGCCGGTCACGGGTGATGATGCACTCCTGATCCAGGCCGACCTTGGTCAGAAGACGGCGCAGCGAATAGGCCGCATTTTTCAGCGCACCGGCGGGGTTCTCCACCTCGTCGTCGCCCCACAGGGCTTCCATAAGCTGTTCGTTGGTGGTCTGTGCGCCAATGTTCAAAAGCAGGTATACCAGCAGCTCGATGGGCTTGTTCACGCGGCCGCCCTTCTCCACCAGGTACTGGTCGCCTACGTGGATCTGGAGCCCACCGAACATCTTGGCCTGCAGGCATTGGGTTTGTTGCATGAGGGGGTCTCCTCCTTTTGCGATGGGCAGCGCCCCGGCATCCTCCGGTTTCGGAGGGCGAGAACGGAGTTATACATGCCGGAATGTTTCTCTTAATTGTAACATGGTGTTTTGGGAAAAGCAAGCCCCCATATATGGCACAAAAACGGGTAAAAAATGGCCAAAAACAACGAAAAGAGGAAAGGTTTTGTTCGGCGCTGCGAACCCTGGAACTGGTTACTGCGTCACGGCGGGGGCGGCGCTGGGTGTTATAAAGTAACCTTGTGCCCGGCGGAAGGCATCCCCTTGCCGCCCTGTTGCCGCCGGGGCAAAATTGTGTTATCATAAACATCAGAATCAAAGCCCGGAAATCGCCCCCAAAACCACGAACAGCCGCAAAGGAGGATAGCAGTGCTGCGGATCGCCATTGTCGAGGATGAGGCGCAATGCGCCGAACAGCTGAAGGAATATATCCAGCGCTACGGCCAGGAAAACGGCCGTGGGTTTGAGGTGCTGCATTTCTCCGACGGCAGCGAGATCCTGCAGGACTATCAGCCCCGGTACGACATCATCCTGCTGGACATCGAGATGCCCAAGGTCACCGGCATGGAAGCCGCCCGGGCCATCCGGGAACAGGATGACAACGTGGTGTTGATGTTCATAACCAATATGGCCCAGTATGCCATCCGGGGCTACTCGGTGGGGGCGCTGGATTTTGTGATGAAGCCGGTGAGCTACTACACCTTCCAGCTGAAATTTGCCCGGGCCATCGAGCGGGTGGTCAAGCGCCGCAATGAGGAGATCCTCCTCGCCCTGCCCGACCGTCTGCAGCGGGTGGGGGTGCGCAGCATCTACTATGTGGAAGTGCAAGACCACATGCTGCACTACCACACCGAACAGGGGGAATACGTGCTGCGGGGCACTTTGCAGAGCGCCGAAAAGCAGCTGGCCCCCTACAACTTCGCCAAATGCAACCACTGGTACATCGTCAACCTGATGCACGTGGAACAGGTGCGCAAGGACACGGTGGTGGTGGCGGGCCATGAGCTGGAGATCAGCCGCCGGGCCCGGGGGGCTTTCCTCAACGCCCTCACCGATTATATGGGAGGCAGCAGCTGATGGGCGGCACCGAACTGATGGTGCAGGCCATGGCGGTGGTGCTCATGCACGGGCTGTGCGCCGGGCTGTACACCTGGCCCCTGGCCCACCGGCCTCATTACCGGCTGCGGCTGGCCCTGTGCCTGGCCGCGGGGGCGGTGCTGGGCTACGCCTACTGGCGCAGCGGCCTGGCGGCCGCCCACCTGCAATGGTGGCAGCTGGTGGTGGTGTTCCTCTATGTGGCGGCCATGGTGCTGCTGCTGTGTGACCAGCCCTTGTTCGGCAGCCTGTACTGTGCCGCCTGGATGATGATGACCCAGCAGTTTTTCATACAGGTCTACAACGCCTGGTTCACCTGGATGAGCGTCCATTACGGCCAGGCCCCCCTGCCCTGGCTGTGTGTGGTGCTGTTTGCGGGAGCCGGCAGTTTTCTGGTCTATACCTTCGTGGTGCGGGGCATGGCCGAGGAAGGCCGGTTCCAAGTGGGACCAAGGCAGACCATCTCCGCTTTGCTGCTCTTTGTGGTGTTTGAGTTCCTCACCGCCTCCATCGTGGTGGATTTCCGCATCGTGTCGGTGCGGGGCAGCTGGGTGGTCATCCTCATGTGCGAATTCTACTGCCTGACCATCCTGTTTTTGCAGAACGCCCTGTTCAAGAAAAGCGCCATCCAGCACGACCTGGACGCCCTGGACCTTTTGTGGCACCGCCAGAAGGAACAGTACCTGCTGGCCCGCAAGAACATCGCCCTCATCAACCGCCGCTGCCACGACCTGAAGGTGCAGATCTACGCTTTGCGGGATATGGCGGACAGCGGCGAACGCCGCCGCTATCTGGATGAGATCGACGATTCCATCGGCATCTATGATTCCATCGTCAAGACGGGCAGCGAGGTGCTGGACACCATCCTCACCGAAAAGAGCCTGCTTTGCCGGGACCGTGACATCCACATCCAGTGCGTGGCCGACGGCAGCCGCATGGGCTTTCTGGACCCGGCGGATACCTACGCCATCTTCGGCAACGCCCTGGACAACGCCATCGAGGCGGTGCAGCAGTTTGCCGACAAGGACAAGCGGCAGATCGACGTGCTGGTGCATGTGAAGCAGCAGTTCCTCATCATCAGCATCACCAACCCCCTGGGACGGCCGCCGGTATTCCGGAACGGCCTGCCCGTGACCACCAAGACCGGCGGCGACTACCACGGCTTCGGTCTGCGGGGGGTGCAGCGCATCGTGAAGAAGTACGACGGCCACCTGACCTTCAGCACCGAAAACGGATGCTTCGCCCTGAAGATCCTCTTTCCCCTTCCCCAGAACAACTGAAGATCTCTGTGCGGCCCCACAGGCCGGACAGCCCGGGACCCCCGATTTTTCGGGGGTTCTTTTGCTTTGTGCAAATCCTACAAATAAGATTGTTTAATTCCTGACAAGTTGACGGAACCGCTTTCCAGATGGTTCACAAAAACGACCACTTCCGCCAAACCCATTGTGAATAAAGTGTGACTAAGTTATGATGATACCATAATAGAAACTTGAAATGGGCCCTGCCCGGAAAAGAGGTTGTGAACCGATGAGAAGAAGCCTTCCCCTTGACCAGCCCTGGCAATTTTCCCAGCCCGGGCAGCCGGACACTGTCGTGACCCTGCCCCATACCTGGAACAACATTGACGGTCAGGACGGCGGCAACGACTACAAGCGCTGCGCCTGCACCTACCGCACCGCCTTCGACACCCCGGAATTTGACGCCGCTACCCAGTGCGTCTACCTGCAGTTCGAAGGCGTGAACTCCTCCGCCCAGGTCAGCCTGAACGGCACCGAGGTCTGCCGCCATGACGGCGGCTACTCCACCTTCCGGGCGGACATCACCGCCCTGCTGGCGGCGAAGAACGAACTCACCGTGGTGGTGGACAACACCAAGAACGACACCGTCTATCCCCAGAAGGCGGACTTCACCTTCTACGGCGGCATCTACCGCGCCGTCACCCTGCTGGTGGTCTCCAAGACCCACTTTGAGCTGGACTACTTCGGCGGCACCGGCCTGAAGGTCACCCCCAAGCCGGAAAACGGCTACAAGGACGGCAGCGTCCGGGTGGAGACCTGGCACAACGGCCATGAAGGCGCCGAAGTCGCCGTGACCCTGCTGGACGCCGAGGGCAAGACCGTGGCCGAGGGCAAGGGCTCCGACCAGACCCTGACCATCAGCGGCGTGCATCTGTGGGACGGCATCGAAAGCCCCTACCTCTACACCGCCGTGGCCACCCTGACCGTGGACGGCACCCCTGTGGACGAGGTCCGCACCCGCTTCGGCGTGCGTGACTTCAAGGTGGATGCCAAGACCGGCTTCTGGCTCAACGGCCGTCAGTATCCCCTGCACGGCGTTTCCCGCCACCAGGACCGCAAGGGCATCGGCAACGCCATCACCAAGGCCATGCACGACGAGGACATGGAACTCATCAAGGAGATGGGCTGCAACACCGTCCGCCTGGCCCACTACCAGCACGACCAGTACTTCTACGACCTGTGCGACGAAGCCGGCATGGTGGTCTGGGCCGAGATCCCCTATATCTCGGAACACATGAACAACGGCCGGGAAAACACCATCAGCCAGATGAACGAGCTGATCGTGCAGAACTACAACCATCCCTGCATCGTCTGCTGGGGCGTGTCCAACGAGATCACCATCTCCACCAAGGACAAGAAGGACATGCTGGACAACCACCGGGAACTGAACAATCTGTGCCACTGCGCCGATCCCACCCGTCTGACCACCCTGGCCTGCTACGCCATGTGCGGCCCCTTCAACCCCGTGGCCCACATCACCGACCTGGTGAGCTGGAACCTGTACCTGGGCTGGTACGTGCCGGGGCTCTTCCTCAACGACCTGTGGATGGACTTCTTCCACCTGGTCTACCCCAACCGGCCCCTGGGCTTCAGCGAATACGGCGCCGAAGCCATGCCCAACCTGCACAGCGCCCATCCCCGCCGCGGCGACCACACCGAAGACTATCAGGCCAAGTACCACGAGTACATGCTGCGCTGTTTCGACCGCCACAAATGGATGTGGGCCACCCACGTGTGGAACATGTTCGACTTTGCGGCGGACGCCCGTGACCAGGGCGGCGAACCCGGCATGAACCACAAGGGCCTGGTGACCTTTGACCGCAAGATCAAGAAGGACAGCTTCTATCTGTATAAAGCCTGGTGGAGCAAGGACCCCTTCGTCTACATCGCGGGCCGCCGCTATGCCGACCGTACCGAGTCCACCACCACCGTCACCGTCTACTCCAACCAGACTTCCGTGGCGCTGTACGCCAACGGCAAGAAGGTGGCGGAACAGACCGGCGACAAGGTCTTCCGCTTCAAGCTGCCGCTGAACGGCGAAGTGGAACTGAAGGCCGTGGCCGGTGAATGCATCGACCAGGCCACCATCCGCAAGGTGGCCGCCCCCAACCCTGCCTACAAGCTGCAGAAGGGCAAGAGCCAGAGCGCCAACTGGGTCTGATGCCCGCCTGACCAAGGTTTGTCCCCGGGCGGTTCGCTGCCCTGGGGTGAGATACAGGGCCGGGCACCCGCTGCCCCCGCCGGCCATGCGCGCAGCCGGCAAAGGGCCGCAGGTCCCGCGCCCCGCACACCGCACCCTGTCACCGTTCCCCTGCCGGGGACGGGAGCCGGGCGCAAGACAAACGGAAGAGAGGAAAACAACATGCAAAAAAAGCCCAAAGTTGCGTTGTGGTCCGGTTTGACCGCCGTCAGCGCGGTGCTCACCGCCGGCGCCATGGTCGCCACCTTTGTTGTGGCCCCCATGTACGAAACCACCATCAACGTCGCCACCAACGCGTCCACCTACAAGAT
>CALXHS010000086.1 GCA_944388165.1 uncultured Gemmiger sp. | reverse complement strand
GCCGACCAGTGCGGCTTCTGCAACCCCGGCTTTGTGATGAACACCATCGCCCTGCTGCGGGAAAACCCCGACCCCACCGACGACGAGATCCGGGCGTATCTTTCGGGCAACCTCTGCCGCTGCTCCGGCTATGAAGGGCAGCTGCGGGGCATCCGCAACTTCCTGGACACCCGCAAGGAGGCGCACCATGAATCCTGAGATGAACAACAAATGCGTGGGCAAGGCCGTCCGCAAAAAGGACGCCATGCAGCTTTTGCTGGGCAAGCCGGTGTACACCGACGACGTGGTGCCCCGGGGGGCCCTGGTGGTCAAGCTGCTGCGCAGCCCCCATGCCAACGCCATCGTCAAGAGCATCAACACTGCCATCGCCAGGAAGGTCCCCGGCGTGGTGGATGTGTATACCTGGGAAGATGTGCCCCAGACCCGTTTTGCCATTGCGGGCCAGACCTACCCCGAACCCTCCCCCTATGACCGGCTGATCCTGGACCGGCATCTGCGCTTTGTGGGCGACCCGGTGGCCATCATTGCCGCCGACACCGAAAAGGCCGCCTGCAAGGCCATGAAGCTCATCAAGGTGGAGTATGAGGTGCTGGAAGCGGTGCTGGATTTCCGCACCGCCAAGGACAACCCCGTCCTGGTCCACCCCGAAGAAGACTGGTTCCCCCCCTGTGAGGTGGGCGGCGACAACCATCGCAACCTGGTGGCCAGCGGACAGGAAGGCAGCGACGATGTGGAGCAGGTGCTGGAAAACTGCGACATCGTGCTGGACCGCACCTACCACACCCGGGCCGTCAACCAGGCCATGATGGAGACCTTCCGCACCTACACCGAGCTGGACCGCTACGGGCGGCTGCATGTGATCTCCTCCACCCAGATCGTCTTCCACTGCCGCCGCATCCTCTCCCGGGCGCTGGGCATCCCCAAGAGCCGCATCCGGGTGGAAAAGCCCCGCATCGGCGGCGGCTTCGGCGCCAAGCAGACCGCCGTCTGCGAGGTGTACCCCGCCTTTGTCACCATGAAGACCGGCCGCCCCGCCGAACTGATCTATACCCGGGAGGAAAGCCAGATCGCAGGCAGCCCCCGGCACGAGATGGAAGTGCGGGTGCGCCTGGGCGCCGACAAGGACGGCCGCATCCGCGCCCTGGACCTGTACACCCTGTCCAACACCGGCGCCTACGGCGAGCACGGCCCCACCACCGTGGGCCTGTCCGGCCACAAGTCCATCCCCCTGTACACCGGCGGGCTGGAAGCCTTCCGCTTCCGGTATGACGTGGTCTACACCAACCTGCAGGCCGCCGGTGCCTACCGCGGCTACGGCGCCACCCAGGGCATCTTTGCGGTGGAATCCATCGTCAACGAACTGGCCGAACAGCTGGGCGTGGACCCCACCGAACTGCGTGACAAGAACATGGTGCGGGAAGGCATGACCATGCCCGCCTATTACGGCGAACCCGCCAACGCCTGCGCCCTGGACCGCTGCATGGCCCACTGCCGGGAAATGTTCGACTGGGAACACCGCTACCCCGTGCGGGATATGGGCAACGGCAAGGTCCGTGCCGCCGGCGTGGCCATGGCCATGCAGGGGTCCTGCATCTCCAACGTGGACGTGGGTTCCGCCACCATCAAACTCAGCGAGGACGGCACCTATAACCTGATCATCGGCGCCGCCGACATGGGCACCGGATGCGATACCATCCTGGCTCAGATGGCCGCCGAGTGCATGGACTGCCCGGTGGAGGATGTGGCCGTGTTCGGCGCCGACACCGACGTGTCCCCCTATGATTCCGGTTCCTACGCCTCCTCCACCACCTACGTCACCGGCAAGGCGGTGGAAAAGGCCTGCATGGACCTGCGGGAGCGAATCTGTGCCATCGGCGCCGAGATGCTCCACTGTGACCCCGCCGAGGTGAGCTTCGGCGGCAAGTGCGTGCGGGCCGCCGACGGCCGCACCGTGGCCCTGGCGGACATCGCCTACCGGGTGCAGTGCGGCAACGAGGTAGCCGCCCAGTCCACCGCCACCCATTCTTCTCCGCTTTCTCCTCCGCCCTTCATGGTGGGTATGGTGGAGATCGAACTGGACCGCCTTACCGGCGAAGTTCAGGTGCTGAAATACGACGCCGTGGTGGACTGCGGCACCCCCATCAACCCGGCGCTGGCCCGGGTGCAGACCGAGGGCGGCCTGGCCCAGGGCATCGGCATGACCCTGACCGAAAATGTTACCTACAACGACGCAGGCAAGCCTGTTGAATCCAGCCTGATGCAGTACAAGATCCCCACCCGCCTGGATGTGGGCCGCCTGCATGTGGAGTTTGAGCAGAGCTACGAGCCCACCGGACCTTTCGGCGCCAAGTCCATCGGCGAGATCGTCATCAACACCCCCGCCCCCGCCATCGCCCATGCCATCATGCGGGCCACCGGCGTGTGGCACCGGGAACTGCCCATCACCCCCGAAAAGATCGCCATGTCCCGCCCTGACGCGGACTGAATCTGAACCATAAAAACACCCCCCGCCGCCGTAGTGTGTACGGCAGCGGGGGTGTTTTCTTGTTTTGGGCCGGAAAGTTTCCACGAATTTTGCTTTTCTTGTGGAAAACTTGCCGGGGTCATGGCGTGGGATTTATACCAGGCGGAAGGTCGCCTGCACGGCGTGGTCCTGCTGGGCGCTGACGTGGTAGGGTTCCTCCACATCCGCGCCCCAGGTGTTGATGCCGCCCACGCCCCGCATGGCGGCGTAGATGCACAGGTGGGTATGGACGCTGCGGCCCAGGTCTTCCCGGTGGTCGGCGGCTTCCAGTTCCTGGGCGGTGTGGGGCAGGGCGGAGAAGATAAAGGGTTTGTCCGCCATCACCAGTTCCAGGGCGGCCTCGGTACGGCCGGTGGAGGATACGCGGTCCAGGCGCAGGCTGTGGGTGTTCACGTGGCAGCCGCAGTCCTGGGGCACCAGATAATCGGCCAGATGGGGTTCCCCGGTGTGGCGGCCGAAGACGCCGCCTTTGTAGCGGTCTGGGTAGGTCTCACCCGAAAGGCCGGTCCAGCTGAAGCGGCCCACCGGGCGCGGGGTGGCCAGACGGAAGCCGAAGCAGGGCAGTTCCGGCAGGCCTTCGCCCCCGTGGTACACCGCCTGCACTGTCATTTCGCCATCGGCGGTGACGGTGTAGCGCAGGACCGCTTCCATGCCCGGAGCGGCGGGGCTGGCAAACCGGTAGGAAATGACAAATCGACGGGCACTCTTTTCCTCCACTGTGTGGCCGGTGCAGAACGCCTGAGCGTCGGCAGCCTGCCAGAGGGCGCTGCGCACAGGGAAGCCGCAGCCCTTGTCGTTTTCGGTGGCGGCCCGCCAGAACACCGGGCGGGGCGCGCGGTAGAGCCATTCGGCCCCGTGGACCCGCAGACTCACCGGACCCTGGGCGGTGAAGGAGAAGATGACCTCGAAGCCTTCGCCCCGCACGCCGGTGTTCATCTCCCCTTCCACGATGGTCAGGTCGGGACGCTTGGCCCCGGCGGCGGCAAAGACTCTGGCGTTTTCGGCCAGATTTTTGGCGCTTTGGGCTTCGGCCCGGGCGTTGGCGGCGTCGTGGGCGGCACGGGCGGCGGCGTCCATATGCCAGTAGCGCACATCCTGCATGGCGGGTTTTTCGGTGCCGTCGGCAAAGACGATGCCGTTGGCGCAGAAGTTGTAGTCGGAGGGGCGCTCTTCAAAGTCGCCGCCGTAGCCCAGCACCCGCCGTCCGGCGGCGTCGGTATGCCACAGGGCCTGGTCCATGTAGTCCCAGATGAAGCCGCCCTGGTACTTCTCAAACTCCTCGCCCAGGCGGATGTAGCTTTCCATGCCGCCCAGGCTGTTGCCCATGTCGTGCATGTATTCACAGAGGATGAAGGGCTTTTTCGGGCCGTTTTCCAGGTATTCCCGGATCTCGGCAGGAGTGGCGTACATGCGGGATTCCATGTCGCTGATCTCGTCGAAGGCGCGGTTGTGGAACACGCCCTCGTAATGCACCAGGCGGGTGGGGTCGTTGTCATGGAAGAAGCGGCTCATGGCCAGGATGTCCTCCCCCGCATAGCTCTCGTTGCCGCAGGACCAGATGAGCACGGCGGTGTGGTTTTTGTCCCGCTCAAACATGCTGCGGGCCCGGTCCACCACGCAGTCCTTCCATTCCGGGCGGCTGCCGGGCACGTTCCAGGTGGGATCGATGCCGGCCATCGTCTGCCAGGTACCGTGGCTCTCCAGGTTGGTCTCGTCGATCATGTACACGCCGTTTTCGTCGCACAGGTCGTACCACAGGCTCTGGTCCGGGTAATGGCAGGTGCGCACGGCGTTGATGTTGTTGCGGCGGAAGGTCTCCATGGCCCGGAACATGTCCTCGGGGCCGATGGCGCGGCCGGTCTCGGGGTTCCATTCGTGGCGGTTCACGCCGTTGAAGAACACCCGCTCCCCGTTCAGGCACATGACGCCGTCCTTCATCTCAAAGCGGCGGAAGCCGGTGCGGTAGGCGGTCACTTCCTGCTCCTGCCCGGCGGCGGTCAGGGTCAGGGTGACGGTGTACAGGGCCGGGTCATTGTGGTTCCAGGCACGGATGCCCGGCAGGCGGATGGCTTCGGCGGCCAGGTATTCCCCTTCAGTGTGCAGCGCCAGGGGGGCATCATACACCACCCCGCCGCCGGGGGCGGTGACGCGGCAGTGCACCGCAGTATCGGCGGGCAGGGAGCCTTCGGCGGCGGAAAGTTTCAGCCGGGGGGCCAGGGTGCCGGTGGTGTTGTCCTCCTCCAGGCCGGCGCGCAGCCACAGGTCTTCCAGATGGACGGGAGCCTTGGCGTAGAGGAATACCGGGCGGAAGATGCCGGAAAAGCGGAAGAAATCCTGGTCCTCGATCCAGGAAGCGCTGCACCGCTTGTGCACTTCCACGCACAGGCGGTTGCCGGTTTCCCGGAGATAGGGGGTCAGGTCAAAGTCCGAGGGGGTGAAGGTGTCTTCGACATAGCCCACGAAATGGCCATTGCACCACAGGTACATGGCCTGCTCCACGCCCTGAAAGCTGACGCACACCCGCTTGCCCCGCAGAGCGGGGTCCAGGTCGAAGGTGCGCACATAGCTGCCCACAGGGGCGTTGTCCCAGTCGATCTGGGGCGGGCGCAGGGCGCAGCGGCCGTCCCAGGGATACATGACGTTGACGTACTGCAGCTGGTCATAGCCCTGGGTCTCCATGTGGCCCGGCACCCGGATGAGGCCGAAGGCGGACAGGTCGGCATCCTCGGCCCAGAAATCCGCCGGACGGTCCGCCGGGCGGGGGCTGAAAGCAAACTGCCATTCCCCGTCCAGACTCTGGAAGGGGGCTTCGCCGCCGATGGTCCAGCGGTGGTCGGAGTGGGCGGGCAGGCGGTTCACCGCAAACACGGTGGGATCGGTGAGCCAGGAAAGTTCAGGTTTCATACGTTCTCCTGTTCCGGGGCGGATGCGCGGCCCCATGTTTTGATATACGCCGGAAAAAGCGCCGGGCACCAGGGCGGGGGCCCGGAACTTTTGAAAAATTGGGGAAACGAAGGTTTACAGGCCCATTATACAGCATGGAAGGCGGCCTGGGCAGAGAATCCGGGGGAAAAAAGCAGAATTTTCCCAACCCGGGGCCGGGCGGTTCGGCGGAACCGGAAACTGTTGCCGGGGACAAAGACTTTGCCGGCTGGAACACATACAATGGAAACAGATACAAACGAAAAGCCCGCCGTCCGGCATCCCGGGGCAGCGGGCAGAGGAGGCGAAAGCAGATGCAGGGAGTTTTGTGGGCAGCCGGAGGGACCGGCTTTACCTTTCTCATGACCGCGCTGGGCGCGGCTACGGTGTTTTTCTTCCGCGGGTCGGTGCAGGCCGCCATGCAGCGGGTTTTCCTGGGGTTTGCGGCGGGGGTGATGGTGGCGGCTTCGGTGTTCAGCCTGCTGCTGCCCGCCATTGAGGAGGCCGAGGCCGCCGGTGTGCCGGGCTGGCAGCCCGCCGCGGGCGGGTTCATTCTGGGTACCGCTTTCATGCTGGGGCTGGATCAGCTCATGCCCCACCTGCACCTCAACGCCGACGAACCGGAGGGCCTGCCCGCCCAATGGCGGCGCACCACCCTGATGGTGCTGGCGGTGACGCTGCACAACATCCCCGAAGGCATGGCCGTGGGCCTGGCCTTCGCCCTGGCCGCCCAGCACGGAGACCCGGCGTCGTTGTCCGCAGCCTGGGCCCTGGCTCTGGGCATGGGCATCCAGAACTTCCCCGAAGGGGCCGCTATCTCCCTGCCCTTGCGGCAGGCGGGGGCCAGCCGGTGGAAGGCTTTCCGCAGCGGGGCGGGGTCCGGTGTGGTGGAACCCATCTTCGGCGTGCTGGTGGCGGCATCGGCGGGGAGCATCCAGCCCCTGATGCCCTGGCTGCTGGCTTTTGCCGCCGGTGCCATGATCTATGTGGTGGTGGAGGAACTTATCCCCGAAGCCAACCTGGGCCAGCACTCCCACAGCGGCACTTTGGGCGTGATGACCGGGTTCCTGGTGATGATGGTGCTGGATGTGGCCCTGGGCTGACCCCTTGCCAAGGGGCCCGGCGGCTGGTATACTGGGTCAAAACAAGGAAAGAAGGCTTGCTGAAATGGAACGTAACGCTGTACACACTTCCAACGCCCCCGCCGCCATCGGCCCCTATTCCCAGGCCGTGCGGGTGGGCGATACCGTCTATGTCTCCGGCCAGATCCCCATTGATCCGGCCACCGGCGAGTTTGCCGGGGCGGATATCCGCACCCAGACCCGTCAGTGCCTGAAGAATCTGGGCAACATCCTGAAAGAGGCGGGCACCGATCTGTCCCACGTGGTCAAGACCACCGTCATGCTCCAGGACATCGGGGATTTCGCTGCCATGAACGAAGTCTACGCCGAGGCCTTCACCGAGCCTTTCCCGGCCCGGGCGGCCTTCCAGGTGGGGGCCCTGCCCAAGGGCGCCCTGGTGGAGATCGAATGCGTGGCCGTGCTGTGACCCACTGAAAACAGAAAAAACCACCCGCCGGAGTCTTCGGGCTCCCGGCGGGTGGTTTTGTTTTTTGGGAAAAAAGGTCATTTCCCGGCTTTGGGGGCGGGGAAGGTGACCCGGATGGTGGTTCCTGTGCCCACGGTGGAGCGCAGGTCGATGCGGGCGCTGTGCAGCACCGCGATGTGCTTGACGATGGCCAGGCCCAGACCGGTGCCGCCGGTGGCTTTGGACCGGCTCTTGTCCACCCGGTAGAACCGTTCGAACACCCGGTTCTGGGCGTCCTGGGGGATGCCGATGCCGTTGTCCTCCACGCTCAGGTAGGGGGCGCCGGTGCCGTCGGTGCCGCAGCGCAGCAGCACATGGCCGCCGGGACGGTTGTAGCGGATGGCGTTGTCGCACAGGTTGGTGACCAGTTCGGTGAGCAGGTCCCGGCTGCCCAGCACAGTGGCGGGGGCGGGGTCACACTGCAAGGTCACATAAGCCTTGCGGGCGTTCATGATCATGTTGCCGTTGACCTCTTTCACCAGGGAAGCCAGGTCCACCGGCAGAGGTTCGGAGAGGGCGGAACCTTCGGCGTGCATGCCGTCCAGCTCGCTGAGCTGCAGAATGTCCGAAACCAGCCGGATCATCCGCCCGGCTTCCTTGTGGATGCGCTGGCCGAACACCGGCACGTCCTCCGCCTTAGCCATACCGGTCTCGATGAGTTCGGCGTAGCCGGAAATGCTGGTCAGAGGCGTTTTCAGCTCGTGGCTCACGTTGGCAGTGAATTCCCGGCGTATGGTCTCGTTGTTTTCCCGCAGGCGCCGGTCGGACTGGATGGTGTGGGCCAGGGGGATCAGTTCCTCATAGGGAACATTGGCTTCGATGGTGTCCAGATGGTCGGCCATGCGGGTGATGGGCCGCACCAGCCACCGGGTTACCAGCGTGGCCAGCAGCGCCGAGAGCAGCAGTACCAGCACGCAGCCGATGCCCAGCAGAGGCAGCACCTGGTTGTACAGGCTCCACATGGAGCTGGTCTCCTCGCCCAGGCGCAGCACCTGGCCGTTGTCCAGCCGCACGGCATAATAGTGGACTTCCCGGCCCAGGGTGGTGCTGTTGCGCACGCTGGAGCCTTCGCCGTTTTCCAGAGCGGCCACGACCTCCGGCCGTCCGGCATGGTTTTCCATATTGGCGGCGGGTTCGGTGCTGTCATACAGCACGGTGCCGTCGGTGTCGATGAGAGTCATGCGCAGGGTACTGCCCGCCAGGGCTGCATCCAGGGTCTCATGGCTGGTGGTTTCATCCGCCTGGTATCCGGCGGCCACTGCCCGGGTGGTGCGGGCCAGGTCCCGGTCCACCTGGGCGGCAAAGGCGCGGTGGAAGAGCAGCGCCGCCCCCACCGAGGTGAGCAGCACCGCCACCAGCCCCACCAGGATCAGGGCCAGCCGCAGCAGCCGGGACATGCTGCGGGGGGAAATGCGGGTATCCTCAGGCTTCATCGCTGTTCTCCGCCCCACGGGCACTGAGTTTGTAGCCTACCTTGCGCACCGTGCGGATGGACTCCCCGGCGTCGCCCAGCTTCTGGCGCAGGGTGCGCACGTGCATGTCGATGGTGCGGGATTCCAGCAGGTCGTCGGTGTCCCACACCGCTTTCATGATCCGTTCCCGGGCCAGCACCTCTTCCGGGTGTTCCAGGAAGAAATGCAGCAGGGAATATTCCTTGAAGGTCAGTTCCACCGGCTCGTTCTCCACCGTGACGGTGCGGGTCAGGTCGTCCAGGGCGATGGCCCCGAACCGCAGGGCGGCGGGGGCGGCGGCCGCGGTGTTCTGCGCCCGGCGCAGCACCGCCTTCACCCGGCTGATGAACTCCATGATGCCGAAGGGCTTGCACAGATAATCGTCGGCGCCCTTGTCCAGGCCCTTGACCACGTCGATCTCGCTGGTCTTGGCGGTGACCATGATCACCGGCACGTTGCGGGTGGAAGCATTCTCCCGCAGTTTGCTCAGGATCTGGTAGCCGTCCTCATCGGGAAGCATCACATCCAGGATCACCAGGTCGGGCACCGTGTCGTACACGGCGGTCCAGAAGCTGGCGCCGTCGGCAAAGCCCCGGGCGGTGTAGGAATTGGTCTGCAGGGCGTACTGCTCCAGTTCCCGGATGCTGGCGTCATCCTCGACGATGTAAATCATATGAAACACTCCTTGTACCAAGAAGCCCGCCGGACAAGGGCGGGCTTCGGTTTATTCGTTGGTCACGGCTTCGGTGGGGAAGGCGTAGCGGTCACGATATTTCTCGTACCGCTGTTCAAACTTCATGCTGGAGCCGTTCTTGATGTTGTTCAGGTATTCGTGGGTGTCGAACTTGTCCTCCGACACTTCGATCATGGCCACCGCGATGTTGGAGCAGTGGTCCGCGATGCGCTCGTAGGTGGTGAGCAGGTCATCCAGCACGAAGCCGTACTCGATGGTGCAGGTGCCGGCCTGCAGGCGGGCGATGTGGCGGGTCTTGACCTCCCGCACCAGGCCGTCCACCACTTCTTCCAGGGGCTCGATCTTGCCCGCGGCGTAGCAGTCACGCTTCTGGAAGGCGTCCACCGTGCGGTTGACGATGTCCTGCACCGCCGATTCCAGCACGGCCAGGTCGGCCAGGGCTTCGTCGCTGAAGCGGATGTTCTTGTCCCGGATCTCCTCCGCGGCCTCGATGAGGTTCATGGAGTGGTCGGAGATGCGTTCAAAGTCGCCGATGGTATGCAGCAGGGTGTTGATGGTGCGGTTGTCCTCCTTGCTCAGGGGGCGGCCGGACAGCTGCACCAGGTAGGTGCCCAGAACGTCCTCGTAATGGTCGATGGCGTCTTCCTTGCGGCGGACCTCATCGGCCACGGTGTCGTCCCATTTGCGGGTGGTGGACATGGCCTGCAGCAGGGAAGTGCGGCAGATCTCAGCCATATCGCCGCCCACCAGCATGGCACGGTTGACGGCCACGGCGGGGGTGGAGAGCAGACGCTCGTCCAGCAGGGAGTTCTGCTGGGGTTCCTTGCTGTCCGGCACGGTGAGGATGGCCAGACGGACCAGCAGCTTGTTGAAGGGCAGCAGGATGGCGGTGGTCACCACGTTGAAGACGGTGTGGATGATGGCGATGTTGAAAGTGGTGGCCTGGTCGTGATAGAAGGCGAAATGGAACACGGCGTTCAGGGCATAGAACCCGCACAGGAACACCGTGGTGCCGATGATGTTGAAGTACAGGTGGATCATGGCGGTACGGCGGGCATTCTTGTTGGCACCGGCGGAGGAGATCAGCGCAGTGACGCAGGTGCCGATGTTCTGGCCCATGATGATGGGCATGGCAGCCGCCACGGACACAGCGCCGGTGGAGGCGGACAGCGCCTGCAGGATACCCACGGAAGCGGAGGAGGACTGGATGATGGCGGTGAGCAGAGCACCCACCAGCACGCCCAGAACGGGGTTGGTGAAGGCCAGGAACAGCTCACCGAACCAGGGCGCGTCGGCCAGGGGCGCGGTGGCGCTGGTCATCAGATTCATGCCGGCCATAAGGATGGCAAAGCCCAGGAAAATCTGGCCGACGCCCTTCTTACGGTCCTTGCAGAACATGAACATGACGATGCCCACAAAGCCCAGCAGAGGGCTCCAGGCGTCGGGGCTGAGCATCTGGATAAAGAAGCTCTCGCCTTCCAGGCCGGTAAGGCTCAGCAGCCAGGAGGTCACGGTGGTGCCGATGTTGGCGCCCATGATGACGCCCACCGCCTGGTACAAGTCCATCAGACCGGAGTTGACGAAGCCGACGACCATGACGGTGGTGGCGGAGGAGGACTGGATCACGGCGGTGACCGCCAGACCCAGCAGAAGGCCGCGCAGGGGAGAGGAGGTCATCTTGCTCAGAATGACCTGCAGCTTGCCGCCGGCGGTCTGCTCCAGGTTCTTGCCCATGACGTCCATACCGTAAAGGAACATGGCAAGGCCGCCGAGGAGGACGAAGATGTTGAAAATACTCATACAGGGTCCACTTCCATTCTCTTATATGGGGGCAAAAACCCGCAATTCCCCCTTATAAGGTAAAAGGGACCCGTAGTGTCTGCCCACTCCTATTTTTCCGGGGGCCGTGCCCCCATGCCGCAAACCGGCATCATACCGTCTCCTATTATAACGGTGCTGCGCACTTCAGCGGTAGCAAAAGGCGGTAAAGTGTTTGTAAAATTTATGTAAAATGGCCCCGGCAAGGCACTTTCCGGGCGTTTTGCCCGAAAATATCGCCCGAAATTTTACGAATTTTACAATTCCTTTTCAATTCGGGTTACCATTTGACCGAAGATTTACACCGATTGTACCGCCGCATGGTCGAAACCGCCGCCCCGCCGGTGCTACAATACCCTTGCGCCCGACGGAAGGGCGCCGAGCCGCGGGACAGTTGGTAAGCCCCGCGCCGATACTTTGCTGAATGAAAATCGAGCAAAAAGGGAGAAGAAGAACAATATGAAACGTAAGATCGCTTTGGTTTGCGCCGCCGCTATGGCCCTGAGCCTGGCCGCCTGCGGCAACACCGCTTCTGAGAGCACCGCCTCCGAGAGCACCGCTCCCGAGACCAGCTCCGCCACCACCGAAGCCGCCGCCGAAGAAACCGCCAGCGACTTTGACAACACCCAGGCCATCACCGTCATCACCCGTGAGGAAGGCTCCGGCACCCGCGGCGCCTTCATCGAACTGACCGGCGTGGAAGAGAAGAACGATGCCGGCGAAAAGGTGGACAACACCTCCGCCGGTGCCGCCACCCAGAACTCCACCAACGGCGTCATGACCACCGTTGCCAACGATGAGACCGCCATCGGCTACATCAGCCTGGGCAGCCTGAACGACACCGTCAAGGCTGTCACCGTGGGCGGCGTGGCTGCTTCCGCCGAGACCGTCAAGGACGGCACCTACACCCTGGCCCGTCCCTTCAACATCGTCACCAACGGCGATGCCACCGACCCCGTGGCTGTTGACTTCATCAACTACTGCCTGAGCACCGACGGTCAGGCCCTGGCCACCGAGGATGGCTACATCGGTTCCGACGATGCCGCCGCCTTCGAGAGCACCCAGCCTTCCGGCAGCATCACCGTGGGCGGTTCTTCCTCCGTCAGCCCCCTGATTGAAAAGCTCATCGAAGCCTACAAGGCTGTGAACGCCAACGCCAGCATTGAGCTGCTGACCACCGACTCCACCGTCGGCGTCTCCGGCGCTCTGGACGGCACCTACACCATCGGCATGGCTTCCCGTGAACTGAAGGATTCCGAAGTGGAAGCCGGCGCTGTGGGCACCGTGCTGGCCATGGACGGCATCGCTGTCATCGTCAACCCCGCCAACCCCATCGAGGACCTGACCACCGAGCAGATCAAGAGCATCTACGTGGGCGAGACCACCACCTGGGACGCCATCCAGTAACTGAACCCGTACATTCAATGGCCGTTGCCGCCGCAGCGGCCATTTCTTTGGGTATAAAAACGGAAACCTCTGTTCCTTGGGGCCGAACGACCCCTCCGCACAAGATTGGAGTATAGGAAAATGAGTACGAGAACATCCAACACAAAAGAAGTGGTGATGAAATGGGTGTTTACCGCCTGCGCCTGCATCTCGATCCTGGCGGTGGCCCTCATCTGCATCTTTCTGTTTGCCAACGGCCTGCCCACCATCTTTGAGATCGGACCTCTGAAGTTCCTGCTGGGTACTACCTGGAAGCCGGGTAACGACATTTACGGCATCCTGCCCATGATCCTGGGCAGCATCTATATCACCGCCGGCGCCATCGTGGTGGGCGTGCCCATCGGCCTGCTCACCGCCATCTACATGAGCCGCTTTGCCTCCCCCCGCATCAACAAGGTGCTGCTGCCCGCCGTTCAGCTGCTGGCCGGCATCCCCTCGGTGGTGTACGGCTTCTTCGGCATGGTGGTTCTGGTGCCGGCCATCCAGGCAGTGCTGAAAACCGACTTCGTCCGCAAGACTCTGGGCATCAGCAACGGCAAGGGCATGAGCCTGTTCACCGCCAGCCTTCTGCTGGGCATCATGATCCTGCCCACCATCATCACGGTGAGCAAGGCCAGCCTGGACGCCGTGCCCGAAAGCTACTACGAGGGCAGCCTGGCCCTGGGCGCTACCCATGAACGCAGCGTCTTCTTTACCATCCTGCCCGCCGCCAAGAGCGGTGTGCTTTCCGCCGTGATCCTGGGCATCGGCCGCGCCATCGGCGAGACCATGGCCGTGGTGATGGTGGCCGGCAACCAGACCTGGATGCCCCAGGGCTTGTTCCAGGGCCTGCGCACCATGACCAGCAACATCGTCATTGAGATGGGCTATGCCGCAGACCTGCACCGGGAAGCGCTGATCGCCACCGGCGTTGTGTTGTTCGTATTCATTCTGCTCATCAATGTGAGCTTCAGCCTTGTGAAGGAGAGGGAGAAAAATGCCTGAGTCTACCATTACGACCGGCGCCAATCCCGGCGAATACAGCGCTTCCCGCGCACAGATGATCCCCCCGGCCAAGAACCGGGAAAACCGCACCTCCGCCCGCGTCTGGGCCTTCGTCATGCGCTGGCTGGTCCGTCTGGCCGCCCTTGTCACGGTGGCCGTGCTGGTGTTCCTGATCGGGTACATCCTGGTCATGGGCATCCCCAACCTGAAACTCAGCCTGTTTGAGTGGGAATACAACTCCGAAAACGTCTCTCTCATGCCGGCCCTCATCAACACCCTTCTGATGACCGCCTTCTCCCTGGCCATCGCCACCCCTCTGGGCATCTTCGCCGCCGTCTGGCTGGTGGAATACGCCAAGCGGGGCAACAAGATGGTGAAGGTGGTCCGCCTGACTACCGAGACTTTGCAGGGCATCCCCTCCATCGTCTACGGCCTGTTCGGCATGCTGTTCTTTGTCACCCAGCTGAAATGGGGCTATTCCCTCATCGCCGGCGCCTTCACCCTGTCCATCATGGTGCTGCCGGTCATTATGCGCACCACCGAGGAAGCCCTTCTGGCGGTGCCTGATTCCTACCGGGAAGGCAGCTTCGGCCTGGGCGCCGGCAAGCTGCGCACCGTCTTCAACATCGTGCTGCCCTCCGCCATGCCCGGCATCCTGTCCGGCATCATCCTGGCCGTGGGCCGTATCGTGGGCGAGACCGCTGCCCTGATCTACACCGCCAGCACGGTGGCTGCCATCCCCAACAGCGTGTTCAGCTCCACCCGTACCCTGGCTGTGCACATGTATATGCTTTCCAACGAAGGCCTGCATGTGGGCGAGACCTACGGCACCGCTGTGGTGCTGCTGGCCCTGGTCCTGGCCATCAATGCCCTGTCCGGTTTTGTGGCGGGCAAACTTGCGAAAGGAAAATGAGTGACGATGAACAAATTTGAAGTCTCCAACATGGATCTGTATTACGGCAACTTCCATGCGCTGAAAAATATCAACATCTCCATCCCCGAAAAAGAGATCACCGCCTTCATCGGACCTTCCGGGTGCGGCAAGTCCACCTTCCTCAAGAGCCTGAACCGGATGAACGACCTGGTGGAAGGCTGCCGCATCTCCGGCGACATCAAGTTGGACGGCGTGGACATCTACAAGGACAAGATGGACGTGAACGTGCTGCGCAAGCGGGTGGGCATGGTCTTCCAGAAGCCCAACCCCTTCCCCATGAGCATCTACGACAACATCGCCTATGGCCCCCGCACCCATGGCGTGCGCAGCAAGGCCCAGCTGGACGAGATCGTGGAAAAGAGCCTGCGGGGCGCTGCTATCTGGGATGAAGTGAAGGACCGCCTGAACAAGAGCGCCCTGGGCATGTCCGGCGGTCAGCAGCAGCGTCTGTGCATCGCCCGTGCCCTGGCCGTGGAGCCGGAAGTGCTGCTGATGGACGAACCCACCAGTGCCCTGGACCCCATCTCCACCTCCAAGGTGGAAGAGCTGGCCATGGAGCTGAAGAAGGACTATACCATCATCATCGTTACCCACAACATGCAGCAGGCCGCCCGTATCTCGGACAAAACGGCATTCTTCCTGCTGGGTGAACTGGTGGAGATGGGCCCCACCGAGCAGGTCTTTGCCACGCCCGTGGACAAGCGCACCGAAGATTACATTTCCGGCCGTTTCGGCTGATAAAGGGGGAAATTTGCATGCCTACCAGCAGTCGCAAGATTTACGACGAAGAGCTGTTGCAGCTTGATACCATGCTGGCCCGCATGGGCCACGCGGCGGGGGGCGCCATCGAAAGCGCCCTCACCGCCCTCAAGACCGGCGACATCGAACTGGCCCGCAGCGTCATTTCCCGGGACAGCGAGATCGACGCCGTGGAACACGAAGTGGAACACCGCTGCCTGACCCTGTTCCTGCGCCAGCAGCCGGTGGCCAGCGACCTGCGCAAGGTGTCCACCGCCCTGAAGATGGTCACCGACATCGAGCGCATCGCCGACCAGGCTTCCGACATTGCGGAGATCATCCTGCACCTGCATGTGGACACCGCCACCGCCGTGGGCGTGATGGAGGACATCTACCGCATGGGTGACCTGGTGCTGAAGATGGTCAAACAGTCCATCGGCGCCTATGTGCAGGTGGACCTGGCCAGCGCGGCGGAGGTCATCGCCCGGGACGACGTGGCGGATGCTTCCTTCAACCGCATCAGCGGCGAGATCGCCCACTACATTGCCCAGCATCCCAACGAGGCCGAGACCGCCCTGGACCTGTTCATGATCACCAAGTATCTGGAACGTCTGGGCGACCACGCGGTGAACGTGGCCGAGTGGGTGGAATTCCTCAAGACCGGCGTGCACAAATCCCGCAAGATCGTGTGATGCGCCGCGCAGAACAACGCCATTCTCTTATTTTTCCTATACCAACCGGGACGGGACTTTGCGCAAGCAGGGTCCCGTTTCGGTTTTACAGGGAAAAACCTTGTGGTTTTCCCGAAAATTGAGTATACTGAAACCAGATACAGCCAAAAGGAGGCCCCGGGATGGAACAAAGCAGCCAACGCAAGACCGCCCCTCACCGCACCCTGCTCATTGTGGATGATGATGCGTTCAACCGCGCGATTCTGGACAATCTGTTCGCCCCTTACTATGCCATTCAGGAGGCGGAAAACGGCCGCCTGGGCCTG
Source organism: uncultured Gemmiger sp. (assembly GCA_944388165.1). Taxonomy (GTDB): domain Bacteria; phylum Bacillota; class Clostridia; order Oscillospirales; family Ruminococcaceae; genus Gemmiger. The sequence goes on along the minus strand of CALXHS010000086.1, from coordinate 17,607 downwards.
GATGCTATCCTGGCGGGGCCGGACCGGCTGTGTGCGGTGCTGCTGGATGTGATGATGCCCGAGATGGACGGCATCGAGGTGCTGCGCCGCCTCAGCGACAGGGGCCTGACCCAGAAGCTGCCGGTGTTCCTCATCACCGCCGAAGCCCGGGATGAGGTGATGAAGGAAGCCTACCGTCTGGGCGTGATGGACGTGATCAGCAAGCCGGTGGTGCCCTACGTGGTCCTGCGACGGGTGCAGTCGGTGGTGGAACTGTTCGAAGCCCGCCGCCGCCTGAGCAATACGGTGGAACTGCAGCAGTCGGAACTGATGAAACGGGCCAAGCAGATCGCGGCACTGAACATGGGCATGCTGGAAGCCCTCTCCACCGCCATCGAGTTCCGGGACGGGGAATCCGGGGAGCACGTCCGCCGCATCTACGACATCACCAAAACCATGCTCACCGATACCGCCATGGGCAAGGGGTTCAGCTCGGCGGAAATCGAGCTCATCGCCACTGCCGCCATCATGCACGACGTGGGCAAGATCGCCATTCCCGACGCTATCCTGAACAAGCCCGGACGGCTGACCCCCGAAGAACGCAAGATCATGGAGACCCATACCCTCCGCGGGGCGGAGATGCTGGAAAAGATCCCCCAGCTGCGGAACAACGAAGCCTATCCCTATGCCTACGACATCGCCCGCCACCACCACGAACGGTGGGACGGCCGGGGCTATCCCGACGGGCTGAAGGGGGACGAGATCTCGGTCTGGGCCCAGATCGTTTCCCTGGCGGACGTGTACGACGCATTGAGCTGCAAGCGTGTGTACAAGAAAGCCTTTGACCGGGACACGGTGCTGGAAATGATCCGCACCGGCCAGTGCGGGGTGTTCAACCCGGCGCTGCTCAAGGAATTTTTTGCGGTGGAGCCCAAACTGCACCGCCTGTATGAGATGAAAAAGGAGGTATAACGAGATGGACGCCATGCGCAAGCAGAAGCTGGTGGATGCAGGCATTGATGTGGACGGTGCCCTGGAACGGTTCATGAACAACGAAGGGCTGCTGGAGCGGTTCCTGAACAAATTCCCCGCCGACCCCAACCACGCCGCCCTCACCGAAGCCATCGCGGCGGGGGACAAGGAAAAGGCCCTGGCCGCCGCCCATACCATGAAGGGCGTCTGCGGCAATCTCTCCATGACCGCCTTGTTTGACCTGCTCACCCGGCAGGTGGCGGCTTTCCGCGCCGACGACTGGGAGGGCGCTGTGGCCATGATGCCCGAACTGGACCGGATGTACGACGGCCTGTGCGCGGCCATCACCCAGTGAACCGCCGGCTGAACGCCGCCCCCGGTACCCTGCCGCCGGAACTGCGCCGCAGGGCGGAGGAACTGGCAAAAAGCGGCCGTGCGGTCGTTCTGGCGGTGGACGGCCGCTGCGGCAGGGGCAAAACCGGCCTGGGTACAGCCCTGGGCCGGGAACTGAGCTGCCCGGTGGTGCACACCGACGATTATTACCTGCCCTTTGACCGCCGCCCGGAAGGCTGGCGGACCATCCCCGCGGCCAACATGGACTTTGAACGGCTGCGGGGGGAGGTGCTGGACCCCTGGCGGGCGGGGCGGGATGTTCTCTGCCGCCCCTACAACTGCCACGCCGGGACCTTCGGCGCCGGGAACCTCCTGCCCGGGGGCGGTCTTCTGGTGCTGGAAGGCAGTTACAGCCACCACCCCGACCTGGGAGAACAGGACCTGACGGTTTTTGTCACCTGCCCGCCGGAATGCCAGGCCCGCCGCCTGCAGGCGCGGGAAGGGGGCCGGTACGAGAACTTCCGCCGCTGCTGGATTCCCCTGGAGGAAGGGTATTTCTCCGCCTTCGGAGTGGAGGAAAAGGCCGACTGGGTGATGGATACCGCCCTGGCCGACAACTGAAAAAATTCGCGCCCGCCCTTGCCCGGCGGGCTGTTTTTTGCCCTTGCGAACTGAAAAACGAAAAAAATATATTGAAAAACAATAAAAAACACTTGCAAAACGATATGTCCTGTGGTATGGTAGTGTCAGAACAGAAACCGAAAGGGGACTTGTGGATATGCCGAACCCAACGCCGTCCCGCAGCGGACGGGACAAAAGCATCGCCCTGAGCCAGTTCAGCACCCTGTGCATGGGGATCATCTGCCTGATCATGGTGGGGTGCGGGCCTCAGCTGGTAGGGTGGGCCCTGCGGGACTACACCGGCAGCGCCGCCCTGGCCCTGCTGCGGGGCGGGCTGCTGGGTCTTGGGTACCTGTGTGCCGCCCTGGCCTTTGCCACCCTGTACAACCTCTACCGCTTTTTGGGCCGGGTGCAGAGCGGGGCGGTGTTCGTGCCCGCCAACGTCACCGCCCTGTGGCGCATCAGCTGGTGCTGCGCGGGGGCGGCTTTCCTGTGCACCCCGGCGGGCCTGCTGCTGCGTCTGCCCTTCGTCTTTTCCCTGGGGCTGTGCGCCGGGTTCATGGCTCTCATCGTCCGGGTCATCATGAACGCTTTCCGCCAGGCGGTGGAAATGAAGGACGAACTGGACCTGACGGTGTAAAGGAGAAGGCAGCATGCCCATTTACGTGAACATGGATGTGATGATGGCCCGCCGCCATGTGGGGGCGGGGGAACTGGCCGAAAAGGTGGGCATCACCCCGGCCAACCTCTCCATCCTGAAAAACAACAAGGCCAAGGCGGTGCGTTTCTCCACCCTGGAAGCCCTGTGCCGGGAACTGGACTGCCAGCCCGGCGACCTGCTGGAATACCGTCCCGAAGAGACGGACAGATAAAATTATACAGAGGGTAATATCATGGAAAATATCAACAAAGAGGGCGCCGGGCGTCCCCTCTATTCAAGTGCGCCCCAAAATCTGCCCGCAGTGCCTCAAGCCCTGCCCGGCGGCCGGGTTTTGTGGGGGCTGGCGGCCCTGATCAGCTATCCGCTGGCCTGGTATTACACCAAATATGTGTTTATGGGGAGCTCCCGCAGCATCGGGTATCTGGTGTTTCCGGTGCTGTTCATGGCGGCGGTGGAGCTGTTCAGCCGGGCCCTGGGCCGCAAAGGCAGCCGGGAAACCTGGTTCTGGGGCGTTTGCTGGCTGGCCCAGGGGCTGGCTATACACCTCTATGCCCTTCACAACGACGTGCTGCGTACCTGGCAGCCCATGGTCTGGCACATGACGGCGATCTATTTCGTCCTCTGCCGCACCGGCATGCAGGCGGCGGGCAAAGCCAACGCCATGATCGTGCTGGACGGGCTCACCGGGGTGTTCGTCCTGCCCTGGAGCAGTTTCTTCCTGCGGCTGCGGGCCTGGTGGGAGCTGCTGATGGGCTGGGTGCGGTGCCGGACGGCTTCCCGCCGCCGTATATGGGAGGCCCTGGCCGGTGTGGTGCTGGCGCTGCTGCTGGTGTGGTTCGCTGCCGGACAGCTGGCCGCGGCGGACGAAGCCTTCGGCAATCTGGTGGACGGGCTGCTGCGGCCCTTGCAGTGGAACTGGGACCTGTATGACACCGTGGCCCTGGTGCTCTCCATCCCCGTGGGCATGTGGCTGTTCGGTCTGGTGGGGGGCGGTCTGCGCCGCCGTACCCCGCCCATCACCGAGGAAGGCTTCTACCGCGCCCTGGGCCGGGCGCCCCGCCTGCCCGACCTGACCGCCAACCTGGCGGTGGGGGGCCTGTGTGCGGTGTATGCCCTGTTTTTCGCGGTGCAGTGCGGTGAATTTGCCGTTGCCCTGGGGGCGCCTGTCCCCCTGGAAGCGGTAGAGGCATCCCAGTTTGCGGTGGGCGGATTCTGGGAACTGTGCCGGGTGCTGGTGCTGGACTTCGCCGTGCTGGCGGCGCTGCATTTCCTCAGCCCCGCGCCGGTGGACCGTCCCGGCCGCCGCCGGGTGCTGCTGACCCTGTTCTGTGCCTTCGGGCTGGGATTTGTGGGCCTGGCCGCCGCCAAGCTGGGGGTGTATATCCGGCTGTGGGGGCTGACGCCCCGGCGGATCACCTCGGCGTGGTGCCTGGGAGTGCTGGGCCTGGCCGCCGTGCTGGCGCTGCTGCGCCTGTGGCGAAAACTCCCGGCGGTGCGCATCTGGGTGCTGGCCGCCATGGTGTCCTTCTGCGTGCTGTGCGGTACCAATCTTGAGCGGATCAGCATCCGGGACCATCTGGACCGGGTGCAGGCAGGGGCTGAACTGGACTGGGGACTGCTCGGCGATTGTGCCTATGGCCGCCCTGAACTGGCCGACCAGCTGCGGGAAGAGCTGATGGCCATGGACCTGACGCCCCAGCAGCAGCGGGAAATGAACGTCTACTGCTGGATCTGGCTATAAAACAAAAACCCCGCGTTCTGCCGTTGTGTGCAGAGCGCGGGGGATTTTTTTGTCTTACGCCTTTTTGCGGCGGCGGTAGAGGGCGCGGCCCGCCAGAGCCGCGATGCTCACCAGCGAGACCAGATCGGCGGCCAGCCAGCGCTTGGGCTCCTGCCAGGTCACGGTGACGGTGCCCTCAAAACCGGCGGGCACCGCCAGCCCCACCAGACCACTCTGAGAGCGGTACAGGGTGCCGGTGTCGGTGGTGTAGCCGGGATAGTACAGCAGGGGCAGATCCAGGAACCCTTCCGCCCCGTCGGTGGAACACTCCACATAAGTGGTGCGGCCGTCCCGGGTGATGTCTTCCACCCGGATATCGGCGGGCTCGGCGGCGGTATAGCCCAGGCCCTGGGGTTCGGCGCCCTCAGGCAGGTACAGATCATCCATGGGCCATACCAGATTGGCATTTTCCAGCAGCATCCATTGGGACGGGTCTCCTACATATCCGCCGGATTCCAGGGGAATGTATTCCGGCAGGAACTGCAGGCAGAACAGCATGGTCAGGGCCAGAACCGCAGCACCGGCACCCCGGGCAGCGGCGATCTGCCCGGCCCGGCGCAGCCCCTGCACCGCCCAGCCGGAGGCCAGGACCAGCGCCATGGCCGCCAGGCCCAAAAAACGCCAGGGGAACTGGATGGAACCCAGCAAAGTGCCCAGCACCGGCAGGCGGACCACCGTCTGCCATGGGAACAGGTCGGTGCTGGCGAACAGGGCAAAGGCGCCCACGGCCAGGACGCACAGCCCGGCGGTGCGGTGGGGGCCTTTTTCAGGGGGAACCATCAGGTATACCGCCAGCAGCAAGGCACCGCCCAAAGGCAGCGCCAGCCCGAACACGGCGGTTTCGCCGCGGGTCAGCAGCTGGGCCAGAGTCAGACCGGGCTGGTCCAGGCCGGAACTCCCACCGGAAAGGCGGCCGCCTGCCATGCTGACAAAGGGCACCAGGAACCACAGATTCACCAGAACACAGGCGCCGGCAGCCTTGGCCCATTCCAGCAGAACGGGACGGCGGAAGGTCTTGCGCCACAGGGCCAGCACCAGGAAAAACACCGTGAGGGTGGTCAGGATCAGGGTGATGATGTGGGTCTGCAGCAGCCCGCTGAAGCCCACCGCCAGCAGCACCCAGGCCCGGCCCCGGCCGGTGTACAGCCGCCACAGGCCCAGCACGATGACGGGCAGGAAGAGCAGGGCGGTGTATTCGCCCATCGCTGCCCGCACATAAATGCAGACCAGCCGATAAGGGGACAGCACAAACAGGGCACAGCCCAGCAGCGCCAGAGCCCGGCGGTCAAAAATTTCCCGCAGACAGCGGTAGCATACCAGGGCGGTGGCCAGAGTCACGCCCCAAAGGTACCCCTGGTAGCACAGGCGCAGATCCAGCCCGGCCAGCCGCAGCAGCGCCGGAATGTACAGCAGCAGTTCGCCGTAGTACAGGGAAGGGGCATACCCGTAGCCGCTCTTTACATTATGGTACAGCCGCACCGGGAACTCGCCTTCGGCCAGGCTGTCGGCAATGCCCTGGATGCGCTGCAGATGGAAATACAGGTCGTGGCCGCCCATGCCGCCGTTGTTCTGCAAAAGGGGCAGACAGGCCAGCACCGTGATGCCCAGAACGCCCAGAGCCGCCGCCTTGGCCGGCACCGATACTGCAAAGGGACTGCCCGGCAGCAGTCGCAGCAAAAGCAGATCGGCGGCCAGCAGAAACAGCAGGGTGCCCAGGGCCAGAAGCAGCATCAGGGCACGGTTGGGGGCAATGGAGAGGCTTTCCAGATAGAACACCGCGCCGTTGCCGCGCAGCAGCAGCCGGGCGTCGGTGCTTTTTTTCAGTACGCACAGATCCAGGGTCTGGCTTTCGGTGCCGGGGTCCAGATGCCCTTCGTAGGTGCACAGGGTGCCGCTCTGTTCGGTGTAGGAGGAAAAGCTGGGAAGGGCAATATGCCCCTCTTCATCCAGCCAGGCTTCGGCCCGGTACCGCACGGTGATGCGGTAATACCCGGCTGGCAGTTGCAGTTCCGGGGTGGAGAACAGGGTCTCCTCCGCGGCGGTCCCGGCGGTCCCCACCCCCACGCGGCCCGCTTCGTCGGCGGTCAGTTCGGTTTCCACCGTCCAGTTTTCCAGTGTGTCGGGGGTGAAGGTCAGGTCGGGCAGCGGGCGCAGGGCATTCCGGAAAGCCAGCACCAGCAAAAGCAGTTCCGCTGCCAGCAGCACAAGCAGGGCGGGGTGCCGGCGCAGCCCCGTCAGGGAGAATGTGTGTTTGCCGGACGGCATAAGCCGCCTCCTTTCAACTGATCTTGGTCAGGGTCACTTCGGTCAGGCGCAGGGAACGTTCGTCCAGGGTGTGCACGGCAAACTCCCAGCCGTGGGCGTTCTGCCCCAGATCAAACTGGAAGGACACCACCTGGGCGTTGCCCTCCAGAAAAACGATGTCCAGCGCCTGGTAGGGCTGCTTTTCCAGATGGTAGCCGCTGCGCACATAGCAGTGGTCCAGCCCTTCCCCCCGGATGGTGCAGACGTACCGCCCCGGCAGCAGGGTCCAGCCCGCGCCGGATACGCTCTCGCCGCCGGCCAGGGTGATGCCTCCGTCGGCATCATGGGTGCTGGCGGAATCCTGTGCAAAGCCAAGGGTGCTCAGGTCCACCGCCACTGTATCCGAAGCGGGTTCGGCGGCGGGCAGGGGAAGTTCTTCCAAGCTGCCCACCAATACGCCGTCCAGGCGGTAATAGTTCAGGCCGTACATCTCCCGGCGCAGTTCATCCCCCCGGCTGGAAAAAACATACAGGGTGGCGGGCTGCGGGTCATTGAGCTGGGCGGGGATGCTGTCCGCCGCCGTGGCAGTATCCATGTGAGCCAGATAGAAGCTGTTCAGCGTCCAGTCGTTCTCCGCTGCCAGAACGGCGCAGCCCCAGAAGGTGGAGGAACCGCTGTCCAGGGAGGCAAAGGCCAGATGCCGGATCTTGCCGCTGTCCGCCACGGCCTGCCAGCCGGGATCGGTGAGGGAAGAGGTGTAGGTATAGCGCTCTTCGCTGCGGTAATCGGCGGCGGTGGCGGTCAGGGAAGACCACTGCCCTGCCGCCTGCACCGCCAGGCAGATGCCCAGCACCGCCAGGGCGGCACGGGGGCCGCAGACCCGCATCAGGATACCGGCGGCCAAAACGATGAGCAGGATGCCCAGCAGCCAGGCCAGCCGGGCACAGGAGGAAAACATGGTCCACAGACTGAGCAGAAAGCCGGGCATGGGCAGGGTGAACAGGGCGTGTCCGGCAAAGGTAATGGTGTCGGACATGGAAGCAAAGGCACTGAGCAGCCCGATCGCCGCTGCCGAAACCAGCCAGGGAGCCAGACGGCGCAGAGCGGCGGAACGGTCCTTCAGGCGGACGAACCGCACCGCCCCGGCAAAAAGGGCCAGCACGCAGGCCAGCACCGCCCCGGCCCCGATGTAAATGTAGGATTCGAAGCCGTCGTCGAAGCCGGGAACAAAGAGGTCTGCCAGGTCGGCCCCGTTGAGCCAGCCCGCCGAGGTGCCGGAATAATTGCCGGAAAAAGCCCCCAGCAATACCAGTTCGGCCAGCGCCGCAGCACAGAATGTGACGATGGGCAGCAAGGCATAGGCCGCACCCCGGCGGCGCAGCAGCGCGCCTAGGGCACAGCCTACGGCGACAATGCCCATCATGGGCAGATAATACAGGTGGATGCCCGCGCCCAGCACCCCAAGCAGCGCCCACCACAGGCAGGCTTTGGGCAGGGTGGGGCACAGGGTGTCCGCAAAAGCCCACAGGCACAGGGCGGCCAGGATCAGCCAGGTGCCCGCCAGGGCGGTGTGGGCAAACATGCGGATGCGCAAAGCGGGAAACAGCACCAGGATACCGGCCCCGGCCAGGGCGGCGGCATGCCCCACATGGGTGCGCACAGCCCCCAGCCGGGCGATGAGACACTGGCCCAGGGCCCCCTGCAGGGCAAAGCAAAGCAGACCCCACCAGCCGAAATACTGGAAGGTCTGTGGCAGAATGGGGTCCAGCAGCTTGAAAAACACTGCAAACAGCGGCAGGGAATCGGTGTACAGCACGCTGATGCGGTGGGGATAGACGGTGGCATAGGACATGCCCAGATAGGGCAGGTGCCATTCGCTGTGGCGGTACTGCACCCAGCCCAGATAATGCTGGGACGGGTCCGCCCCGGCGGCCAGCATCCAGTCGGCGTTGGTGGGGTCCAGGACCCGCACGCCGTACAAAATCAGAAAGACCGCCGCACCCAGAAGCGCACCCATCAGCGCCCAGAAGCGGACGCGGCGGTGGTCACGAACAGAAACCATCAGCGGTCAAAGGTGGTGCACAGGGTGGTGGACCAGGTCTCGCCCTTGGCCAGGCTGGCGGCACAGGGGCGCTGCTCCCACTCCATGGGGCCGTTTTCCTCGCCGGGCAGGCTGTGCCAGGGCTCGATGCAGACGAAACGCACCGGCTTGGCAGGGCTGGACCAGATCAGCACATAGGGGTAGCCTTCGATGTTGCAGGAGACCTTGCGGCCGGTGTCCTTCTCCACAATGGCCAGGTTGGCGCTGCGCAGGTTCACCATGCAGTAGCTGTCGTTGTCGAACAGGTGGTCGGTGAGGGGCACGGCCTTGATGTTGCGGCCCAGATAGTGGAAGTCCCGGCCGTTCAGCAGGCCGTTGGGCAGGCAGCTCACGCACAGGGGGCTTTCCAGCTCATCAAAGCGGAATTCGTAGTCCTCGGTGGTGTGCTTGTCGTCAAAGGGGATGGCGAAGGCCGGATGATACCCGATGCCGAAGCGCAGCTGCTCTTCCACCGGGTTTTCCACCGTCAGGGTGTGGCAGACCGTCTTGCCGTTGAGGGTGAAGGTGGAACGCAGCACAAAGGCGTAGGGCCATTTCTGCAAAGTCTGGGCGTCGGCGGTGAGTTCAAACACCAGGCTGTCGTCGGTGCGGTTCACCAGGGTGTGCTCCACATCCCGGGCAAAGCCATGCTGGCCGCCGGTATATTCCACGCCCTTGGCCAGCATCTTACCGCCGGTGAGCTTGCCGGTATAGGGGAACAGAATGGGCGCATGGCGGGCCCACACAGCGGGATCGGCCTGCCAGAGCATCTCAGCCCCGGTGTGTTTGTTGATGACGCTGACAGCCTCGGCGCCGTGGGTGTCCACAGTGAGGCGGATATATTCATTTTCGATGGTATGGCGCATTTCGTATACCCCCAAAGGATTTGTTTCTTTCAGTATAGCGCAAACCCGGAAAAATGGGAAGAGTACCCGGCGGCGAATTTTCCCGCCGCAGGACACCTGGCGGCAGACCCGGTCATATCCTGTGGGCAGGGAGGTGTTATCTATGCCCACTGGCAGTATATGGATCGCGGCGGCCCTGGCCGAAGAGGCCGCGCCGCTGGCGGGGGTGCGGGTGACCATTCTGGATGAGACCGGGGTGCCCGCCGCCCGCCTGGAAACCGACGAAAACGGCGTCGCCCTGCAGGAAGGTCTGGCTGCACCGGACCGCTCATACAGCCTGGATGAAGAAAATACCACGGTGCGGCCTTATGCCGTGTACGACCTGGTGGCCGAAAAGGACGGCTGGCAGACCGTGCGGGTGGAGGGGGTGCAGGTGTTTGACGGCCAGCAGACGGTGGCCCGGCTGGCCTTTCTGCCCGCCGACGGTGCGGTGGAATCCGCCCGCATCACCCAGGAAAGCAACGTGCGCATTCCGCCCCACCCGCTGTTTTCCGGCCGGGGCGGCAGCGGACCTGCCCCGGCGGGTAACTGTCCCGGACTGCAGGGGCGGGTGCTGCAGGAGGTGGTCATCCCCAAGAACATCACGGTGCACCTGGGCCGCCCCACAGAAAACGCCCGCAACGTGACGGTGAGCTTTCAGGAATATATCGCCACGGTGGCTTCGGGCGAGGTCTATCCCACCTGGGCGGGACAGCACCATCCACGCCGGGCTCAGAATTTCCAGCGGATCTCCACCTTTCGGGTGCCGCTTTCCGGCGGATAGACCCGCACCTCTTCCACCAGCAGGCTGACCAGCGCCCGGTCCAGTACCGGCAGGGCGGCGGCCTGCCGCAGCCGGCGCTGCCGGGCAGCCGACGCGGATTCCGGTGCGGGGGCGGATTCCAGAGCGTGCAGACGCTGCTCCAGCTGGGTGATTTCCTGACGGAACCGGCGATGCAGCGTCTGAAACTCCTCTTCCTCCACCACGCCGCCGCAACGGTCGAGATACAGTGCCTCCACGGCGGCCCGGCGGCGTTCCAGCTCGGTGTGCAGATGACGCTTTTCTCTTTCTGCAGCGTCCTCATCGGGACCCGGCGGGCAGAGAGACGGATCTTCCGGGTCGAGGTAAGGTCCCAGAAGTGCCCGGATACGCGCCAGCACCGCTGTTTCCAAGGCGGCGACCGGCAGATAAGGTTGACCGGGGCAGAGTGTGCGGTCTCGCAGGGCGGTACGGCAGCGGAAATACCGGGTGCGGCTGCCGTCCGCCCCCTTACGGCCGGAGGCGGTTTGCTCCATCACCCGGCCGCACAGTCCGCAGACCACCCGGCCTGCCAGCGGATGGATGCTGCCGCCCGTGCCGCTGCGGGCGCCGCTGTGCAGCATCTGCTGCACCCGGTCGAAGGTTTCCCGGTCGATGATGGCCGGGTGGGTGCCGGGCACCACGATCCACTGGCCGCGGGGCAGCCATATGGTTTTGGAGGACTTGTAGCTGATCCGGCGGTGACGGCCCTGCTCCAGGTCCCCGGCGTAGGTGCGGGTGGTGAGCAGGCGGTGGACAGTGGCTTTGCTCCAGCTTTCCCCGGCGTGCTTTCCATTATAATAAGGTAGATGGTTCTCTTTCAGCAGGCGGTAACGCCCCGGGGGCGGCAGGCCTTCCCGGTTCAGCACCTGGGCGATGCGGGTGGTGCCCAGCCCCGAAAGGTACATCCCGAAGATCCGCCGCACCACCCCGGCGGCTTCGGGGTCGATGACCAGCCGGTTGTGGTCGGCGGGGTCCTTGGCGTAGCCGTACAGGGGAAAGGCCGCGATGTACTGCCCCGCCCGGCGCTTGTGGGTCAGCACCGACCGCACATTGGCGGACAGGTCTTCCAGATACCACTCGTTGATCAGCCCGTTGATCTGGCGGCTCTTTTTATTGGCGGTATCGTCGGTGTCCACGTGGTCCACCACCGCGATGAACCGGATGCCCCACAAAGGAAACAGGCCGTGTAAATACTTTTCCACCAGTTCCATATCCCGGGTAAAACGGGACTGAGTCTTGACCAGGATCAATTCAAACTCTCCCGCTCTGGCGGCTTCGAGCATTCGGTTGAAGTCCGGCCGGGTGCGGTCGATGCCGGAATAATCCTCGTCACAATATATATGTGTAACTTCGTGGCCGTGCCGGCGGGCATATTCCAGCAGCATGGCCCGCTGGTTCTGAATGCTTTCGGATTCCTGGGCTTCGCTGCCGGGCAGGACTTCGTCCTCTTTGCTCAGGCGGCAGTAGATGGCGGCTCTCATGGGCAGGTCTGACCGATGGCGATGCGCAGCCAGGTCCAGGCCAGTTGCTTCAGTGCTTCTTCACGGTGGGATGGGACGGCGGAGCGGAACGTATCATGAACCAAAAGAATGGGGGAATCCATGGCGACCTCCGTTTCTGTGGCAGTGGAATATATCCTTCTATGGGTACGGAGGAATGTACGTGAATATGTGATAGATTGATTACAAAATAGTTACAAAACGAGAAAGTCGCCGAAAATACGGAAAAAAGTTTCTGAATTCAGAAGATTTTTCGGCGGCGGCGGGGGCTTTGCGGGAAAGTTGTGACCATTTTGTGACCGAGGACGTATATAATAGCTTCATAAAGTCATGAATTGCCCCGTTTCGGGGTAACTAGTGCAGGGCGGAAACGCTCGGAAAGGAGAATTTCATGGACAAGTTATGGTTCAAGGCACGCCGCGTGATCAGCGTTCTGCTGGTCTTTGCGATGCTGGCTTCCCTGACGCCGGTCCAGGTCTTTGCCGACGATGAACTCGCGGCGACACCTGCGCCGACCAGCGAGCCGGCTGAGGAGACCGGTGCTGAAGGCGAATCTGTGCCTGTTGAGGAGGAGCCGGCTGAGGTTCCCGCCGAGGAGCCTGCGGAGACTCCCGTTGAGGAGCCTGCGGAGACTCCCGTTGAGGAGCCTGTTGTGACTCCCGCTGAGGAGCCTGTTGTGACTCCCACTGAGGAGCCCGCTGTGACTCCCACTGAGGAGCCCGCTGTGACTCCCACTGAGGAGCCTGTTGTGACTCCCACTGAGGAGCCCACTGCGACTCCCACCGCGGAGCCGACCGCGACTCCCACCGCGGAGCCCACTGCGACTCCCACTCCGGAACCCCAGAGTTACAAGCTGTATGTAACCCATGTTCTGGAAACCGAGATCGGTACCTTTGCCGATGAAGATATCGAATATACGCTGTCTGCGGAGGATTTTGTAGACGGTGTGTATGATGCTTCCGCTTTGGCCTATGAGCGGGAAGGCCTGGAGTTTGTACAGGCGGATTCCGTCTCTATGGATTCTTTCAAAGATGACGCGGCTTATATTACCCTGACTTACAAAGTGGCGGAAGGCTACATGGCTGTGCGCAAAACCGCGCCGGGCATTTCCCTTTTCTCCAGGTTTGTCGGCACCTTTGAAGATGTGGATATTGTGCCGGAAGGCTCCAAGGTTGTAAAGGTCAACTATATTGATGACCAGCAGCTTACTGTGGCGGCAGCGGATACTGTCGAGTATAATGCGGAAACCGGTTTCGCTGTTGACATTGATATTGCCCCCAAAATTTCGGGGCTGGAATATTATGATATTGCTCTCCAAGGCGGAAGCGGTGTCTTCAGTCTGGATGGCACCCATATTAAGGCTGACCTCAGTGGTGTGGCGGACGGCACCTATGAGGTGACGGTGATTGTTACGCCTAAAAACATTTCGTATACGGTCAAGCATGTGTATGAAAGTTTGGATGGCGGGACGACTGAAGAGTCGGAGACTAAGAGCGGCCGCTATGGCGATATGACCGAAGCTGAAGCCAGAGATACGGAAGGCTTTACTGCCGAAGAAATCACCCAGCTGCCGCTGAATGCCGAAGGCTTGGTTGTTACGGTGAATTATACCCGTAATACCTATACCCTGAATTATGATTCCCAGGGCGGCAGCTATGTGGAACCCCAGACTGGAAAGTACGAGCAGAGTGTGTCCGTTTATAGCAAGACGGCAGGATCGACTGAACGGACCTGCGGCCTGGAAGAGCATACGCATACCTATAATGCAGAGCCGTGCTACGAGCGGCATAGCTTTTTGGGGTTCGAATGGTGGGAGCTGGTATGTACTAAAACGGAACACACCCATACCGAAAGCTGTTATGTAACAACCCCGGCAACGTGGGAACCGCAGCCCACCCGTCAGGGATATACCTTCGACGGCTGGTATACCGATGCAGGTTGCACGCAGGAAGCACCGGAGTCCATTACCCTGACCGGCGATGTGACGGTCTATGCCAAATGGACGCCTGCGAGCGTGAGCTACACCCTCGCCTACTTTACCGAAAATGCGGATGATGACGGTTACTCCTATGCGGGCAGTGTTGCGGCTACCGCACAGGTTGGCACCACTGTAAGTGCTGACGGCAATTCCCCAAAGCCGACCGGGTTTGACACCCAGCACTTTACCTTTGCTAATAGCACCTCGGCGACTGTGGCGGCGGACGGCTCCACTGTTATCAACGTGAAATACACACGTAATAAGTATACGTTGATCTTTGTTGATTCATGGGACCAAGAAATCACTCGATTGACAGAAAAGTACGGTGCTTACATTGGTGACTGGTGGATTGACAATGTTGGTGCAAATTCCCAGCATGCGGCGTATCAGTGGAGTTGGACGAGTAATACGCAAACTGTTTATCAAAATAACATGCCTGGTGAAGACATGCGTTGCGTACGTACAGAAAGTTCTGGTACGACACGGTATCTCCATTATTACGTAGAAGATCCGGAAGGTACGATCACGGATCCATTGTCTAATGGTAAAAAGTTCCGTGAATATACGACCACACGTCTTGATTTCGATGGCAGTCTGACCTATGACGAGGAATATTTTCCGATTACTGGTTACGAGCGGTATTATACCAGTGTTAGTCCCTGGCAAAGCGGAAATACCGGTTGGTATGAGCTGGGGAAAAACGAGACGGAATTTTATTTCTATTATTCTGCCAATGAGTATCCGCTGACCCTCTATGGTCTGGGCGGCGAGGAACTGGGAACCTATAACCTGAAGTACGGTGTGGATTTTTCTGCACAGCTTGAAGAGGCCGAAGCAAAGCAGAACGTGCCGGAAAATGCTGAATTCAAGGGCTGGTATACCGACCCTGCTCACACCGTGCTCTATGAGGGCGACTGCAAAATGCCTACAGGCTTGGTTCTGTATGCGGATTGGGAAATGCCTGAACTGACTGTAACATTCACTTACAGCGTTGAAGGCATGCAGGATACGGTCGAATCGGTTGTGTATAACGGAACGGTGGAATCGTTTATTCCGGATGTGCCGGCGGGGTATACCTTTAACGGCTGGTATGAAGACGCCGATTATACGAAACTCTACGACTTCAATAAGCCTATTACCGAGAACACCACAATTTACGCCAAACTGACCCTGAAGAATACGGTAGAGTATACGGTAAAATACCAGACCGAAGACGGCACGGAAGTGGCGCCGTCGGATACTCGCAGCGGTACCGTCGGAGCGACGTATACTGTGAAAGCCAAAACACCGGAAGGTGAGTATGCAGGGTATTGGCCCGATGCTGTTACTAAAGAAATAACGCTGGAACGCGGCGCGGATAATACGGTTATCTTTGTGTATTCTTCCGCGGCAGACCATAAGTATGTCGTTCAGTATGTGTACAATGAGGATGTGAAGGGGTCGAGCGAAGAGTTGACTCCGGAAGCACAGACACAGACGATTCGCGCAGATGGCGAGATCTTGAATGATCTGCTGCGTCAGGGATATACTCTGGCGGGAAGCGATAGCCAGCGTGTTACCTTCACGGAACCTGTTACGTATGTCAGGTTTGAACTGAAACTGGCGGACTTTACCATCACCTACAAAGAAGGTCTGGAGGACGCAGAGGCAGAGGTAGTGATGCCGAATAACCCCACTACCTATACTGTCGAAACGCCTACCTTCCCTTTGGCTGAACCGACCTGCGAAGGGTACACCTTCACCGGCTGGACAACGGAAGGTGTGTCTACCGGTGCAATTGATGAACCTACAAAAAATGTTTCCGTTGACCAGGGGTCTACGGGCAATCTGACCTTTGTTGCGAACTGGGAACGTGCGGAAGCAACCCTGCGGTATGTGGCCACGGAAGGCGGCACTGTTACCGTCCAGGAAGAAAAGGTTAAAATTGGCGAAAATGCTGAGGGCTCTACGGCTGTAGCGGAAGAAGGCTGGTATTTCGTTGGTTGGCGCCTGAAGGATGCCCAGGATTACCTGTCTGATGAGGCACTGTACGCTCCGCAGAACGTCCAGGCGGATGCAACCTATGAGGCTGTATTTGCGGAGCAGACGCCCCTTACCATTCAGGCGAAAGACTTCAGCAAGGTATATGACGGACAGAAGCTGGTAGTCCCTGATGAAAATTGGTATATCGAGAATCAAGAGGCTCTGCCGAGCGGATACAAAGCCAACGCTGTGATGAAGCCGTTGGAGAACGACATCATTCATGTGGGTGATAGCGGTAAAAATCAGATTGAAACCGTAACCATTACCGATGCTTCGGGTAAGGACGTCACCAAACAGTTTGCAATTACCTTGAGGGATGGCGCTCTGTCTGTTACTCCGAAGCCCATTCAGATTATTACTGATAGCGAGGAACGCACCTATAACGGTCAGGCGCTGACTGCGGGAGGCCGCGTTGAAGGCTTGGTTGACGGTGAAACGGTTGCCTTTACGGTGACTGGCACCCAGACCAACGCGGGTGTATCGGACAATACGTATACCCTGGCATGGACTGGTACTGCTCTCGAAAGCGACTATCAAATTAGCAGCACGAGAGTTGGTACGCTGACTGTTTTAAAGCGTAACGTTACCTTGACCAGCGCCACGGACTCCAAGCAGTATGACGGCACTCCGCTGACCAACAATGGAATTACTGTTGGCGGAGACGGTTTTGCTGAGGATGAAGGCGCTACTTACAATGTGACTGGCAGCCAGACCGTTGTGGGTAGTAGCCCGAACGAGTTCGAGTATACCCTGAATGACGGTACGAAGGCGGATAACTACAACATCACCAAACGGGAAGGTACGCTGACTGTTATTGATCGTGATGCCAAGTATGAGATCACGGTGACTGCAAATAGCGGTACCGCGAAGTATGACGGTTCTGAGCATACGGTGAGCGGTATTGTCAAGGATACTTTTGAGGTTGAAGGCAAAACCTATACTGTGAGCGGTCTGACCGCAGAAGCGAAGGGAACGGACGCGGGCGAATATTCCGCTAATGTGACTGGCGATGCGGTTGTGAAGGACGAGGACGGCAACGATGTTACCGGCCAGTTCAGCGTAAAGACGCAGCCTGGCACCCTGAGCATCGAAAAGCGTAATGTCACCCTGACCAGTGCTACGGATACGAAGGAATACGACGGCACTGCGCTGATCAATAAGAATGTTACTGTTAGCGGTGACGATTTCGTCGACGGCGAAGGCGCTACCTATGATGTGACCGGCAGCCAGACTCTGGTTGGCTCCAGCACGAACTTCTTCACCTACACGCTGAACGAAGGTACGAAAGCCGACAACTACAATATCACCAAGATTGAAGGCACCCTGACTGTTACGAACCGCGATGCCAAGTATGAGATCACGGTGGTTGCGAAGAGCGACAGCGCGAAGTACGACGGCGACGAGCATTCCGTGAGCGGATTCGAAACGCTGAGCTTTGAGGTCGAAGGTAACACCTACACGGTGGAAGGCCTGAGCGCCAGTGCGAGCGGAACGGATGCGGGAGAATATACTTCCAATGTAACCGGTACCGCTGTGGTGAAGGATTCCGAGGGCAACACTGTTACCGATCAGTTCTCCGTTAAGACTCAGGCCGGCAAGCTGACCGTTAAAAAGCGGTCTGTGACGCTGACGAGTGCTACGGACAGCAAGGTGTATGACGGCGATCCTCTGACCAATGCCAATGTTACTGTTGGCGGCGATGACTTCGCGGAAGGTGAAGGTGCGACCTACAATGTGACCGGCAGCCAGACG